>JANMAS010000099.1:0-10904 GCA_031359975.1 Burkholderiales bacterium
GCGCTGCCGCACCTCGGCGCGTCCACCGGCGAAGCCGAAGAAAACTGCGCCGTGATGGTGGCAGATCAGCTGCGCGATTTTCTCGACGACGGCAACGTCATCAATGCGGTGAACTTCCCGCAAGTGGCGATGCCGCGCGAATCGGCCTACCGCGTGGCGATCGCCAATGCCAACGTGCCCAACATGCTGGGCCAGATCTCCACCGCCATGGCCCGTGCGGGGCTCAACATCCACAACATGGTCAACAAGTCGCGCGGCGACATGGCCTACACGCTGGTGGATGTGGACAGCCCGGTGGGCGAGGGCGCGCTCGACGAGATTCGCGCGATCGCGGGGGTGTTGAGCGTGCGGTATTTGCCCTCGAACGCACCTTGACCCGTCCTGAGACGACCTGACGCGCCGCCCGGCGCAAAACACAACCCGGTTCGCCCCTCTTTTCCGGCTCAAGTCTGGCCGCCTTCACCGGCAACATGGCAACACAGCATCTCGCTGTTTCGTTGTCATGGCCGACCAGAACGCACAAGACCGCAATCTCCCAGCTTCCGCCCGCAAGATCAAACGTGCGCGTGAAGACGGCCAGGTGCCGCGTTCGCGGGATCTGGGCCATCTGGCGGCGGTGGGTGGGGGTGTGGCGTTGCTCACCGCCACCGGGCCGCTGGTCACCGGCTGGCTGCAGCACCTGCTCGTCAGCGGCCTGCGGTTCGATCATGCGCTGATCGTCAGCCCGGCCGGCATGACGCAGCGCCTGGGCGAGCTCGTCCTCTAGCTGATGATCTTCCTGGTGCCGATGGGTGTGCTGATGGCCCTCATCGCCGCGGCAGCCAGCGTGGCCAGCGGCGGCTGGAACTTCAGCCGCAAGGCCTTCATCCCCGATTTTTCTCGCATCAACCCGATCTCGGGGTTGGGCCGGATGTTCGCCAAGCAGCATTTCATCGATGTGCTCAAGAGCTGCACGCTGGCCATCATCGTGGGCACGGCGGGTGCGATGTACCTGCGCTCGCACTTGATGGAGCTGGTGCAGACGCTGCAGATGTCGCTGCCGGCCGCCGCCGCGCATGTGGCGGCCACGCTGGGCAGCGGGCTGCTGGTGATGGTGGGTGTGTTGCTGGCGGCGGCGCTGATCGACGTGCCGCTGCAGCGCTGGCTGTGGCTGGAGCGCCTGAAGATGACGCGCGAAGAAGCCAAGCAGGAGATGAAGGAGACGGAGGGCAACGTCGAGGTCAAGGCCAAGATCAAGGCCCGCATGCGCCAGATGGCCCGCAGCCGCATGCTCGCCGCGGTGCCCAGCGCCGATCTGGTGGTGATGAACCCCACCCACTATGCGGTGGCGCTCAAGTACGACGAAGCCTCGATGGCCGCGCCGCGGGTGGTGGCCAAGGGCGCCGACCTGATGGCCTTCAAGATCAAGGAGCTGGCCGAAGGCGCCAAGGTGCCGGTGCTGCGGGCGCCGCCGCTGGCGCGGGCGCTGTATGCCCATTGCGAGGTGGACGGCGAGATCCCGGCCCGCCTGTTCGCTGCCGTCGCGCAGGTGCTCGCGTTTGTCTACGGCCTGCGCGCCGCCGCCAAGCCGGTGCCCTCGATGGCCGACATGCCGGGCCTCGATGTGCCGGCTGATCTGGATCCCCAGGGCGGTGGTTGATACCGATCCTGGACATGCACTGACTCGATCAGCCACGATCTACGTCGCGGTTCCGACGAGCCAGTTGAATGGAATTCGAGACCACGACGCGACCGAGAAGCCGCTCTTCTGTCTGGGGTCGAGCAGGACGTTGTGGTCGCTCGTGCTGATCACGGATGGCACACGTAACCCGCAAACCCGGCGGCCGGCGGCGGCTTCGCGGTCCACAGCCGCCAGGAACTCAGCCCCGATGCTCTGGGCGTTTGGGGCAGCCGGCCGGACGTTCCAGTTCGACGGCAGGACGATTCCCAAATCCGACAAGTCGAGGACGGTTCCGTCAGGGACTTCGATAGCCGCAATGGTCAGTTCCGTCACGGTGTCCCAACCAGGGCGGGCAGCAACTTCCAGGATAGCGAGCGACTGCACCTCGGCGGTGTACAGAATCTCACTGCGCTTGTCGTTGAAGCGCCAGCCGTCGCGAGCGACCGACGCGCTCGAATCGAGGGGGTCAAACGCGGCGCGAGGGCGCCGAGTGGCTCGATACACCCGCATGGGCAAAATCAGAGCGGCCCGCCTTCGGCCTGTGCATGCAACTCGTTGAGCACGATGCGCTCACCGTCGGATGTCTTGACCAGCTCCGCCGGCGTGGCGCCGCCCAGCGCGAAGTTTCGGGTGTGCATATAGGCGCGGGCGGCATCGTAGCTGCCAAGAACTTCGGCGGCGGTCATCGTCGTCCGAGCAGCGCGCATGGCCCTTTCGCTCGCGGCAATGTCCAGAGAGCCGCCCAAGCGGGCCTTGATGGTCTTGAAGCTCAGATCGAAGAACTTCTCGGCATCCGCCAGGTTGTTCAGGAACATGGCCGACGACACCAACAGCGTTTCGCCAGCCAGGCCCTCAAGCATGCGACGGTGAATCTCGATCGGGCTGATGGGCTGGGCAAGGGCGGCCCCTTTGCGACTGAGCACTTGTCGGGTCAAGCGCCAGACGCTTGAAAGCTCGACCTTGTCGAGCTTTCGGACATGGCTGCGCAGTGAGGCGTTGTCGAAAAGCGCGATCACCCGGGCATCGATCGCAGCGCGATCGATGTCGTGGACGGCTTCCGCGACACGAGGCAGATGGGGAGTCCGGGCCGGAGGAACGCTCACCGTTAGCATTGGAATTCTCCAATAATTGACTTGGAGTATGCCATAACGAGTTGTATTCGTTCGGCCTTGATCACTTGCTGGACGCGTTCGAGACAACCCCCCCGCGCTCCGCCTTCCCCCAAAACACCTGCCCAATCACCCTTCATTTCGGGCTCAAGTTCGGCTCCCAACCCCGCAACAAGCCGCGGTGATGAATTCCTCTACGTCTCCCTTGCTCCAGAACCTGCAAAAGTACATCGGCGGCAATGCCGCGATGCTCAAGGCGCTGCTGGCGCCGCTGTTCATCGTGATGATGCTGGGCATGATGGTGCTGCCGCTGCCGCCGCTGGCGCTGGACCTGCTGTTCACCTTCAACATCGCGATGGCGGTGATGGTGATGCTGATCTCGGCGCAGATGGTCAAGCCGCTGGACTTTGCGGCTTTCCCCAGCATCCTGCTGATGACGACCTTGCTGCGGCTGTCGCTCAACGTGGCTTCCACACGGGTGGTGCTGATGGAGGGCCACAGCGGGCCCGGCGCCGCGGGGCAGGTGATCGAGGCCTTCGGCCACTTTCTGGTGGGCGGCAACTTTGCTGTCGGCCTGATCGTCTTCGCGATTCTGGTGGTGATCAATTTCGTGGTGGTGACCAAGGGCGCGGAGCGCATCGCCGAGGTGGGCGCGCGTTTCACCCTGGATGCGATGCCGGGCAAGCAGATGGCGATCGACGCCGATCTGAACGCCGGCCTGATCGACGAAGCCGAGGCCCGCAAGCGGCGCCTCGAAGTGGGCGAGGAAGCTGACTTCTTCGGCTCCATGGACGGCGCGAGCAAGTTTGTGCGCGGCGACGCGGTGGCCGGCATCCTGATCCTGTTCATCACCATCGTCGGCGGCTTCATCGTCGGCATGGCGCAGCACGATCTGTCGGCCGGCGATGCCGCCAGCAGCTACATCGTGCTGGCGGTGGGCGATGCGCTGGTGGCGCAGATCCCGGCGCTGCTGATTTCGGTGTCTTCCGCGATGGTGGTCTCCCGCGTGGGCAAGGATGAAGACATCGGCAGCCAGATCCGCACCCAGGTGTTTGGCTCGCCGCGGGCTTTTGGCATTGCCGCCGGCATCATCGCGCTGCTGGGCGTGATCCCGGGCATGCCGCACGTCGTCTTCCTGCTCATTGCTTCGGGCATGGGCTACCTGGCCTGGTGGATGCGGCGCAAGGTGCTGAATGCCGCGCTTGCACCCGCCAAGGCCAGCAGCGCCGCCCCGGCGGCCAACGCCGAAGCCTCCTGGGACGATCTGGTGCCGATCGACACCCTGGGCCTGGAGGTGGGCTACCGGCTCATCGCGCTGGTGGATGCCAGCCGCTCGGGCGATCTGCTCGGCCGCATCAAGGGTGTGCGCAAGAAGTTCGCGCAGGACGTGGGCTTCCTGCCGCCGCCGGTGCACATCCGCGACAACCTGGAGCTCAAGCCGAGCGTCTACCGCGTCACGCTGCGCGGCGCCTCGGTGGGCGATGGCGAGGCCTATCCGGGCATGTTCCTGGCCATCAACCCCGGCGGCGCCACCCAGATGCTGCCGGGCACCAAGACGGTGGATCCGGCCTTCGGCCTGCCGGCGGTGTGGATCGAGGAGCGCCAGCGCGAGAGCGCCCAAATGAGTGGATTTACGGTGGTTGATTGCGCGACCGTCGTCGCCACCCATCTTTCACACTTGATGCAGGTGAATGCGGCGCGTCTGCTGGGCCGGGTAGAAACCCAGGCGCTCGTCGAACACATCAACAAGCTGGCTCCCAAACTGATCGAAGACGTGATTCCCAAAATGGTTGGCATTGCCACATTGCAGAAGGTGTTGCAGCTGCTCCTGGAAGAGGGCGTGAACATCCGCGACTTCCGCTCCATCGTCGAATCCCTGGCCGAACACGCCACCAGCGCCACCGATCCCGCCGAGCTGGCCCGCCGCATCCGCGTGCATCTGGCCCCGGCCATCGTGCAGCAGATCTACGGCCCCTCGCGCGAACTCGACGTGATCGCGCTGGAGCCCGACCTGGAGCGCCTGGTGGTCCAGGCCCTGAATTCGCCCCACGGCGCGGCGCTCGATCCCGGTGTGGCCGAGGCGCTCACCCGCCAGGCCGCCGAGAGCGCCAAGCGCCAGGAAGACCTCGGCGTGCCGGCCTGCCTGCTGGTGCCCGATGCCATCCGCGGCCCGGTGGCGCGCCTGCTCAAACGTGCCGCCCCGCGCCTGAAGGTGCTGAGCCACAGCGAAATTCCTGAAACCCATTCGATCCGGATCGGCTCGATCATCGGAGGCCACGCATGAACGTCAAGCGCTTCACCGCCCGTACTTCGCGCGACGCGCTCAATCTGGTGCGGCAGGCGCTTGGCGACGACGCCGTGGTGCTCTCCACCCGCCCGTGCACCGATGGTGTCGAGGTGCTGGCGATGGCACCGGATGGCGTGGAACAGATCGAACGGCTGGCCGCGCCCTCGGTGGCGGCCCGCAAAGCCGCAACGTCCAACGTGCAGCCCGCCAGGCCGGCGCGTGCCGATACGGTGCGTGCGGGCCTGCTCGCCGCCGCTCGCTCGGCCATGGGTGCGATGCCCGGTGCGCACAAGGCGGCCAGCCGCGCCGCCGATGCGCGCGACACGGTCGCCTCCGCGCCGACGCTCAATGACGAGGTGGCAAACGATGTCGAGCAGCTGGCCATGAGCACGCTGTCGTTCCAGGATTACGTGCGCGAGCGCATGCTCAAGCGTCGCCAGGCGGCGATGCTGGAATCTGCCGCGTCCACCGCCATCGCGCTCGACGATGAGCCCGACAACAACCACGGTGCCGTGCCGGATCTGGCCGAGGCCGCGCGGCCGATGCCCTCGCCGATCGACGTGCCGGTGCGCGCCGCCGCGCCCAGTCGACCAACGGCGCAGCGGGGATCGCTGCCCAGGCTGTCGGATGCGGTCGAGCCCTCGTCCGCTGGCTATGCCGGCCTGGCCGATCACGTGAGCGGCGACGGCACCCAAAGCCGGCGCGACCAATTCGATGTGATGAACGAGCTTCGTTCGATGAAGGGCCTGATCGAGGAGCGCTTCGGCGCGCTGGCCTTCATGGAAAAGCTGCAGCGCGAGCCGCGCCAGGCGCTGCTCACCCAGAAATTGCTCGACAGCGGCTTCTCGCCCGCCTTGACGCGCAAGCTCATCGACGGCCTGCCCGCCACCGGCGACGAAACCGCCTGGGCGGCCAGCGTGCTGGAGCGCAACCTGCTCACGGGCGAAGCCGAACCCGCGCTCGAAGAAGCCGGCGGCGTGTTTGCCCTCATCGGCTCCACCGGCGTGGGCAAGACCACCAGCACCGCCAAGATCGCAGCCGCGTTTGCCGCCCGCCACGGTGCCTCGCACCTCGGCCTGATCACGCTGGATGCGTACCGGGTGGGTGCCCACGAGCAACTGCGTGCGTATGGCCGCATCCTCGGTGCGCCGGTGCACACCGCCCACGACCGCGCTTCGCTCGAAGACCTGCTCGAGCTGCTGTCATCCAAGAAGATGGTGCTGATCGATACCGCCGGCATGGCCCAGCGCGATTCACGCACCCGCGAACTGCTCGACATGCTCGCGCACCGCTCGATCCAGAAGCTGCTGGTGGTCGATGCCTCGGCGCAAGGCGAGACGATCGACGACGTGATCGTCTCGTGGCGTGCCGTGCTTTGCAAGGGTGTGGTGCTGTCCAAGATCGACGAGGCGGTGAAGCTGGCGCCGGCGCTGGACGCCCTGATCCGCCACAAGCTGAAGGTGGTCGGTGTGGCCAACGGCCAGCGGGTGCCTGAAGACTGGCACCGCCTGTCAGCGCATGCGCTGGTTCACCGCGCCATGCGCGCCAGCAGCACCGCCGCCTACCGCATGGAGCCGCACGAGGTGCAGCTGGTGTTTGCCGCGCCCGGCGCCGCCCATCTGGTGAGCCATACCGCCGCGGCGATGCACGCCTGAGCCCGATCAACGCACCACAGCCCGCCCCACTTTTCATGAGCATGTTCCAGCCCTTCCACGGTAGCGGATTTGTCGATCAGGCCGATGGCCTGCGTCGCCTGTTCGCCGCATCACGCCAGCGCGTGGTACCGGTGCTGAGCAACCCGCACGCGCCTTCGACCGGCCTGGTGCTCGAGCGCCCCACCGCCGCGTTTGCCGCCTGTGGCGCCAACACGCTGGTTGTGGATGCGAGCGAAGCGGCGCCCGAGCCGAGCGAGCTGGCGTCGATCGACCTGGCCTCGTGCATCGAGATGATGAGCGTACAGACGGCCTACCTGGCCGCACGCGGCCTGCCGCTGCGGCATGTCAACGCCCGCGGCTCCACCGAAGGTTTTCTCGACGCCCTGGCCGATGGCGCACCGCACTATGAAGTGGTGCTGCTGCACGCCAGTGCATCCGATCTGGCGCGCCTGTGCGGCCGCCGGGGCGTGCGCCCGATCCTGCTGGCCGAGCACACGCCGGAAAGCGTCACCCATGCCTATGCCGGCTTGAAATTGCTTGCCCAGCGCTGCGATTTTGCTGTCTTCGACCTGCTCGTGGCCGGCCGCGAACGCACGCGCATGGCGCCGCGCATCGCCGAGCGCATCAGCAGTTGCGCCGACCGATTCATCGGCGCCCTCGTTCATGAAGTGGCCGTCGTCGATCCGTCCCGCCCGGCGGATGGACGGCCCACAGCCGATTTGCTCAAGCTGGCCGCCGGCCAGTTGTCCATCGACGAACCGCCGGCCGACATGGCCTCGCGCTCGCGCCCTGCCACGCAGGGTTCGTCCGCCGCGCAGTCCTGGTAGTCACCCGTTCCGGAGAAAACAAGCCATGTACACCGCAAAAGGCCAGCTCGATCCCAATGCGATGCTCAAGCAGTACAGCCCTTTGGTGCGCCGCCTGGCGCATCAGATGATCGCCAAGCTGCCAGCCAATGTGGAACTCGACGATCTCGTCCAGGTGGGGATGATCGGTCTCAACGATGCCATGCAGCGTTTCGACGTGGGCCAGGGCGTGCAGTTCGAGACCTTCGCCACCCAACGGATCCGCGGCGCCATGCTCGATGAGCTGCGCGGCACCGACTGGATGAGCCGCGGCGGCCGTCGCCAACAGCGCGAAATCGAATCGGCGGTGCACAAGCTGGAGCAAAAGCTCGGCCGTGCACCCAACGAGAGCGAGATTGCGCAGTCGATGGAGCTGTCGCTGGTGGACTACCAGGCCATGCTGACCAAGGTGCGTGGCACCCAACTGGTGCATCTCGAAGACATGGCCGGCGACGAAGGCGGCGATGACTTTCTCGATCGCCACGTCAGCGACGAAGAAGCCAACCCGCTGGCCATGTTGCAGGATCGCCGCATGCGCGAGGCGCTGGTCGATGCCATCAAGAACCTGCCGGAACGCGAGCAGTACGTGATGAGCATGTACTACGAACACGACATGAATCTGAAGGAAATCGCCGCCGTGCTGAAGGTGACCGAATCGCGCGTGTGCCAGCTGCACAGCCAGTCGATCGCCCGCCTGCGGGTCAAACTGCGCGAGTGGTAAGCGGCGCCCGCTGCCGGGGACGGCGGCGCGGCACACCCCGACGCGCCCGGCGCAAGCCCGGCGCGCGCCGGGCATCGTGGCGGGCGTCGGATTACGGGCATGGTTCGTGCACAAGTTGCCCGATCCGCAACATTGATGAAAAACGGCCAGCCGTTGCGGTGGGTGGCATGCATTGATGGCCCCCTGCGTTTGTACACTTCGGCGCACACGGCATCGATGCGTGAGTGGCAAGGGGTGGGCTGTCATCGGCGTGACGGCCTGAAGCGCGGTGGCGCGGCGCACGGCGGCGGGTTTTGTCGCGGCGGCGCGCAATGGGGATTCATGTCATGCAAATCCAGACTGGCAACAGCTTGTGCGCGAGCCTGCGCGCTTGGATCTCGGCCATAGGTGTGGCCATCGGCACCTGCTCGGCCGCCTGGGCCGATGTGGCTCCGCCGTGGATGCCGATCGACGGCATGGCGATCGAGGGCTCGACTTACGTCATGACCGATGCGGCGCACGCGAACTTTGCGTCACTGGCCTACTTTCAGCAGGTGCAGCCTGGTGACGACCGCAACAAGAACAACCACGGCACCGACTTTGCGCTGTCGCTCGACGGTGTGGCCACCGAATCCATACAGACGATCGGCGTTGCGGTGCACGCGATCTGCGATGGCACCGTGGTGGGCCTGCGCAAGCCCACGGTCACCGTATCGCATGTGGTGCTCATCATCCAGCACCCGCAGTGCGGTCCGCAGGGCGTTGCGTACAAGGCCTACTACGGCCACATGAACGCCATCGTCAAGGTGGGAGACGCCGTCACCGCCGGCCAGCAGCTCGGCACGGTACGGGTGTGGGATGAAGACCCCGGCTCCACATTTACCCATCTGCACATCTCGCTCGACACCAACACCAACCGCGATCTGGCGGGCAAGGTCTGGTATCTCTGCAACGAGACGATGAGCGCAGAGGGCTGGATTACCAGCGTGACGGATTGCACCGAATCCGGCCGCAAGCTCGTTCCCGGGCCGGGGCAAGTGCGGCTGCGCATGGGGGTGCAGCGCGTCTGGGCCGATGCCTACCGCGATCTGGCGGGCGTGTTTCATGCCGGCGAGCTCTACCTCACCGATGCCGCGATGCGCCAACTGGGCTTTGTGCCGTACTTCGATCTGCTGAACTGAGTTCGCGGATTCGAGGCTCAGGCCTGCGCCCGGCCGCCCGAGTGATCGTGGCCTGACAAACCGTTGGCGCCGTAAACCGTGGCGGGCCGGCTGCCCATGCCGGGCATCAGCGCGTCCATCGCGCGATCGAGTGAAGCCGTGGCCCGCGCCAGCGATTCGCGCTGCACGGCTACCTGGGCACCCGCGGCGGCGAATCGGCGGCGCAACGGCGATGGCACGCCGCCGGTATTGGCAGCGCGTGAAAAATGGTTCGCAGCTTGCGCGAGCGAGCGATGCAATGCCGACGCGGCGGTTTCGACCTGCGTCGAATCGCCTGCGCGCATGGCTTGGCCGAGCTCGCCCAGGCGAGTTTCTATGGCCGCCAGCAATGGCTCCAGATCATTCGTTCTCTGCGGCATGCGCGGCTCGGGGGCGGTGGTGTGCATCACGTGCGAAGGGCCGAAAATTCAGGCCCGCCTTGTTCCATGAGTTGTCGACACAAGTCAATGCCATGGGCACGGCCTGGCGGGCATGGCCGAGCCCGGAAAATCAGACGGGAATCGGCGTACCCATCAACTCTCGCGCATTGATGATCAGCTTGTCCGCGATCGCTTCCGCATTGATCGTGAACTTGCCATCGCGTATCGCACTGGCAATTCGGTCGACCTTTGCGGAGTCGAACGAATCGTCTGGCGAGACGCTGCTCATCGTGTTGCCGGCTTGCGAGATTTCCACCTTGGCACTGGGCTCCGCCGCGTTTTTGTCGGCAGAGACCGTTGCACTCGGCTTGTTCCCGGCCGCCGTGGCTGCCGTGCTTGCCGCACTATCGATTTGACCAACTTTCATGGTGTGCTCCTTGGAGCTAGCCCCGGGGATGAGGCCATATATTCCAACATGAAGTGACTATCGGAACGCGCTGGCGCCACTTTAGGAGTTTTTTCGTGGCTTCCCTCGGGTTGACATCCGCCAACGAGGCACTTTTCACAGCAGCACCTCGACCAGGCGCTCACCGGCCGCGCGGCCCTGCACGGGACGTCCGCCCTCGATGCGCACCTTGACCAGCTGGCCCTCGATGCCCGGATTCATCGCCTGGCCCTCGGTGGCCACCTGAAAACCGCTGCCTCCTGCCAGCACCCGCACCGTGTCGCCGGCGGCAAACCACTGCCGGCTGCGCAGATCCGTGGTGCGCAACGCCGCGCCGGCGGCCAGCGGCCTTTGCAGGCTGTGGCCGAGCGCCGCATCACGCTGCAGGATTGCCGTGCCGCTCCCGGCGGCGAGATCGACCTCGGCGGCCATCAGGTGGTTGGCGGTGAGTTCGGTGCCGGCTGCCAGCGCGGCGGTGGTCACCCAGCCGGCGGTCCAGGCTTGCACGGATATCGGCAGGTAGACAGTCCATCTTGTGGGCCCCTGCGCGCAGCGCAACCCCACCCGCGAACGCCCCCAGACGGTGGCACCCACGGGCAGAAAGGGTTCGATGCGTTCGCACGG
>JANMAS010000103.1:0-3154 GCA_031359975.1 Burkholderiales bacterium
GTCGCCCCGCCACGCCGGTGCTGAAGCCGCCTCGCCCCGCACGCCGCAACAGCGCCCCGCGAGCGAGGGCCGGAGAACGGGGGCACCGCCATCGCCCTGTCGATCCACCCACCGCAGTCTGAGCATTACAGAGCATGAGCGCAGTTCATCTCAGGCGTCGATGCCGACGCTCAGCGTGGCGGTGTAGCCGGCATCGATGCTGCCCGAGAGGCTGGCGAGCTGGGTGGTGACGCCGTCGCTGAAGACGTTGTCGGTATCGAAGCTGATGCGGCCCAGATTGGCGATGCTGGCCTCGTAACCATCGGCTTCGGCGTAGACGCTGCTGCACACCTCGGTGGGAAAGGCGATCTGCGAGGTCTTGAGCTTGTTGGCATACGAGGTGGCGGTGGTGGCACTGCGATACACCTCGAAGTGCATGTGCGGCATGCGCCCGTCATAACAACCGGGGAAGATGGTGGTGAAGGTGAGCGAGCCGTCGCTGCTGGTTTCCTGCACGCCGCGCAGGTAGTTTTCGCCGGTCACGCCGGCTGAATACATCGAGTAGCGGCCCTCGCGGTCGCAATGCCAGAGGTAGACGGCATAGCCCGACAGATCGGCACAGCTCGCGCTGGCATCGACGAGATGCAGCGTCACGGTCAAGGGCACACCTGCGGCCACGCCGGAGGCGCCGGCGAAGCTGGCGCGGATGTCGCGGCGCACCACGCCGCTGAGGTCGAGCGCGTTGGCACCGTTCGAGCCATCGCCGGGGTAGGGGCCGGCGGTTTCTTCGGGGGTCACCGAGCAGGATGACGTGCCGGACGTGGTGCCACCCGATGTGCTGGTGCCGCCGCTGCCGGAGGTGCTTCCGCCCGTGTCGTCCGCAGTGGCACCGCCGCCACCGCAGCCCAGCAGCGCCAGTGCGGCACCGCCACTGAGCCAGTGCAGCATGCGCCGGCGCGGCAGCAAGGTGGCGTGCCAGGTGTCAAGGTCGTGGGCCAGGCCGAGATCATGGTCGTCGGTGGGGGCGTGCCCGTGGGCATGGGAGGCGGGGTGATCGGGCATGGGGGCTCCTGGCCGTTGTGCAAGCCGGCGTTGGCTTGCTGTGCAGGCATTCGAGCAGCTGCGGTTGTCGCCTTGATAGCGGGTTCATGTCGGCCTTGACACACGGCCATTGCGCAAGGGGCACGAAAAATGCAGAGTTGGCGTGTGCCCAGCCGCCGCAAGCCACCTCCGCCTCCCACCACGCTCCCGTCGATCGTGCCACCGCCAATCGACAGCCTGCGTGTGCTGCTCATCGACGATGGCGCGCACCGCGTCGACCTGATCCGCGACGAGCTCACCCGCCAGGGCCATGAGGTGGTGGGCGTGGTGGATTCCGCGGTGCTGATCCACGATTGCGTGCTGCGCCTGACGCCCGATGTGGTGATCGTCGACAGCGAATCGCCCTCGCGCGATACGCTGGAAAACCTGGTCATCATGTCGGCCCACAGCCCCAAGCCGGTGGTGGTGTTCAGCGAGGATGCGAGCCAGGAGCCGATGCAGCGTGCCTTGAAGGCCGGTGTGAGCGCCTATGTGATCGCCGGCCTGCAACCGCAGCGCCTGGTGCCGGTGTTGCAGGTGGCGATCGCTCGCTTCGAGCAAGACAAGGCCTTGCGTGCGCAACTCGACGCCGCGCAATCGCAGCTCTCCGAGCGCAAGCTGGTGGAGCGCGCCAAGGGCATCCTGATGAACACGGCGGGCATGACCGAAGACCAGGCCCACAAACACCTGCGCAAGCTGGCGATGGACCGTGGCGAGCGCGTGGGCGAGGTGGCCACGCGTGTGGTGGAAGCCAGCGAGCTGCTGCGCCCGCCGACGATCTGAGGGCGTCCGAATGGCGGCTGGGTGAGGTTGTTGCGCCATGGCGTCGCACCAGTCTGGCGCGCCAAGCCGCGGTCTTCGCGCCGCGGGCGAGCCGCCGTGGTGCAAATGACGGGCATATCACGCTGATTTGGCTGGCACGGATTCTGCGTAGGAGAAGCTGAAGCTCTCGCGCACAACGGCGTGCCGAGGGATTGATTCGGGCAAAGGCGTCCGACTGGTCGTGTCTGGCTGCATCCGCAGTCGGCATGACGGTCGAGGCGCCTTTTTTGTTGTCTTTATGGAGCGGTCGATGTCCACATCCGAGGGTTTGATGAGCCAGCAACGTCGTCAATTGATCAAGGGGTCTGCCGCGATGGCGGTGGCGGCCAGTGTGAATCCGGGTGTGTGGGCGCAAGGCTCCGATGCACCCGAGAAGAAGGAAGTGCGCATCGGCTTCATCCCGCTCACCGATTGCGCCTCGGTGGTGATGGCTTCGGTGATGAAGTTCGACGAGAAATACGGCATCAAGATCATCGCCACCAAGGAGGCCTCGTGGGCTGCCGTGCGCGACAAGCTCGTCAACGGCGAGCTCGACATGGCGCATGTGCTGTACGGCCTGGTCTACGGCGTGCACCTCGGCGTGGGCGGCCCGAAGAAGGACATGGCGGTGCTGATGACGCTCAACCAGAACGGCCAGGCGATCACGCTGTCGAAAAAGCTGGCCGATGCCGGCGCCGTGGATGGCATGAGTCTGGCCAAGCTGATGGCCAAGGACAAGCGCGAATACACCTTTGCGCAAACCTTCCCCACCGGCACCCACGCCATGTGGCTGTACTACTGGCTGGCTGCCTCGGGCATCAACCCGATGACGGACACCAAGGTGATCACCGTGCCGCCGCCGCAGATGGTGGCCAACATGCGCGTGGGCAACATGGATGGCTATTGCGTCGGCGAGCCTTGGAACCACCGCGCCATTGCCGATGGCATCGGCATCACCGCCGTCACCTCGCAAGACATCTGGACGGATCACCCCGAGAAGGTGCTCGGCACCACCGCCGAGTTCGTCAAGAAGAACCCCAACACCTCGCGTGCCGCGGTGATGGCCATCCTGGAGGCCGGCCGCTGGATCGATGCCGGGCTGCAGAACAAGAACAAGATGGCCGAGACCATTGCCGACAAGTCGTATGTCAACACCAGCGTGGATGCGATCAACCAGCGCATCCTGGGCCGCTACCAGAACGGGATGGGCAGGACCTGGGACGACCCCAACCACATGAAGTTCTACAACGGCGGTGCGGTGAACTTTCCGTACTTGTCGGACGGCATGTGGTTC
>JANMAS010000107.1:0-1631 GCA_031359975.1 Burkholderiales bacterium
GGCGAGATAACCCGAGTGGTAATAGGTGCCGTCGCCCAGGTTCTGAAATATGTGCGGCACCTTGGTGAACATCGAGTGCGACACCCAATCCACACCCTCGCCGCCCATCTGGATGAGGCCGGCGGTGTCGCGATCCATCCAGTTGGCCATGAAGTGGCAGCCGATACCGGCGCGCGCGCTGGAGCCTTCGGGCACCACGGTGGAGGTGTTGTGCGGGCAACCGGCGCAGAAGTACGGCACCCGCTTCACGCTGTCGGCGTCGTTGGCCAGCAGATCGGGTGGGGTGAAATCGCGCACCAGATGGCGCTTGTCCACCTCCGGCCGATTCGGGAAGTGGCGCACCAGCCATTGATCGGTGATCTGGATCAGCCGCGAGGGCCGCAGCTCGCCGAGTGCCGAAACGAGCGGCGCGCCACTTGCATCGTTCTTGCCCACGATCACCGGCCGTTCACCAGCGGGCGCGTTGTAGAACAGATCGCGCAGTTGTTGCTCGACGATCGCGCCCTTCTCTTCGATCACCAGGATCTCGACCAGCCCCTTGGCAAACGCCTTCACCCGGTTGGTTTCGATCGGGAACGACAGGCCCACCTTGTACAGCCGCACACCCACATCGGCCAGCATCTGCGGCGTGATCTCCAGCCGCCGCAGCACCTCCATCAGATCGAAGTGCGCCTTGCCGCAGGTGATGATGCCCACGGTGGCATGAGCCGATTCGATCACCTCGCGATCGATGCTGTTGACCTTGGAAAACGCCCGCACCGCCGCGAGCTTGTCGGCCAGGCGGGTTTCGATCTTGAGCGAGGGCAGATCGGGCCAGCGGTAGTGCAGGCCATCGGCCGGCGCCTGGTGGCCGGTGGCGCGGCGCACGGTGTCGGCATCTGCCCAGGCGGCCACGCGCGCGTTGGTGAGATCGAGGTCAACCGTGGAGCCGCTCTCCACCACCTCAGACAGCGCCGTCAGCCCCACCCAGTTGCCCGAAAATCGCGACAGTTCGTAGCCGTAAAGGCCGAACTCCAGGTACTCGGCCACGCTGGCCGGCGAGACGATCGGCACGCCCCAGGCCTGAAACGCCACATCGCTCTGGTGCGGCATCGACGACGACACACAACCGTGGTCGTCACCCGCCACGATCACCACGCCACCGTGCGGCGACGAGCCATACGCATTGCCGTGTTTCAGCGCGTCGCCGGCACGGTCCACCCCCGGGCCCTTGCCGTACCACATCGCAAACACACCTTCCACGGTGCGCTCGGGATCGGATTCCACCCGCTGCGTGCCGAGCACCGCAGTGGCGCCCAGTTCCTCGTTGATCGCCGGCAAAAAACGAATGCCCTTGTCGCTGAACTTCTTGCCCGCCTTCCAGATTGCCTGATCGAGCAAGCCCAGCGGCGAGCCCCGGTAACCGCTCACGAAGCCCTGTGTGTTGAGGCCGCGTGCTTCATCGCGGGCGCGCTGCATCAGCATCAATCGCACCAGCGCCTGTGTGCCGGTGAGAAAGATCTGGCCTTGCGTGGCCCAGAGGCTGTCGGACAAGCGGTAATCCGGGCGGGCGATGGCCGTGGAAGTAGCGCTTGTGGGGAGATCTTGCAGGCTGGCGGTCATGGCGCGGGCTCCGTCGCTGGCGAGGGCTG
>JANMAS010000161.1:0-2818 GCA_031359975.1 Burkholderiales bacterium
ACGCCAAGGTCTCCGGCGGCTGCTCCGCACCTTCGAATCGCGGGCCGGTGGAAAACATCGGCCGCACCGTGCTGCGGGTGCCGGAGCTTGCGCTTGCCGCAGGCGGCGTACGCACGGCCGACGTGACCGTGGCGCACCCCAACGACACCGGCTTCGAGATGAACGAAGTGACGCTGCTGTTCATCCCGGCCTACTTCGTGCGCTCGATGCAGGTGAGCTTCGAGGGCAGGCGCATCTTCGATGCCGACATGGATTTCTCGATGAGCGAGAACCCGTCCTTCCGTTTCTGCTTTGCGGCGCGCGAGGGGGGTGAACTGCGCGCCGAGGTGCAGGATTCGAAAGACAGGCGCTTTACCGGGTCGCTGGCGGTATGAGCCGCCTACGCCCATGAGCTTGCGTCTGCTCGCCACGCTTGCCGTCTCGGCCTTATGGTGCGCGGTGAGCCTGGCGGCGCTGCCGGTAGCCTACCGGCCGATGGTGGTGATGCCCATCCCGCTGGCGAGTAGCTCGGCGGCGCCGAACATCGAATTCGACATCACCGCTGCCCAGGAGCGCGCTCGGCGCGAAGGCAAATCCCTGTACCTGTACCTCGGGGCCAAGGATTGCCCGTATTGCCAGGCTTACGAGGCTTTCCTCGACGGCCATGCCGATGAGTTGATGCCGCACTTCGGCAAATACCTCATCGTGGACCTGCGCAGCAGCCTGTCGGTGACCGCGCCGCATCTGTTTTTCAAGGTGGGCGGGGTATCGCGCCCCTATGCCGAATTCTTGCGGGCGATGGGCGACGAACGGGCTTCGAGGCTGGTTTATCCGAGTGTGTGGTTGCTCGATGGCGCGCTGAAGCCCTTGATGCAGATGCCGGCCGGCGCAGGCACGTTCATGACCGTGCCCGAGCAACTCGAAGTGCTGCGCCTGCAGCAATAGGCCAGGCCGCGCGCCGGTTTAGTTCGTCGGCGAACTCACGCCCACAAAACACGCCTTCAACGCATCGGCCTTGACCGTGCGGTATTGGCGAATCAATTTTTGCAGCGATTCGGTATCACGGATGTAGGAGCCGCGTTCGCCGCCGATGCTGTTGGCGTTGGTCGCGGTATCCATGGTCACGTAGTCGTCGTACTTGATCTGGCCCGCGATCTTGTCGAGCGCGCAGGAGCATTTGTTGATCATCTCGTAGTGCGGGCCGGGATGATCGCGAATGCAATCCTGCACAAACACCACGCGGTCCGACGTGGGGTAATCATGGGCCAGTGCCAACGGCGCGCAGGTGGCGGCGGCCGCCGCGATGGCCAGGAGCCGTGCCCAGCGCACCAAGTGTTTGAGAGTGAGCATGAAGGGTGTCCGGTGAGGAGGCGGTCAACGGCTGGCCGTCGAACCTGAAGCCATGGGCGGCGGTGGCGGGGCGGTTGCGCTGGCGGGCTCCACCACCTCGGCGCCCACCGCGGTGAGGATGCGGGGAGCCACGCCGGGGCTGGCCGGTGCACCCGAAGCCGTGGGCAACGCGCGTGCCTGAACTAGCGTGCCCGGTACGGCCTTGGCCAGCACAAACCGATATTGGGTGCCGGCTTCGGCCTCGAAGCGAGCTCGGTAGGGATCGTTGACGAAGGGCGTGACGGTGACTGCGGTGCCGGGCACCTCGGTGCCCATCCAGCGCACGGTGATCGGCGTCACGACGGCGGATTCGGCCAGAGCCAGCCGGATGCGACGCCTGAAGTGCGCAGATTGCCCTTTGGTGCGCTGTTGCAACTGCCTCACCTCACGTTCGAGGAAGTAGAGCAGCACAGGATTCGAGACCGCGTTTTCAACCGGCGGCAGCGGAGGGCCACCTGGCTCCGGTGGGAATTGTCCGGTGGCGTGGCAGCAGCTGCCATCGGCAGCGGCGGTCAACAGGATCGATGCGGGCTGTGCCTTGCCGGACTCGGTGAGCTGATAGCGCAAGGTCTGCGGTGGTTTGATGGCTTGCAGTTGCGCATCGACGAAGACGATCTGTTCCGCCGCCGACACAGGTGACGACGCGGTTTGTGCCACCGCGCTGGGCAACGCCCCGGCGAGCGCCGTGGTGAGCAGGCTGATCGGTATCCAGAAATTCACGGTGTCTCCAACAGCTGGTTGAGTTGTGCGGCGAGTGCCGCGTCGAGCTTGCGCAAATGGGTGAGCGAATCCCTGGCGTCGTCGCGGCGCCCTTGGCGTGCCTGCAACTGGCCGAGTTGCCACCAGCCGTCGGCGTCGCCAGGGTCGAGCGCTACCTGGTGCGCCAAGGCGGTTTCGGCGCCAGAGAGATCGCCGAGGCGTTGCAGTGCGTCGCCCAAAGCGGCGCTGGCGCTGGCATCGAGCGGATCGGCATCCATCCACCGACGCGCCACGGTGGCCAGGGTGGCCCATTGCCCGGTTTGCTTCAGTTCGGCCACCTGCAGGAAAGGGGGTTTGGCGTCGCCGGAAAGCTCCCAGAAGGTCTGGCCCTCGACCGGCATCACCGGCACGAAGGGCCCTTGTCGCGCCAGATCGCGGATCCAGGCCACCGGCACCGAGAAGTAGTTTTGATCGGCCCCGCGCAGGCGAAAGGTGAGGATGCCCAGCAACTGGCCCTTGCCGTCGAACAGGCCGCCGCCACTGGCACCGGAGTTGAAAAAGGTGCTGCTGCGCAGCACGGCACCGGTATCCAGGCGGTGGCTCGAAACCAGGCTGCCTTCGCTGAAACTGATGCCCAGGCCACCGGTGTATCCCACAGCCAGCAGCGGATCGCCGCGGTGTGTACCGGCTGCGTCACTCAGCTCGGCCGGAATGCCTTCGAGGTCGGCCACGCGCAGGAGGCAGATGTCGT
>JANMAS010000218.1:0-2032 GCA_031359975.1 Burkholderiales bacterium
CTCGCTTTGCTCACCCAAATCAGCACCAGGACTCCGGTGAACGCCATCAGCGACAGTACAGGAATCGGCACAAGACCTGCCACCTGGACATCGGCGTCCGCGCAAGACGAACCCTGGCTGCAAGGCGACAGGGCTTCGGACACCACGCCCCAGAAAATCAGGCAGTGGTACAGCGCAAAGGCCCATCCGATCCCCGCGAGGGCGGCAGCATATCGCAGGCTCCGGCCGTCGGATTCGAGTAGGCCGATGCCCAGAATCACCACCAGCGGAAACATGGCAATGCGCTGATACCAGCACAGAACGCAGGGCGTCTTGCCCATCACTTCGCCCAGGAAAAGAGCGCCGGCCGTGGCCAACAAGGCAATCAGCCAGGCCGCGAAAAGCGGTGCCCAGGCTCGATGAGCGGGAGCGTCCTTTCGGGCTGGGATCGGGCTCATCAAGCTTTGACTCCCGCCTTCAGCAGGCGCAGGCCGTTGGCCACGACGAGCAAGCTTGCCCCCATGTCGGCAAACACGGCCATCCACATCGACGCGTTGCCGAATATCGCGAGCACGAGGAACACCGCCTTGATGCCCAGGGCCAGCGCGATGTTCTGCCACAGCACGGCATGGGTGGCTCGCGACAGCTGCACCGTCTCCGCGATGCGGCGCAAGTCATCATTCATGACCACCAGGTCGGCCGCTTCCATCGCCGTGTCGGTGCCGGCGGCGCCCATCGCCACGCCGATGTCCGATTGAGCCAGAGCCGGCGCATCGTTGATGCCGTCGCCTGTCATGGCGGTGGGCCCGTGCTGCGCCTGCAATGCCTTGATCGCTTCGAGCTTGTCCTGCGGCAGCAGGTTTCCGCGTGCTTCATCGATGCCCGCTTCATGGGCGATGGCTGTGGCGGTGGCCTGGTTGTCGCCCGTCAACATCACCGGCCTGATGCCGAGCGCTTTCAGCGCTGCCACGGCTTCGCGTGAAGAGGGCTTGATCGTGTCGGCCACGGCAAACAGCGCCAGCACACCGGTCGGCGACGCGAGCAACGTGACCGTGCGCCCCGCCTCTTCGTGCCCCTTCAGCGTGGCCTCCAGAGCGGACGAGCACTGGGTGCGTTCCTCGATCAGCCGATGGTTGCCCAGCACGTAGGTCTTGCCGTCGATGTCGGCCTGTACGCCGCGGCCTGCCAGCGCCTTGAAGCCGGTGACCTGCAGCGTCGTCGGCGACAGGCTTTGCGCGATGGCGCGCGATACCGGGTGGTCGGATTGGCTGGCCAGCGCAGCAGCGAGGTTTTCCACCTGCGCCATCGGCACGTCGGACGCGAGCATTTCTCGCGCCACCAGCCGAGGTTTGCCCTCGGTGATCGTGCCCGTCTTGTCGAGTGCGATGGCCTTGAGCTTGCGCGCGCCTTCGAGGTAGATGCCGCCCTTGATGAGGATGCCGCGCCGCGCCGCCGTCGCGAGGCCACTGACGATCGTCACCGGTGTGGAGATCACGAGCGCGCAAGGGCACGCGATGACCAGCAGCACCAGCGCCTTGTAGACCGCCTGCAGCCAGGTCCAACCAAGCAGCCAGGGCCCGAACATAGCCACGGCCAGTGCAATCGCGAACACCGCCGGGGTGTAGATCGCAGCGAAGCGATCGACAAAGCCCTGCGTCGGCGCGCGTGTGCCTTGCGCCTCTTCGACAGCGTGGATGATGCGCGCGAGCGTCGAGTTGGACGCCAGGGCCGTCACGCGGAACTCGAACAGACCGGTCTCGTTGATCGTGCCGGCAAATACCGGATCACCGACGGCCTTGTCCACCGGAATGCTCTCGCCGGTGACCGGGGCCTGGTTGATGCTGGAGCTGCCTTCGGTCAACACACCGTCCATCGGCACCCGTTCGCCCGGGCGCACGCGCACCACCGAATCGACCGCGATCGATGCCACCGGCGCCGTGGCCCAAGTGCCATCGGGCTGCCGCACGGTCGCCTCTTCCGGCGCCATCTCCAGCAGGCCCTTGATCACATTACGGGCCCGATCGACGGCACGCGCCTCGATGGCTTCGGCGAT
>JANMAS010000239.1:0-3513 GCA_031359975.1 Burkholderiales bacterium
CTGATGCAGGACGCAAAAGACAACTTCGCCGAAGCGAGCGCGGTATGAGCTGGTCGAGGTTCCTGGCGATCCTGATCAAGGAGTTGCGGCAGGTGCGGCGCGATCGGCTCACCTTCGGCATGATGGTCGGTGTGCCGATCATGCAGTTGATCCTGTTCGGTTTTGCGATCAACACGGATCCCAAGCATCTGCCCATCGCGGTGGTGGTGGCCGATCACAGCGAGTTCTCGCGCAGCTTCGTGGCGGGGCTCGAAAACTCGGGCTACTTTCACATCACACAGCGCCCGGCCAGCGAAACGCAGGCCGACGCGCTGCTGGCCACCGGCGAGGTGCAATTTGCCCTCGTGATCCCGGCTGGCTTTTCGCGCCGGCTGATTCGCGGCGAACACCCGGTGATGCTGATGGCCGCCGATGCCACCGATCCGGCGGCCACCGGCAACGCACTCGCCGCGCTCCAAGGCATCGGCCAGCGTGCCATCGGGCGCGAACTCACCGGCCCCCTGGCCGCGCTGCGCCCGGCAGACCCGGCCTTCGACGTGCGCGTGCAGCGCCGCTACAACCCCGAAGGCCTGACCAGCTACAACGTCATCCCCGGCCTGATCGGCGTGATCCTCACGATGACGATGGTGATGATGACCTCGCTGGCGATGACACGCGAGCGCGAGCGCGGCACGATGGAAAACCTGCTCGCCACGCCGGCGCGGCCGTTCGAGGTGATGCTCGGCAAGATCGTGCCCTACATCCTGATCGGCTATGTGCAGGTCACCGTGATCATGGTTGCCGCGTGGTTGCTGTTCGATGTGCCGATGGTCGGCAGTATGGCCTTGCTCTCGGCCGTGCTGGTGCTGTTCATCGCCGCCAATCTGGCGGTGGGCTTCACCTTCTCGACGATCGCGCGCAACCAGTTGCAGGCGATGCAGCTCACGTTCTTCTTCTTCCTGCCGTCGATGCTGCTCAGCGGGTTCATGTTTCCGTTCCGCGGCATGCCGGCATGGGCCCAGGCGATCGGAGAGGTGTTTCCGTTGACGCACTTCCTGCGCGTGGTGCGCGGCATCATGCTCAAGGGCAACGGCGTATCCGAGGTGGCCATGCACCTGTGGCCGATCGCGCTGTTCATGCTGGTGGCGGGTACCGTGGCACTCAAGCGCTACCGGCAGACGGTGGATTGACGCTACGCGTGTGAAGCTGGGCCTGAAATCGCGCGCGGTACCTCAATGATCCGGAACAACCGGCACCTTGCGCAGCCGGAAGATCGTGCCGTGGCCGTACACGCCGCCGTGGGTGGTGGTGCCGTAGAGCGCGCCATCCTGGGCGCTCAACAAGGTGCCGCGCGGCGCGCAGCCTTGGCTGCCGTCCGCCGGGAACACGTGCCGGGTGGCGAATGAGCCGCCGAGGCTCTTGCCGAACACACTGCCGCAGCCCTCGTCGTTTTCCCAGTTCAAGGTGACACCGTAGTACAGGCCGTCGCTGTGTTTCACCAGCTCGCCCAATGGCAGCTGGCCGGACACGCCCTGGTTGAATGTGTGCCACAGCGTCACGGTGCCGTCGGGCTTCATCTTGAACAGTGTGCCGGCCCAGGCAAAGGCCTCGCCGCAGTTGGAATTGCTGCCCACGAAATTTCCGTCCGCGGTGAGGGTGAGGCCGGCCGCCGGCTGGCAGCCATCGGTGTCATGGTCGCCCCACCGCGTGAATCGATGCAACAGCGTGTACGCACCGCCGGGGGTGACCTTGAACACCGTGCCGCTGTAGCCGCTGTCGCCGCCTTGCGGCGTGGTGCCGTAGAGCGCGCCATCGGCATGTTGCACAAGCGGCCCACCGGGCATGGCGCCGTCGACCGTGCCACCCTCGAAGTGGTGGAGCACAGTGAGGGCACCGGCAGCGTCCATCCGAAAGGCGGTGCCTTCGCCGAAGGCGCCGCCCCTCGGCGCCGTGCCGTAGAACTTGCCATCGGTGCCTCGGATCAGTGGCGAATCGGGGCGCGTGCCTGAGCCGGTGGCCATGTGCCGCACCACGCTGAAGCCCAGTCCGGCAATGCGGAAGATGACACCGTTGTCACCGATGCCACCAGCCTCCGTGCTGCCGTAGAGATAGCGGCCCGCTGACAGCAGCTCGGCTTTTGGCGATGCGCCGTCGCGGCCGCTGAACGTGTGCACCACGACCGGCTTGCTGCCGGGCGAGAACTTGAACACCGTGCCGCGGCCCGTTCCGCTCTCACCGCCGGCAGCCGATGTGCTGCCCCAGTAAACGCCCAGCGTGTATTCAACCAGGCCGGCGTAGGGCGCACGCCCCACAGGCCCGCCGTCGAAGGAATGCAGCAACTCGAATATCCAGGTGGTGTTGGGCGCCGCCAGGGCTCCGAGGCTCGGCAGAGCCAGCAGCGTCGCCAGGGATACGGGCAGGGACAGCCTCCACAGTGAACGACTTTTCATGGTGCATGCTCCTGCGCGGATCGCGCTGATGCCCTTGTCAAACGGCTCGCGGCCGGTCGGTGTCAATGGTCTGGATAGGTCGTCACCAGGCGCAATCTGAAGATCGTTCCGAGCCCGTAAGCGCCGCCTGCGGAGGTGGTGCCGTAGAGGGCGCCATCCTTGGCGCTCACCAGGGCGCCGCGCGGCTTGCAGCCTTCACCTTGGTCCGCATCGAAGACGTGGCGGTTGCCAAAGGCGCCGTCGAGGCGCTTGGCGAAGATGTTGCCGCAGCCGTTGTGCGTATCCCAATCCCGCGTCGTGCCGTAGAACATGCCGTCGCTGTGCAGCACCATCTCGCCCACGGGCGTCTTACCGCTAACGCCTTGAACGAAGGTGTGCCACAGCGTGAGCGGGCCCTCGGGCTTGATCTTGAACAGCGTGCCGGCCCAGGAGCTGGAGTCAGGGCCCTGGCCGCAGTTGCTGGTGGAGCCCACCAGACCACCATCAGGGGCGAGCGTGAGGCCAGCGCCAGGCTGGCAGCCGTAGGCGTCGTAATTGCCCCACTGCGTGAATCGGTGCAGCACCTCGTAGGTGCCCCAGGTGGTGATCTTGAACACCGTGCCGCTGAACCCGCTGCCGCCGCCAAGCGGGGTGGTGCCGTAGAGCAAACCATTGGCGTGTTGCACCAGCGGCCGGGTGGGGTTGACGCCGTCGTCACCGCCCATGAAGTGATGCAGCACGGTGATCGCGCCGGATGCCTCCATTTGAAACACGCTGCCCAAGCCGTGCGCGCCGCCGTAAGGGGTGGTGCCGTAGAACCTGCCGTTGGTGGCGCGGATCAGCGGGCCTTCCGGGTATTGGCCTTCGCTGGCGGTGAAGCTGTGCATCACGCTGAATCCCAGCGTGGAGATGCGGTAGACGGTGCCGCTGCCGTTGGCACCGCCGGAGGCCGTGGTGCCGTAGAGATTGCGGCCCACCGGCAGCAACTCGGCTTTCGGTGACGAGCCATCGCGCCCGCCGAAGGTATGCATCACCACCGGCTTGCTGCCGGGCGTGAACTTGAAGACTGTGCCGTCGCCATCCCAGGCGGCGCCGCCGCCATGGG
>JANMAS010000242.1:0-7368 GCA_031359975.1 Burkholderiales bacterium
GCCGCTGGCCGCCACCACCGAGGCCGAGCGCAGCGATGCCAACCGCCTGGCGCCGATTTTCATGGCCCATGGCCGCGAGGATTCGGTGATCCCGATCCGCGCGGCCACCCGTTCACGCGATTTGCTGCGCCAGTTGGGCTACGACGTGCAATGGCACGACTACGCGATGCAGCATTCGGTATGCCCGCAGGAGGTGATCGATCTGAATCGCTGGCTCTTGCAGGTGCTGGCCTGACGGGCGGGCGACCGCCCGTGCTCAGGCCACCATCGGCGCCGAGTAATTGGCCGGCTCCGCGTGGGCGCGCCCCATGCCCCGCAGCGCCGACACCATCGGCGGCAGCGAGGCCACCCGGCGCACCAGCGCGGAGACGCTGTCGGCGCGTGTCTTGACGCGGATCGCCGCGACCTGACTGCGCACGGTCGACACCGCCACGCCACGTCGCTTGGCAATCGCCACCGGTGTATCGCCGGCGCACAGCGCCGAGAGCACCTCGATCTCGCCGGGCGTGAGTTCGTGGGTGCGCGCAAACCACTGCACCGACAGGTCTTCACACACCCGACGCTTGCCCAGCACCAGCAACGACGCCGGCTCGCTGCCCGGCACGGTAGCCGGCAGAGGGATCACGGCCACGGTGCTGATGCAAGCCGGGCCGCCGATCGTGAGCAGCCTGCGCAGGCCGCGGCTGGCGGACGCCTCCAGCGCGTCCCGCAGCTTTTCGGCGTCCGACAGACGGCGAGCGCTGACGCGTTCACCCTCGAGCACCAGCGCGTGTTCGTCGAGCAGCGTTTCTTCGGCGATGCAATTGAGATGCACCACCCTGCCGTCACGCAAGACGAGCAGCATGCCGTAGTCCACTTCATCCAGCATGGCCATGAACCAGCTGGAATGGGCCGACGCGGCGCCGCCGTGGCCTCGCGGTTGTGCCAGACCTGAAAATTGTGCGAGTGCTTGCAACATGATGATGTGACTCCTGCCGAAGGGGATTCGGGCTGCGCTGACTCGCTGAAACGGTGCGTCGCCTGGGGGCTCGATGGCGGGTTGCGCTGAGTACAAGCCTAGGGCTAGAGCGGCCGCGGCGCCTCATCCTTAGGTCGGGCCGCGGCATCCACCATTCGACCTAGGCGGATACTCCGACGTTTGGCGGATGCGCAGGCCATGGACGCCGCCGTACAGTCAGGGTTCGGGCCGCGCGCAGGCTTGCATCCACCCCAAACACGCTCCCGCGAGGAACCCATGCGCGTGCTGATGGTCGACGATCATTTGATGTTCCTTCAAGGCCTGAAAAACCTGCTCGGCGTGGTGGCGCCCGAACTCAGCGTCGACACCGCGGAGACCTTGCAGGAGGCCAGCCGCCTGGCTGGCGAAAACGCCTACGACCTGGTGCTGCTCGACTGGCACCTCGACCACAGCGAAGGCGAAGCCACCATCAACGCGCTGCGCGACGCCGGCTGCCTGGCGCGGGTGGTGGTGCTGTCGGGCGAGACGGATCCCAAGCTGATCCGCCGCGCCATCGAAATCGGTGCCGCGGGCTTCATCCCCAAACGCTACGGCTCGGAGCTGATGCTCTCGGCGCTCAACCTCGTGATCAAGGGTGCGGTGTTCCTGCCGCCGGAAGCGTTGCGCGAAGACGCGCCTCGGCAGCCGGCGCAGCCGCCCACCGCGCTGATCGAAGCCGATGTGCGCCTGAGCGGGCTCACGCCTCGCCAGATCGATGTGTACCGCGCCGCCGCCAGAGGCCTGCCGAACAAGCTCATCGCACGCGAACTGGGCATCGCGGAGTCCACCGTCAAGACACACCTCACATCGGTGTTCACCGTGTTGGGCGTGCGTAATCGCACCGAGGCCGCGTACCAAGCCTCACGCGAGGGCATTCGTGTCGGCTGACGGCAACTCGGCCGCGGCAGGCGCCGGCGCGTCGGCCGAGCTCGACACGCGCATGGCGCGCAGCCGGTTCCGCCTCATCGGCGCCGCCGTCGATCGCATGCTGATCACGCACCGGCTGGTCGACCTGTTCGCGGCCTGGATGCTGTGGCGCCTCGGAGCGCCCGCGCTGGCGGTCGGCTGGCTGGTGGTCTCCACCGCCCTGCACGGCACGCGCTGGTGGCAACTGCGCCGCTGGCGCCGCAGCGGCGCACTCGACCATGCCGCGGCCGACCGCGTGCTCGATGTGCATTGCCTGCTGCAGGGCATGTCGTGGACGATGCTGCTGGTGCTTGCCTTCGTGCATCCGGTGGGGCCGGAGCACTACGCACTCAGCGTCCTGTTCATGGGCGTGGCGGTAGACGCCGTGTTCACCTCCGGCTGGCGGCCCACGGTGTTCGCGCGCTGGGCCATTCCCGCCGGCATCGCGCTGGTGGGCGGCTGGGCGTGGCGCGGCGGCGAGATCGGCGTCGGCCTGTCGGTGCTGGGTGTGGGTTACCTGCTCGCACTGCACGGTTATGCGAAGGCGCAGACACAAGCCCTGCGCCGGCGCGTGGGGCTGACGATCGAAAACGAACAGCTCACCGACAAGCTGCGCATCGAGCGCGACCGCGCCGAAGCCGCCAGCCAGTCGCGCACGCGTTTTCTCGCCTCCGGCAGCCACGATCTGCGGCAACCGCTGCATGCCTTGTCGATCAACGCCACGACGCTCTCGCTGCTGGCCCGCAGGCTGGCCAATCCGGTGCTCTCGGAAGTGAGCGAGAGCATCGGCCGATCGCTGCGCCAGAGCAATGCGGTGCTCGATGGCCTGCTCGACATTTCGCGGCTCGATGCCGGCCTCGTGCGCGCCGAGCCGGTCGATCTGTCGTTGAGCGAACTCCTCGACGAGCTGCGCACTGAATGGGCACCGACCGCCGCGCAACGCGGGCTCGCCCTGCACATCCACATTCAACCCGGCGCGACGCGCCTGGTGCATACCGACACCGATCTGCTCGCCCGCCTGCTGCGCCACGTGGTGGGCAATGCGCTCAAGTTCACCGTGCGCGGCGAGGTGCGCATCACCGCCGAGGCCGAAGGTGATGAAGGCCTGCTGCTGCGCATCGACGACACCGGGCCCGGCATTCCGGTGCAGGATCACGAACGGGTGTTCGAGGAGTTCAGCCAGCTCGGCAATCCCTCGCGCGACCGCAGTCAGGGCCTGGGCCTGGGCCTGGCCATCGCGCGCCGGCTGGCCACCCTGCTGGGTGCCACGCTCGCGCTGCGCAGTGCGCGCGGCGAGGGCACGCACATCGAACTGCGATTGCCGCTCGCCACCCCGGCCAGCTCACCCGCCCAGGCGCCGCGGCAGGAGGCCTTGCCATCCAGGCAGACCCACCCGGCCGACAGCCCCGTCGCGGCCCCAACGGTGCTTGCCGCGCCCACCGAGCCAGCGGCCGAGGCGCTGATGGATACGCGGCTGCTCGACGGCCTGCGCGTGCTGGCCATCGATGACGAGCCCGAGATCGTGCGCTCGCTGAACGGCCTCATCGCCCACCTCGGTGGCGATGCGCGCGGCGCGGCCGGCCGCGACGAAGCCGTGATGGTGGTGGCGGGTGGATTTCGCCCGCACCTGATCATTGCCGACCACCGGCTGCGCGGCCACACCGGGCTCGACGCGATCGCCGCGGTGTGCGCGCTCACCGGCGCGGTGCCGGCCCTGCTCGTCACCGGCGATACCGCGCCCCAGGCCCTGAAACAAGCCATGGCCAGCGGGTATCCGGTGATCCACAAGCCGGTGGACGGGGCACGCCTGGCCCACGCCCTGGCGGCCTTGAACATCAAGCGCCCGATGGCTCAGGCCTTGACGATCCGCTGAGCGCCCGCTGCCGGGGTTTCAGCCGTCCAGGCGCACCAGTTCCTTCAGCAGCTGTGCGGTGTCGACCGGTTTGTGCAGCAGCCGGATGTGCGCGTCGCGCGCCTGCCGCAGGCGATCGGGCGTGGTGTCGCCACTCACCAGCAACGCCCTCAGCCCGGGGATTCGCGCACGCAACTCGCTGATGATGCGCAAGCCGTCGTCACCGCCGACGAGGCGGAAGTCGGCCACCACCACATCCGGCCGGGTGCGCTCCACGGCCTGCATGGCCTGCGATGCGCCGCAGGCCAGCAAGGCGCGGCCACCCAGCGCCTCGATCAGCGTGGCCATGCCGCGCCGCACATCTTCTTCGTCGTCGATCACCAGCACCGTCAGGCCTTCGAGCGTGGGCTCGGGCTCGGGCGCCACGGGCTCGGCGATCGGCGTCGAAGGCTCGTCGAGCCGGGGCAGCGTGAACGACATCGTGGTGCCACGCCCCGGTGTCGATTGCATGTCGATCGGCATCTGCAGCAGGTGCGCCAGGCGTTTGACGATCGACAGGCCGAGGCCCAGGCCCTTGGCGCGATCGTGCTCCGGGTTATCGAGCTGGTAGAACTCCTCGAACACGCGCTGCTGCTCATCGTGCGCGATGCCCCGCCCGCTGTCGGACACCCGCACCTCCCAACCCGCCGGCCCTGCCTGCACACGCAATTCGATGCCGCCGGCATCGGTGTACTTGACGGCGTTGTCGATCAGGTTGCGCAGCAGCCGCTCGATCAGCAGCGCATCGGTTCGCGCGCGCGCCTGCGGTGGCACCTGCACCGTCCACTGCAGGCCCTTGCGCTGGGCCAGCGGCCGGAAATCGATCTCCAGGCGTTGCGCCAGGGCATGCAGGGAGACCGGCGCGAACCGCACCTCCACCACATCGGCATCGAGCTTGGAGACATCCAGCAGCGCATCCATCTGCGACGCCAGCGCCTGCAACGCACTTTGCATGTGGCCGGCGATGCGTTTGGCGTCGTCATCGAGCGGCCGATGCAGCAGGGCTGCGCCGAACAATGTCAAGGTGTGCAGCGGCTGGCGCAGATCGTGGCTCGCTGCGGCGAGAAAGCGGGTCTTGGCGCGATTGGCCGCTTCGGCTTCGGCCAGCGCGTCAGCCAGCAAGGCATTGGCCTGGGCTTGCTGCTGTCGCGCCGCCCACAGATCGCTGAACAAGCGGAAGCCGTCGCGTGCCAGGCCCACCAGCGCGACGCCGAACATCAGCACCAGCGCGGCCATCGCCAGGCGCACCGGCGCCTCCGATTCGCCAGCCCGCAAAAAGGCCCACGTACCCGCCAGCGGCAGCAGCACCGGCAGCAGATACGACATGAACACCGGCCGGTAGCCGCCGGTGCTGGCCACCGCCCCCGTGCAGATGCCCAGCAGCAGCACCGACTGCACCGCACGTTCGTACTCGGTGAACTCCGGTGTGAACACCAGGCAAAGGCTTTGCACGATGCCATTGAGCAGGCTCAGCCCCGTGGCCATGCGCAAACGTTGGGTGATCGGCAGGTGCGTCGCCGCCGCCAGACGGCGCAGCGCCCACCAGCGAAAGGAGAGCGTGAGGATCACCAGCACCAGCCAGGCCGGCGCCAGCAGCGGGTGCGAGGGCAACGCCATCGCCGCCAGCAGCGCCAGCGCCAGGAAGACCGCCAGTCGCACGCCGGCGCCGTGTCGCGCCATCAGCAGGATCACCTGCTCATCGAACGACGCCGCCGTTGCCGGCTCGGCGTGGCGGGCGAGTTTGTTCACAGGCGCAGCCCCCGCGAAGGCGGGCACCAGCGCGCGGGTCGGCAGACGGTGATGCAGGTGTGCATGAGGCGGCGGCAGAGGGGGTTGTCGATGATAAGGACGCCCTGCCACAGGCAACGCTGACGGCGCGAAGTGAATTTGTCACACGTTCGCCAGCACCTCGTTCACAGCCTGATGAGGGCCACCCTGCCTACCCTGTTGAGGTCTCTTCGAAGTAACCCCCAAGGCAGGAGAATTGCGATGCTCGACATCCTGAATAGCGTTTTGCAGGCCCGCGACGGCATTCAAATTCATGGTGGCGAGCCCGCCTGGTCGGTCCGGGATTCGGTCACCGGCGCCTTGCTGGCGGCCATCCTGGACGAAGTGGATTACCCCATGCTGCTGGTCGCCGAGGGCCTCGAGGTGCTGCATGCCAATCGCACCGCCATGACCGAACTCGACCACGACCACCCCTTGCAACTGGTGGGCCGCCGACTGCGGGTGCAAGACGGCCATGACGCCACCGCGCTGCAAGACAGCGTCGACGCCGCGCTGCGCCGTGGGTTGCGCCGGTTGATGATCGTCGGCCAGCGCGTTGGCGAACCCGCCTGGCTCGCGGTGGTGCCGCTGCAGCGCACCGGGCCGGCCGATGCGCTGCCGTCGTCGCAGCGCGCCGCGCTGCTGGTGCTTGGCAAGCGCCGTGTCTGCCAGGCGCTGTCGATGCAATCGTTCGCGCGCTCGCATGGCCTCACGAGCACCGAAACAGCGGTGCTCGAGGCGCTGTGCGAAGGCACGGCGCCCGAGGAGATCGCGCGCCGGCACGGCGTTCATCTGTGCACGGTGCGCACCCAGATCAACGCGGTGCGCGCCAAGACCGGCGCGGCCAGCATGCGCGATCTGGTCCGCCAGGTGGCGGTGTTGCCGCCCATCCTGGGCCTGTTCTTCGGCGAAGGCGCGCGCGCCGGATCGCCCGACGCCGCAACGGATGCCGAGGCCATGCCGGTGCACCCATCGGCACCGCTCAGCAAAGCGATGATCGCCGCGGTGCCGTGCGCAGCGTAGCATGCGGGCGTCACGCCGTGCCCGGCTCAGCATCACGGCGTCCCGCCGTGCGACAGCGGCGCGGCGCGGCGCCCGATGGAATCACCCCCGTTCGACCCCGACAATCCCGCCGCCAACCCGCCTGCGCTCGACAGGCCGGGCCGGCACCCGCCATCTCGCCCCACCACCACGCCCATCGATGAGCTGATCGATGAGCTACCGATGGTGTTGCGCGGCCTGGCGGCACGCGGGGAGCCGCGGCGTTATCGCAAAGGCACGCTGCTGATTCAGGAGGGCGATCATGGTGATTCGCTCTACATCATCCTCGCCGGGCGGCTGCGCGCCTTTTCCAGCGGCGACGGCAACAAGGAAATCACTTACGGCGAATACGGCCCCGGCGAATACGTGGGCGAGATGAGCCTCGATGGCGGGCCGCGCTCGGCGCATGTGGAAGCGCTGCAGGCCACCGTGTGCAGCACCGTGAGCCGCATCACCCTCACCCGCCACATCGCCGAGCATCCCGAAATGGCCTTTGAGCTCATCACCAAGCTGATCCGCCGCGCCCGTGCCGCCACCGTGTCGGCGCGGCAGATGGCCCTCAACGATGTCTACGGGCGTCTCAAATTTCACCTGGATGCGATAGCCGAAGCCGGGCCCGACGGCACGCGCGTGATCCGCGAGCGCCTCACCCACCAGGCGCTGGCGCACCGATTGGGTTGCGTGAGGGAGATGGTCAGCCGCTTGCTGAAAGATCTCGAACGCGGCGGTTGGATCGTGCTGCACGACGGGCTGATCCACCTGCCGC
>JANMAS010000266.1:0-8441 GCA_031359975.1 Burkholderiales bacterium
CCTGCTCTGTAATCGTCTGAACTCCCGGGATAATACGGATCTAGACCACCAACTTCGAGCACGCAGCCGGAAACGGGAACCTGACGCGAGATATTATCGCCGAGGAAGGTGATATTCTCGATGTCAGGTTGCCACTGAAACTGCGCAGCGCTCAGACTGGGGCCAGGCGTCCTGGCGCTGATCGTTAGCATCGCTGGATTACTACCGCCAGTAGGATCGTTACGATCCGCCCTACCGATCAGATCTTGGTCCGCCTTTAGAAATGTCGTCGCCGGTCCGCTGCCGAGAAGCGAGGCTGCGGGATGCAGCTTGATTCCATCCCCGGTGATGAGATATGTCCCCGGTGCCAAAAGGGCAGCATTGCCTCCCGATGCCACCAGAGGCGTCACATCGAAGGTGTTTGCCGATGATGAAGCCTTCGTGACCGTAACGGCCATGTAGCGCGAGTTCATCAAGTATGGCGAGGGCAGGTTCACGGTAACCGACGCATCCACACCTACGATCGACACAGCGTTGCGACTCATGCATACGACATGACACACGAATCCCGTGATGAGAATATTCTTGGGGATCGTTATCGTCGTGTTGCCAGCGTCATACGTGCAGCGTATCAGGCATTTATTATGAGCGTTAGTCAATGTAAGAGCGTTTGCATCCATCGATGCGGATTGCAGGTACAAAGTCGGCAAACCCGTACCGTAGACCACCAACGAATCCAAATGCTCCTGCAATTGCTTGGTCGTCACGCTCGCGGTGGCCTGCGACGAATCGCCCTGAAACAAGAATGGAAGGAGTTTCTGAAAATAGAGCGGGGCCGTTGAGATTGTCCCTGTCGCTGGTATCCGACACTGCCACGTCGTGCCGCCATTCACGACGCCCTGCTGCACAGTGATGAGCAGTCCAGGAAATGATGCATATGCATTAAAATTGAACGGAGTTGTGGGTCGCCCGCCGCCGCCAGCATAGACGCCATTCTCCGATGGAATATTTTGGTGACATACCAAGACGAGATCACTGCCACCGACCGGTATCCCGTCGATTGTCCCAAGCAGCGCTCCGGAGACGTTGACGTTCGATGTCGTGGCGACTAGCACGGTGACATTCTTGTCGGTCATGACCGGCCTCTAGATGGTTAGGATTTAGGGGGATGCTGTAATTTCCGCCGTGGCTGAACTAAGATCGTGACTTAAACATCATGGAGCGATCATGTTGCCACTTCACAATCTGCTTGCCCCCGTTCTCTTAGCTTGCGCAACTGCCGGCGTGTTTGCTGCGGCTCCCTCGTATGATACGGTCATTATTTCGCCTCCGGCACCGTACAACTGGATCCAGGGGACAAAGGTGAATAATCACGGCGATTTTGCGGCAGTCGCAACCGGTGACGACGGAGTGAACGCTTACCTTGTGTACTACGTCGATGTCGGCTTTGTGTCGCTTCCCGTCCCGCGCGGCGGCCATGTGACGGGATTGAGCGGCATCAACGACAGCCAGCAGGTCACCGGCACATCTACGGAAGGCGCCTTCGTGTGGGCGCCATCCGAAGGGTGGACGACCATTTCGCCGCCGGGCGGATTCGAAGCCGTTGTTCCGGCTGCGATCAACCGCCACGGCGTTGTTGTCGGCTCGATCACCCAGGTTGGTTCTTTGCTTAAGCAATCTTTCTACTGGACCAAGAGCGGCGGTACGCGCATCGTCGCAAATGCCAATCCGTCCTGGTTGGTCGGCGTCAACAATCGCGGGGATTTCGCGGGGACGGTTGTACTGGATAACCCTTTCAGAACGGGATCGGAAGCGGTCTATGCAACCGGTCAGAGCAGCAGGACTTTGCTTGGCAATGCCCAGGACCCGAAGGGCACCGGGAGTTCTGCGATCGACCTGAATGATTACGGCGCCGTCGCGGCGGCCTGTACGACCTTCGGCTCTGGCGGGGCGACGCAAGCCTGTTGGTGGACCAAGAACAGCGGCATGCGGCTGCTCGGGCGGCCGAATACCGAAGCCTATGCGATCAGCAATAAGGGCGACATCGTCGGCTTCGATCGCGGACTCAATTTCGGCGGCTTCGTCTGGGGCGCCGATTACGGTTTCGTATCGATTGTCGATGCTCTCAGCCCCACCTCGCCGGTGCTGTCGGAAGCCTACGCCCTGGACATCAGCGAGAAAGGTGTGGCCACGGGGTACGGCGCGTCTGAGGGGATTTCGGGCGCCCTTGTCCTTAGGCCGGTTATGCAACGATAGTGAAATCAGCTGCGAATATGTCGGGCAAGCATGGCACTGACGGCGGCACTCGTTGCGGTGAAGCCAAAAGAGCAGGCGAAGGTGATTCGGTCTCCAGAGACGTCAGGCATGCGCGAATTCACTGATGAGGCAACCACACATCGGTCACCTTATCCGTGGCAAGAATGCTTCAAGCTGAGCCGCCTGGCACGCGGTCGCCGCACGAAAAAATCGGGCAAGGTGTTGCTCCTGCAGCCTGACGCCGACCACGAGTCGCGTGCAGTCGCGGTTTCCAGCAACGAGGCCGGAGACAGCACTGGACCTCGTTGAGGGTCAGTAGTTGCCAGGCAGCAAGATGGTGGTCATCGACCGGTCAGCTTTGGTGATCCAGAGGCAGTTATCGCCGTAGCCGACAAAGGGCTTGGCCGCATCGATGTGATAGGCCAATAGGATGCGCGCGACGTGACGCAGCGCGTCGGCGTTGGTCGCCGCATCCTTCGGCTCGACTCAGCCCCAATAGCCATGGACGAGGCGCGCCAAGTGGGCGAGGAACTGGCCCATCTGCTGCTCACCCCACCGAGTCCAGGGCGGGCGCAGCCCGGCGCCAGCGCACCCTTGACGCGGCGCGGTGAGCGTCCACGCTGCAGGGCTTGGGCAGGCGGCTGTTGAAGCGCCGGCCCTCGAGCCCGTCCGGCGGCGAGGACTTGGGATTGCCTTCTTCGTGGGCTATCGCTCCATCTCCGGCCCGGACCGTGTGCGTTCGCGATCGATGAGCGGCGCCTTCGGCGGGGTGGGTGACATCGTCATCGCTTTGCGCATCCCCGGTAGCTCTTGCTGGCGCGCGAGCTTCAAGCGGCGCGTCAAGTCGATCGCGGATGGCATCTGGTTGACGTAGCGCCTCACCGCCACCGCGAGCTCGCGGTCTGCCGGCTCGGTGGATACGGTCAACGCCGCGTGGATGCGCACCCAGGCTTCGAGCGCTCGCTGGTGGGTGATTCCAAATCGCTGGCTGGTCTTTGATTCGGCCGGCTGCCTCAGTCTGCCCTGCGCTTGCGCCTTCTGGCGCCACAAGGTGGGGTAGGAGCGTTGCTCACCCCGCGTGATCTGGCGCGTGGCCTCGGCCTCGATGCCCCAGCCGCGCAGCTTCTCGGCAAAGGTCTCGCGCCAGCGCTGCAAGTCAGCCTTACGCGGGTTGAGGCGGTGGCCTTGGCGGGATTCGGCCCGCACGCTGAGGTGAACGTGGGGGTTGGCCTGGTGGTCGTGCAGCACCATCACGTAGCGGTGGCCGGCGAGTTCGGCCTTCGCGAACTCGCGCGCTGCGCGTTGCACGATGAGCGGGTCGGTGCCACGCGGCATCGAGAGCATGATGTTGAAGGCTTCGCGCCTCTCGCTGCGCTCGGGGATGCGCGATCCGCCCAGGCGCCATTGCTCGGCCACGTCGTGCATCGCCTCCCTGCCCTCGTGTGCGTTGCCACGATCGTCTTCCATCGGCAACCGGCCGTTCTTGCAGATGTAGCGCAGGTGGGCTGCGATGGCGACCATGCCGCGTCCGCCACCGGTCACCTTGACCATCACTTGCGATGGCCGGCGCACCGACGCTTCGATGCGCTGGCGGATCACGGCGGCGCGGTCGCGCAAGGCGGTACCGATGGGACGACCTGCGGTCGGCACGCGGCGGTTGCCGGGGTAGAACAGGCGGTCGCCCCATTGCACCAGCACGCCGTCGATGGATCGGGGTTCGGTCATGGTTCAGCTCCGGTGCGGGCGATCACCCGCGAGGCAAGGTCGAGATGGCGGCGGATGTCGTCGGCCAAGGACGTCGCTGCGGTGCTGCAGCGTTCGGCGGCGACTGGGTCTCCTGCGCGCAGCATGCGGACCAAGGCGTTCAGGTCGACGCTGAGGTCGGCCAAGTGGTCTGACGAGGCGATCAAGGCATCCCGGTCGGCGGCACGATCGGCGGACCGTGCGGGGAGCGGCGTGCCTCGAACGAGTCGGGCTACCAGGCCGCCGTAGGAGAGACCGAGGGCGGCGGACTTAAGCATCAGCACTTCGGCATCGATGGATGACAAGCGCAAGGTGAGCTTGACGGTCGATGGGCCGGGGGTCTGACGGTCAGACCCCGGTGCGATGGTGACGGTGGGGCACGCGTCGAGGCTTGCCACCAGCGTTTGCCGTGCGAGCTGCGAGACGGTGAGGCCCTGCCCGGCCGCCGTGGCGCGCACGGCGTTGCCGATGCCGCACAGGTCGATCGTGACGCGATCACGCGACGGGCTCGCCATGTCGAACCTCGCGCCGGATGCCGCGTGGCATCCATTCACTGGCGGGACGCCTATCCTGCCATCTGTCTTTCAAAGCTCTGTTCACAACACGCTCGATGAAGTCAGGGGTTGGCCATCGCAGGGGTCTGACGGTCAGACCCCTCAGGGCAACCGGTTGGCGAGATCGGCGACTCGGCGGCGAAAGGCGGCGAGGTCAGCATCGGGGACAGCGCCGCTGGCGTTCTTGAATCGATCGAGGGTGTGCTCAAGCCGTGCGCAGCTCGTGTGGGCTTGGGCGATCAGCGACGCGGTGCGAGTGGGCCTGGGCATGGCTTCGCTGGCGGCGGTTGGCGTCGTGCGCAGTTCGGCGACGGTGTTTCGGGTGATCTCGGCGTCGCTGGCAACCAGCGCTCTGACTCGCTCGGGCTGCTCCTCGCTCAGCTTGCTCAGCTCGTGCAGCGTGCGCGGCGATGTGCAGCGGCCGGACTTCATGGCCTCATCGAGTTCAGGCGGCAGGTTGAGCAAGGCGAGGTGGTGCGCCACGGTGGTGAGGTTCATGCCGAGGCGCTTGGCGATGGTCGCGTTGGATTCGCCAGCATTCGCTCGACCTTGGATGAATCGCGCCAGGTCGAGTGGTGTCAGGCCGTGGCGCTTCTGGTTCTCGGCAACTTGGGCGTAAGGGTCGGCCTCTGCGATGCGCACGGCGACCGGGATTTCGCGCAGCCCGGCCCGTTGCGCCGCACGCAGCCGCTTGGCGCCGAAGTGGATGCGATAGCGGCCCAAGGAGTCTGCCGGGTGAACAACCAAGGGTTGCAGGATGCCGTGCTGGCGGATGTCATCGGCAAGCTCGTCAAGCTCGGCCTCGGGGAAATCGGTGCGCGGGTTGTTGGGTCTTCGGCGATGCGATCAATGCGCACGAGCAGGGGCTCACCGGCAGCCGATGGCTTGCTGTCGAACAAGCACGACTGAGCCGCCTGAGACGGCTCGGGACGCTGGCTTTTGGACGTGGGCCACAGTGCGCGCATGTTGGACATGCTGCGCCGGATTCATACAAGTTCGCGCGCTGGTTTTGACCCAAAAATCATCGCGAATCAGCGGGCTGCTCCAGGTCAATGCTGCGCCACGCCACAGCACGTTTGACCAGAGGCACTGGTGACGACAATTTTTCCTCTGCCATCAAGCGATAGATCGTGGTCTCCCAAGTCCGGTCATGAGCATCGCTGAGGCCATGCGAATGAAACCCGCGGATGGACTTTGCTCCGTGACTGTGGTCGTCTCGGTGTGAGTGGAAATCATCAGTGGCCTCCTCAACGGGGTGAGACGACACCTGTAGGCATTGCATGGGCGACAACGGCCGATGATTTAGCGCAGAAAAGCATCGTGTGTTCGCCGACCTCGCCGCGCTTTGCAACGCCGGCAAGTGGTTATGGCTGCGGCTCTTGCGCCGCACGTCACTACGAAATCGAGGCTTGGCTTTTAAGAGATCGGCGGTGCTTGTGCGCCGTTACCGAAGGCCATCGAGGTCAGGATTTCCGTACTTTTTCCGTACCACAAACAAAGAGGACCGGGAATCTCTGCCAAGCCCTTGATTTCACAGCTTATTTTGGTGGGCGGTGCAGGGTTCGAACCTGCGACCCCTGCCGTGTGAAGGCAGTGCTCTACCGCTGAGCTAACCGCCCGGTATGCGGGTGTTCGTGGCCGGGGCGGTACCTGGCCAGCGCGAGATTATGCCGCAACTACGGTCTCGGCCTGGCGCCAGAGTGTCTTGCCCCGGCTGGCTTTGTCGAGATCGGCCAGCACCTTGGCGTGGGCGGCGAGCTCGTCGTCGGTGGGCTGCACAACCGGCAGATCGAAGGTGGAGAGATCGATGACCGGCATGCCGTGGGCGGTGCCGGAGGCGTCGTGCGCGTCGATGACCAGCGAATCCTGGCCCCGGGTGAGGCGGATGTACACCTCGGCCAGCAGGCCGGCATCGAGCAGCGCGCCGTGCAGCGCGCGGTTGGCGTTATCCACTTCCAGGCGCCGGCACAGCGCGTCGAGCGAGTTCGATTTGCCGGGGAACATCTCCCTGGCCATCAACAGGCTGTCGGTGACCTTGCCGACCTGGGTGCCGATGGCTGGCTGGCCGATACGGCGCAGCTCTTCGTTGAGAAAACCCACGTCGAAGGCGGCGTTGTGGATGATGATCTCGGCGCCGGCGAGAAAGGCCATCAGCTCGTCGGCCACCGATGCAAACAAGGGTTTGTCGGCGAGGAATTCATCGGTCAGGCCGTGGATCTTGACGGCGTCTTCGCTGTTGGGGCGCTCGGGGTTGAGGTAGAAATGCTTGCGCTCCCCGGTGAGGCGGCGGTTCACCATCTCCAGGCAGCCCACCTCGATGATGCGATCGCCGCTTTCGGGCGAAAGGCCGGTGGTTTCGGTATCGAGAAAGATCTGTCGCATGGGGTTTACCGTGTTGTGGTGTGGCGAAACGGCGCCTGCCGCGCCGACCAGGCCCACACCAGCACACCCACCAGCACCATCGGCACGCACAGCCATTGGCCCATGCTCATGCCCAGCGCCAGCAGGCCGAGAAAGCTGTCGGGCTCGCGGAAGTATTCGGCGATGAAACGCATCACGCCGTAGCCCACCATGAATGCCGCCGCCACCTGGCCCAGCGGCCGCTCACGGCGGCCAAACCACCACATGAAAGCAAACAGCAGCAGCCCCTCCAGCGCAAACTGGTAAAGCTGCGACGGGTGACGCGCGATCATCGAGTTCGATTGCGGAAACACCATCGACCACGGCAGCGACGGATCAGCCTCGCGGCCCCACAGTTCGCCGTTGATGAAGTTGCCGATGCGCCCGGCCGCCAGACCGGTGGGCACGCAGGGCGCCACCACATCCATCACGTTAAGAAACGGCCGCTGCCGCTGCCGCGCGAAGAACCACATCGCCCCCATCACGCCGAGCAAGCCGCCGTGGAACGACATGCCGCCCTTCCACACCGCCAGGATCTCCAGCGGATTGGCGAGGTAGTGATCGAACTTGTAGAACAGCGCATAGCCGATGCGACCGCCGATCACCACGCCGAGCACGCCGTAGAAGAGCAGATCTTCGACGTCGCGGCGCGTCCAGCCGGCGTTGGCGAACCAGGGTCTGCGCACGCGGCGCGCGGCCAGCCACAGGAACAGCCCGAACGCGGCCAGGTAGGTCAGGCCGTACCAATGAATACCGAAGGGAATGCCGAAGCGACTGAAATCGACAGCCACCGGATTGAATTGCGGATGCATCAGCATCGGAACCGTCCTTTCATCGCCGGGCATTGTCGCCGCACGGGCTGCCCCCATGAAGGCAGCACCGAATACCGGGATATATTGGCCGCACAGGAATGGAGAAAGCCGCATGTCGTCAGAGATCAACCGCCGCTCGAAGTTCATTACCGAAGGTGTGGCGCGCGCACCCAATCGCTCGATGTACTACGCCATGGGCTACCAGCCAAGCGACTTTGCCAAGCCGATGATCGGCGTGGCCAACGGCCACTCGACCATCACGCCGTGCAATTCGGGCCTGCAGCGCCTGGCCGATGCGGCCATCGAAGGCATCCAGGCAGCCGGCGGCAACGCGCAGGTGTTCGGCACGCCCACCATCAGCGACGGCATGGCGATGGGCACCGAAGGCATGAAGTACAGCCTCGTCTCGCGCGAGGTGATCGCCGATTGCGTGGAGACCTGCGTTGGCGGCCAATGGATGGACGGCGTGCTGGTGCTCGGTGGCTGCGACAAGAACATGCCCGGCGGCATGATGGGCATGCTGCGCGCCAACGTGCCGGCGATCTATGTGTATGGCGGCACCATCCTGCCGGGCCACTACAAGGGCAAGGATCTCAACATCGTCAGCGTCTTCGAGGCGGTGGGCCAGTTCTCCGCCGGCAAGATGACCGAAGAAGATTTCTGTCAGATCGAGCGGCGCTCGATTCCCGGCAGCGGC
>JANMAS010000319.1:0-2214 GCA_031359975.1 Burkholderiales bacterium
GTGATGAGCCACGCCGCCGCGAACAGGCTGTCGGCAGCCGCCGTATCGAGCCGGAAATCGTAGTGCAGGATGCCCAGCACGCCATCGCTGCGCACATGCAGGGTGGGTGTGAAGGCGGCCACTGCGGGATCGTGATTCACCAGCACCGGCGCGCTCCAGGTGGCACCCGCATCGGTGGAGCGCGAGAGCACGATGCCATCGTGCTGGCCGCGGGAGAAGCGCGCGTCCTGCCAGGCCACCCACAGATCGCCGTTGGGCGCGGCTGCGATGGCGGGCAGGATGTTGCCGTCGCGGATCGCCTGGCCTGTCTGCGGTGCGGTGGTGCCCACGCCGAGCCAATCGCCCACCGAAACCGGGGCGCTCCAGGTGGCGCCGTGGTTGGTGGAGCGGATCACGCGCACGGTGGCGATGCTCTGCGTGGCGGTGGGTGAATCGATCTCGGTGAATACGTTCACCAGCATGCCGCGCGATGCACCGCCGGGGATGACGACGATGCGGTTGCCGATCGTCTGGATGCTGGCCGGCGTGAGGCTCGACGACACCGGGCGATAGATCTCGCGCGCGGCCTGCCACGAGCTGCCGCCATTGATCGAACGCGCCATCATCGTGGGCCCCTGGCCGCTGGTTTCCAGGCGATCCCACACGGTGTAGACGAAGCGCGTGTCGGTGGGGTCGGCGGTGAGGGTTTCCTTGTCGTTGAAAAACGAGGCGTCGTCGCGGATCAGCGTGGCGGGCGCGGAGAAGCTGCGCCCGCCATCGGTGCTGCGGCTGGCCAGCACGGCCGATACCGAGCCCGGCGTGAACGCGCCCCCATTGAAGCTGACGCTGACCACATGCACGTTGCCATCGGCGCCGATATCCACCCACGGATCGGTGGCGCGTTCGTAGTCGCCGGAGCTGCCTGCGGCGGCACCGCCACAGCGCGACATCGGATGCAGCACACGCTCCCAGCGGCGCCCGCCATCGAACGACACCGCACTCACCAGCGCCCGCGATCCGCCGTTGGACCAGCGATCCTGCTGCCACGCCCCCACCAGATGATCGGCATCGGCGGGATCGGCGGCGACAAACGGCTCCACCTCGGCGCTGCTGTACACCGTGCCGCCCACACTGCCGCCGGTGCAGCCATTGGCCACCAGCGTGATCTGGCTCACCCGCGGGCCAGCTGTGGGCGTGACGGCCGGCGGCGGTGTGCCGCCGCCGGCATCACCACCTCCGCCGCAAGCCGCCACCAGCGCTGCCGCGAGTGCCGATGTCAAAGGGCGAAAGAACGGGCGGCCACGGGTGATGTTCATCGCGCCCGGTTATAGGCTTGGGGTGCCCTGGCGTCAATCAGGCGCGTGGCCCTGATGCGGCTGACGGCTATTGATGGGTGATCAACACGTCCAGCTCGGTGCTGTCGCAGACGTAGTCGTTGTTGGCGCCGCGATTGACGATGAAGTAAAGCGAGTCGCCGGTCAATACCGTCGTGGTCTGCGCGAAGGTGATGCCATCACCGGAGCCGGTGTTGACCAAGCTGCCGTTGAGCAGGATCGTATTGCCCTTGTCGAGAAACCACTTCACACCATTGCCGCATGCGGAATCGATGTCGGAGAAGCGGCCTCGCACTTTGACCGTGCCGGTGACAGGGCTCGTCCATCGAACGATCACGGCGCTCGTCGGGCCCGGGTGGATGATGGGCACCGCCGCCTGGGCGGGGAACGTCAGGATCTGCTGCGAAATGTCCGAGATCAACACCGTCGGATCGGTGCCGCTGTTGGTTCGCCAGCAGCGCGTCGCAGTGCTGAAGGGGCACGGCTGGGAGAACGACAACATCGGCTGGTAGGTGGATTCCACGTGCGGTGTCGCGGATGACATGTACGTCCACACCCCATCCGGGTTGTTGCCCACCGTATTGAGCATCAGATCGCGCGACAGGTTCCACGACAGCGCGGGTGCCGCGTGGGCCATGCCGATGGTCGCCAGGGTGACCACCGAGGCCGCGACGAGAGTTTTCAGGGAAGCGTTCAACATGATGATTCCTTGAGGAGCGGCGCCCGACTCAACGGGCCACCAGGGGGCAGGGGAGGTTTGCACCGATTCCGCCGAGAGGTTGTTGTGACCGAAGAGATCGCTACGGGCCCGGTGCATAGGGGTACACGCAAAGCCCGAGGCGAAACCGACATCACATCGCTTCAATTCAGTCTTGACACAAGCTCAGCTTGAAGCACTGCT
>JANMAS010000227.1:0-7821 GCA_031359975.1 Burkholderiales bacterium
GGCCGGTTGAAACCTACCTCGTTGCCGCTGTCGTCTACTTCGTCATCTGCTTCTCGCTGTCGATGCTCGTTCGCCAGCTGCAGAAGAAGATCCAGATCATCCGGTAATGTCAGCCCCTGCTGCGGGGTACCGCAGCCGCCCCCCGAAGGGGGCGCTCAGATGGCTTGGGGCGGCCCGGCGCCATCTGAGCCCACCAGAAAGTTCAGGAGTGACTCCATGATCGATATCAAGAACGTCTCCAAGTGGTACGGCACTTTCCAGGTGCTCACCGACTGCACCACCACGATCAAGAAGGGTGAGGTGGTGGTGGTGTGCGGCCCGTCGGGTTCGGGCAAATCCACGCTCATCAAGACGGTGAATGCGCTGGAGCCGATCCAGAAAGGCGACATCGTCGTCGATGGCATCAGCATCAGCGCCAAGGGCACCGATCTGCCCAAGCTGCGCAGCCGGGTGGGCATGGTGTTTCAGCACTTCGAGCTGTTCCCGCACCTGTCGGTGACCGAGAACCTCACGCTGGCGCAGATCAAGGTGCTGGGCCGCAACGGCGACGAAGCCCTCACACGCGGCCTGAAGATGCTCGAACGTGTGGGCCTGTCGGCGCACAAGGACAAATTCCCCGGCCAACTCTCCGGAGGTCAGCAGCAGCGCGTGGCTATCGCGCGCGCGCTGAGCATGGATCCGATCGTGATGCTGTTCGACGAGCCCACCTCGGCGCTCGACCCCGAGATGGTGGGCGAAGTGCTCGATGTGATGGTGCAGCTGGCCAACGAAGGCATGACGATGATGTGCGTCACGCACGAGATGGGCTTCGCCAAACGGGTGAGCCACCGCGTGATCTTCATGGATCAGGGCAAGATCGTCGAAGACTGCAAGAAAGATGATTTCTTCGGCGACCCCGACGCCCGCTCACCGCGGGCGAAGGAGTTCTTGTCGAAGATTCTGCAACACTAAACCGCCTGCGCCTCCAGCGCGGGGTAGTCGGTATAGCCCTCGGCACCCCCGCCATACAGCGTGGCCTGGTTCAGCGTCGCCAGCGGCGCGTTGTCACGCAGCCGCCGCACCAGATCCGGGTTGGCGATGAAAGGCCGGCCGAACGCCACCAGATCGGCCGCGCCCGATTCCACCGTGTCGATCGCCATCTGCCGCGAGTAGCCGTTATTCACCATCCAAGCGCCCTGCGGATGGTGGCGCTTGAACACCTCGCGCATCGCGGCGTAGTCGAACGCTCCGCCCTGGTCGGATAGATCGCGGGTGCCGCCGGTGGCGCCTTCGATCAGGTGAACATACGCCAGCTTCATCGGCGCGAGCTGCTCCATCAGGTAGGTGTGCAGGGCTTGAGCGTCGCTGTCCTGCCCGGCGTCGTTGGCCGGCGTCACCGGCGACAGGCGCAGCGCGGTTCGGCCGGCACCGATTTCGGCAGCCACCGCGCGCATCACCTCCAGCAGCAGGCGGGCCCGGTTGGCTATCGGCCCGCCGTAGGCATCGGTGCGATCGTTGATGCTGTCGCGCAGGAATTGCTCGAGCAGGTAGCCGTTGGCGCCGTGCACCTCCACGCCGTCGAAGCCGGCCTTCATCGCGCAGCGCGCGGCATGAACGTAATCGGCCACCACGCGCGGCAGTTCGTCGGTGGCCAGCGCGCGGGGCGTCGACACCGCCTCGAAGCCCTTGGCGGTGAAGGTCTTGGTGTGGGCCGCCTTGGCGGTAGACGATACCGGCGGCTGGCCGTTCGGCAGCAGCGACACATGCGAGATACGGCCCACATGCCACAGTTGCACCACGATCTGGCCGCCGGCCGCGTGCACCGCGTCGGTCACGAGTTGCCAGCCGGCCACCTGCTCGTCGCTGTAGATGCCGGGGGTGTCGAGGTAACCCTGGCCTTCTGCGGAAATCTGCGTGGCTTCGGTGATGATCAGTCCGGCGCTGGCGCGCTGTGCGTAGTAGGCGGCCATCAGCGCGGTGGGCACCTGGCCCGGGCCGGCGCGGTCGCGGGTGAGCGGCGCCATCACGATGCGGTTGGCGAGGGTCATGTCGCCGACGCGGGCGGGTTGGAAGAGCTTGGTCATCGAGGCATCCGGAAAAACGGGGATGCATTGATGGTAGGCAGGCGGTAAAAACCGTGTGCCGGCGCGGCCAAGCCAATCGGAGTAGGCATCACGGGTGCCTGGGCCCGAAGTGCCGCCCGGCATTCAGCCCGCTTGACGCCCAGCCGGCCCGCGCCCACCATCACGACTCGCCTCGCGGCGCCACCTTCGGTACCCACACCATGCAAGACATCGAACCCCTCGTCACCCGCAGCCAGGATGCGCGCGGCATCGTCACCCTCACGCTGAATCGGCCGCAGGCCTTCAATTCGCTCTCGCGCTCGCTGATGGAGGCGCTGCAGACGCAACTCGACACGCTTGCCGCCGACGACACCGTGCGCCTGCTGGTGATTGCCGGCGCCGGCCGGGCGTTCTGCGCCGGGCACGACCTGAAGGAGATGCGCGCCGAGCCGTCGCTGGGCTACTACGAAGACCTGTTCGCCCAGTGCGGCCAGATGATGATGACCCTGCAGCGCCTGCCGGTGCCGGTGCTGGCCCGGGTGCATGGCATCGCCACGGCGGCGGGCTGCCAGCTGGTGGCGATGTGCGATCTGGCGGTGGCGGCGAGCGATGCGCGTTTTGCGGTGAGCGGTGTCAACCTGGGCCTGTTCTGCGCCACGCCCAGCGTGGCCTTGTCGCGCAATGTGCCGCGCAAGGCGGCTTTCGAGATGCTGGTGACCGGCGGCTTCATCAGCGCCGAGCAGGCCCTGGCGCGCGGCCTTGTCAACCGCGTGGCCAGCCCGGAGGCGCTCGATGCCGCCGTGGAGGAGCTGGCCGCGGGGATCGTCGCCAAGCCGCGCGTGGCGCTGGCGATGGGCAAGCGGCTGTTCTACCGCCAGCTCGAAGTGGGCATCGAAGCCGCCTATGCCGATGCGCAAGCCACGATGGCCTGCAACATGATGGATGAGTCGGCCCTCGAAGGGGTGCAGGCCTTCATCGACAAGCGGCCGCCGCGCTGGTGAACCGCCCCTGGTAACGCAGTAGCCGGCACGAGGGCCGGTGCGACAATTCCCCGATGCCCTTGTCATCGCTCACCCTCACCCGACCTGACGACTGGCACCTGCATCTGCGCGACGGCGCGGCGATGGCGGCGGTGCTGCCGCACACCGCGCGCCAGTTCGGCCGCGCGGTGGTGATGCCCAATCTCAAGCCGCCGGTGACGACCACCGCGCAGGCGATGGCCTATCGCGATCGCATCCTTGCTGCGCTGCCCGAAGGCGCTGATTTCACGCCGCTGATGACGCTGTACCTCACCGATCGCACCGCGCCCGACGAAATCGTGCGCGCCCGCGAGGCCGGCGTGGTGGCGCTCAAGCTCTACCCGGCTGGTGCCACGACGAACAGCGACGCGGGTGTCACCGACATCCGCAAAACCTACCCCGCCCTCGAAGCGATGCAGCGCGAAGGCCTGCCGCTGCTGGTGCACGGCGAAGTCACCGATCCGGAGATCGACCTGTTCGACCGCGAGGCGGTGTTCATCGATCGCCACCTGATCCCGCTGCGCCGCGATTTCCCGGCGCTCAAGATCGTGCTCGAACACCTCACCACCCGCGAAGCGGCGCAGTATGTGGCGCGGGCCGATGGCGCTGATTCCGTCATGACGGCTGGAACGATCACCGCGCATCACCTGCTCTACAACCGCAACGCGCTGTTCCTCGGTGGCATGCGCCCGCACTATTACTGCCTGCCGGTGCTCAAGCGAGAAACGCATCGCCTGGCGCTGGTGCAGGCAGCTGCCTCTGGCAGCCCGCGATTTTTCCTCGGTACCGACAGCGCACCCCACGCCGCCGCGCTCAAGGAACACGCGCAAGGCTGCGCCGGCTGCTACACCGCGCTCTCGGCCATCGAGCTGTATGCCGAGGCCTTCGAGGCCGCTGGCGCGCTCGACAAGCTCGAAGCCTTTGCCAGCTTTCATGGCCCCGATTTCTACCGCCTGCCGCGCAACAACACCACCGTGACCTTGAAGCGCGAAGCCTGGTCGCTGCCTGAAACCCTGCCCTTCGGCGACGCGCTGCTGAAACCGCTGCGTGGCGGCGAAACCTTGAACTGGAGACTTTCATGAGCTTTGAAGAACGGCGCGCACCGGCACCCAAGCACGCCCGCATCGCCCTGTTGATCGATGCCGACAATTCGCCCGCCGACAAGATCGACGTGATCGTGGCCGAACTGGCGTCGCTCGGCGTGGCCAACATCCGGCGCGCCTATGGAAACTGGAAGAAGCAGGAGCTCAAGGGCTGGGAGAAGGTGCTGCACGAATACGCCATCCGCCCGGTGCAGCAGTTCGACGTGAGCAAAGGCAAAAACGCCACCGACATGCTGATCGCCATCGATGCGATCGACCTGCTCTACACCGACAAGCCCGATGCCTTCGGCGTGGTGTCGTCAGACGCCGATTTCACGCCGCTGGTGATGCACCTGCGCGCCAAGGGCGCCACCGTGTGGGGCTTCGGTGCCAAGAAAACGCCGATGCCGTTTGTCAACGCGTGCTCGAACTTCCTCTACCTGGAAACGCTGGGCCAGGCGCAGCCTGCGATGGCCGATGAAGCGCAGCCTGAAGCCGCTGGCGCCAAGCGGCCTTCGGGTGCCGAACTCCGCCGTGATGCCAAGCTGGTCAACCTGCTGCGCAGCGCGGTGGATGCCAAGGCCACCGAAGATGGCTGGTCCAACCTCTCCAGCGTACGCAACCACATCGACAACCAGGCGCCGTTCGATCCCCGCAACTACCAATACCGCAAGTTCAGCGATCTGATCGAGGCCATCGGCCTGTTCGAGATCGATCGCAGCCAGGCGCAGCGGGTGCTGATTCGCGACAAGCGACAAGGCCAGTACGACGAGCCGGCACCGGCGCCCGGCGGCGAGCCCGGCCAGGGCCCGGCGCGCAAGAGCACCCGGCGTCGCCGGCCGAAATCGGTGGCGTGAACCATTTCGAACGGCACGAGTCCATGTCGGGGTGGCGCGACACCCGTTTGCCCGCGGCATTGAAATCGCCGCGGGCGCCATCACTTTGCACGTGTCGCCTTTTCGGGGCTATCCACACACCATGAAACGCATCTTCCTGTTCGTGCTTACCAACCTCGCCGTGATGGTGGTGCTGGGCATCGTGACCAGCCTGCTGGGCGTGAACCGCTACCTCACCGGCAGCGGGCTCAACCTGCCGATGCTGCTGGCCTTCGCCGCGGTGATGGGCTTCACCGGCGCCATCATTTCGCTGCTCATGAGCAAGCCGATGGCCAAGTGGAGCACCGGCGCGCAAATCATCAATGACTCCACCGACGGCACCCACCGCTGGCTGGTGCAGACGGTGGAGCGCTTTGCCCAGAAGGCCAACATCGGCATGCCCGAGGTGGCGATCTTCGAAGGTGCGCCCAACGCGTTTGCCACCGGCGCCTTCAAGAACTCCGCGCTGGTGGCGGTATCCACCGGCCTGCTGCAGAGCATGACGCGCGAAGAGGTGGAAGCCGTGATCGGCCACGAGATCGCACACGTCGCCAACGGCGACATGGTCACGATGGCGCTGATCCAGGGCGTGATGAACACGTTTGTGGTGTTCCTGTCGCGGGTGATCGGCACGATCGTCGATTCGTTCCTGCGCAAGGGCGACAACCGCGGCGGCGTGGGCATCGGTTACTACGTCACCACCATCGTGCTCGACATCGCGCTCGGCGTGCTCGCCTCGATGATCGTGGCCTGGTTTTCGCGGCGCCGCGAGTTCCGCGCCGATGCCGGATCGGCCGAGCTGATGGGCCGCAAGCAACCGATGATCAACGCGCTCGCCCGCCTGGGCGGCGTGGAGCCGGCCGAACTGCCCAAGACGGTGGAAGCGATGGGCATCAACGGCCATCGCGGCGGTGTGATGGCGCTGTTTGCCACCCACCCGCCGATCGAGGAGCGGATCAAGGCGCTGCAGCAGGCCCAGGCCTGACGGGGTGCGGGGCACGCAGCGCGGGGCGCGGCCTATGATGCGCGGTTGATTGAACCGCGCCTTCGGCGCCGCGCTCCATGCCCGCTGTCTTGCCCCCCGCCGTGCTCCCTTTGTCCGGCATCCGCATCCTCGATCTCAGCACGGTCATCCTGGGCCCGTATGCGGCGCAGATCCTGGCCGAGTACGGCGCCGAAGTCATCAAGATCGAGCCGCCGGAAGGTGATGCCACGCGGCGCACCGGCCCCACCACCGAGCCCGGCATGGGCGCGTTTTTTCTCGGTGTGAACCGCGGCAAGCGCAGCGTGGTGCTCGATCTCAAGCAGGCCGACGCGCGCGACACGCTGCTCAGGCTGGTCGACAGCGCCGATGTGCTGATGCACAGCATCCGGCCGCAGAAGCTGGCTGCGATCGGGCTCGATCCCGATGCGCTGCGCGCGCGCAACCCGAAACTCGTCTACGTGGGGCTGCACGGTTTTGCCGAAGACGGGCCTTACGGCGGCATGCCGGCGTATGACGACATCATCCAGGGCATGTCGGGCTGCGCCGGCCTGATGGAGCGCCAGACCGGCACGCCGCAGTACTTTCCCACCATCGCCGCCGACAAGACCTGCGGCTTGATGGCGGTGGGCGCGATCCTGGCCGCGCTGGTGCAGCGCGGGCGCACCGGGGAGGGCGCGTATGTCGAGGTGCCGATGCTGGAGACGATGGTGTCGTTCAACCTCGTCGAGCACCTGTATGGCGAGCAGTTCGATCCGCCGCTGGCCGGCACCGGCTACCCGCGCCTGCTGAACCCCTTTCGCAAGCCGTACAAGACCACCGACGGCCACCTCTGTGCAATGCCCTACACCGATGCGCACTGGCAGCGTTTTTTCACCGAAGCCGGCCGTCCCGATCTCGCCGCCGATCCGCGCTTTGTCAACATCACCGAGCGCACCAGGAACGTGGCCGCGCTGTATGAGCTGGCCGGGCAGATCCTGGCCGGGCGCAGCACATCGCAATGGCTCGAAGCCTTCGATCGACTCGAAATCCCGGCTTCGCGGATGAATCGCCTCGAAGACCTGGCCGCCGATCCGCACCTGAAGGTGACCGGTTTTTTCGAGACCATCGACGATCCGGCGATGGGCCGTCTGCGCTTTGCCGGCGTGCCGGTGAAGTTCGATCGGCAGCGCCCGCCGGTGCGCATGGCGCCGCGCCTGGGCGCAGACACCGAGGCGGTGCTGGCCGAGCTCGATCCCGTCACGCCACGGCCTGCCTGAGGCCGTCAGCCTCGGGTGAGACAATAACGGCGTGAAGCGGGCCAGACCGCCGCTGGTGCAATCGCCGAAAGGCCGCACTGGAGGAAGGTCCGGACTGCACAGAGCAGCGCAGGAGTTAACGGCTCTCCACCGCGAGGTGAGGATCAGAGCAACAGAGACGAGTCGATGCCGCAAGGCATCGGGTGAAACGGGCAATCTCTGCGCGCAGCAACACCAAATAGGCCGGCATTGAAGCGGCTCGCTGAGCCGGCGGGTAGGTGGCACCGAGCCGTGTGAGCGATCCACGGCCCAGAGGAATGGCGGTCACGGTTGTGCAGGGTTTCGGCCTTGTGCGGCTGCACAGAATCCGGCCTATCGGCTCGCTTCACATTTTTTCCTTCCTATTCACCGAACCCTTGCACCCTTGCCATGAATCCTGATGCCGCCACCCTCTGGCGCGGCCCGCGCTGGCAACTGGCGCTGCTGCTGGCCTGCCTGGGCATGCTGGGGCCGTTTTCGGTCGATACCTACCTGCCGGCGTTTGCCGGCATCGCGCACTCCATCGGCGCCACGCCGGTGGAAA
>JANMAS010000379.1:0-5411 GCA_031359975.1 Burkholderiales bacterium
TCGTGCACCAGGATGTTCTTTTCCTTGGGCACCAGCTCTTCATGCTTGTGGCCCTCGGGGTCGGTGATCTCCAAGCGAACCTTGCCCTTGGTCTCCTTGCCGAAGGAAATCGTGCCGGTCTGCTCCGCCAGGATGCCGACATCCTTGGGCGAACGGGCCTCAAACAGCTCAGCCACCCGCGGCAAACCACCGGTGATGTCGCGGGTCTTCTGGCCTTCGACCGGGATGCGCGCCAGCACCTCGCCGGGCGCCAGGTCCTGGCCGTCGCGGATCTGGATCAGCGCACCCACCGGGAAGCCGATCGTCACCGAGTGATCGGTGCCGGGGATCTTGACTTCCTGGACATTGGCGTCCAGCAGCTTGACCTGCGGGCGCACCACCTTGGCCACGCCACGGCGCTTGCTGTCGATCACCACCAGGGTCGACAGGCCGGTCACCTCATCCACCTGCTTGGCCACCGTCACGCCTTCTTCGACGTTCTCGAAGCGGGCCTTGCCGGCAAACTCGGTGATGATGGGCCGCGTCAGCGGGTCCCAGTTGGCCAGCACCGTGCCGGCCTTGAGTTGCTGATCAGCCCGGATATTCAAGGTGGCGCCGTACGGCACCTTGTGACGCTCGCGCTCGCGGCTATGGGTATCGAAGATGATGACTTCGCCAGAGCGCGAGATCACGATCAGTTCGCCCTTGGCGTTGGTCACGTAGCGCATCGTGGCGTTGAAGCCGATGTGGCCATCGGACTTCGCATCCACACTGTTGGCCACCGCCGCGCGCTGCGCCGCGCCACCGATGTGGAACGTGCGCATCGTGAGCTGTGTGCCCGGCTCGCCGATCGACTGCGCGGCAATCACGCCCACCGCCTCGCCGATGTTCACCAGGCCACCACGGCCCAGATCGCGGCCATAGCACTTGGCGCAGATGCCGAAGCGGGTGGCGCAAGTCAGCGGCGTGCGCACCTTCACCTCGTCGACACCGGCGGCCTCGATCAGGTCGAGCGCTTCTTCGTCGAGCATGGCGCCGGCGCCCAGCAGCGGCTGCTGGGTTTCGAGGTGCAAGACCTCGATGGCGGCGACGCGTCCGAGGATGCGGTCGCGCAGCGATTCGATCACTTCGCCGCCTTCGACCAGTGCGCGGGTGACAAAGCCGTTTTCGGTACCGCAATCGTCTTCGGTGACCACCAGATCCTGGGTCACGTCGACCAGGCGACGTGTCAGGTAGCCGGAGTTCGCCGTCTTCAATGCCGTATCCGCGAGGCCCTTGCGGGCGCCGTGGGTGGAGTTGAAGTACTGCAGCACGTTCAGGCCTTCACGGAAGTTGGCCGTGATGGGCGTTTCGATGATCGAGCCATCGGGCTTGGCCATCAGGCCGCGCATGCCGGCGAGCTGACGGATCTGCGCGGCGGAACCGCGCGCACCGGAGTCGGCCATCATGTAGATGGAGTTGAACGACTCCTGGTCGACTTCCTTGCCGTGGCGATCGATCACCTTCTGCTTGGCGAGCTGGGTCATCATGACCTTGCCCACTTCGTCACCCGTCTTGCCCCAGATGTCGACGACCTTGTTGTAACGCTCGCCGGCCGTCACGAGGCCGGACACGTACTGCTGCTCGATCTCCTTGACTTCCTTCTCGGCGCGCTCGATCAGGCCCGGCTTTTCCTTGGGCACCAGCATGTCGTCGATGGCGATCGAGATGCCGGCCTTCGTGGCCAGCTTGAAGCCGCTTTGCAGCAGCTTGTCGGCAAACACCACCGTCTCTTTCAATCCGCACTTGCGGAACGAGACGTTGATCAGGCGCGAGATCTCTTTCTTCTTCAGCGCCTTGTTGATGTTGGAGAACGGCAGCCCCTTGGGCAGGATCTCCGACAGCAGCGCACGGCCCACGGTAGTATCGACCAGCTTGGTGTTGGGCACGAATTCGCCGCTGTCCTTGTCGCGCTCGTATTCCACCAGGCGCACCGCGATCTTGGCGGTGACTTCCACCACCTCGTTATCCAGCGCGCGCAGCATCTCCGACACGTCGGAGAAGATCATGCCCTCGCCCTTGGCGTTGATGCGCTCGCGGGTGGCGTAGTAGAGGCCCAGCACCACGTCTTGCGACGGCACGATCGAAGGCTCGCCCGAGGCCGGGAAGAGCACGTTGTTGGAGGCCAGCATCAGCGTGCGGGCTTCCATCTGCGCTTCGATCGACAGCGGCACGTGCACGGCCATCTGGTCGCCGTCGAAGTCGGCGTTGAAGGCTGCGCACACCAGCGGATGCAGCTGGATCGCCTTGCCTTCGATCAGCACCGGCTCGAAAGCCTGGATGCCCAGGCGGTGCAGCGTCGGCGCGCGGTTCAGCAGGATCGGGTGTTCCTTGATCACCTCTTCGAGGATGTCCCACACCACCGGCGTGCCGGATTCGACTTCCTTCTTGGCCGCCTTGATCGTTGTGGCGATGCCTTGCGCTTCGAGCTTGCTGAAGATGAACGGCTTGAACAGCTCCAGCGCCATCAGCTTGGGCAGGCCGCACTGATGCAGCTTGAGCGTCGGGCCGACCACGATGACCGAACGGCCCGAGTAATCGACGCGCTTGCCCAGCAGGTTCTGCCGGAAGCGGCCGCCCTTGCCCTTGATCATGTCGGCGAGCGACTTCAGCGCGCGCTTGTTGGCCCCGGTCATCGCCTTGCCGCGACGGCCGTTGTCGAGCAGCGAATCCACCGCTTCCTGCAGCATGCGCTTTTCGTTGCGCACGATGATCTCGGGCGCCTTCAACTCCAGCAGCCGCGCGAGGCGGTTGTTGCGGTTGATGACGCGGCGATACAGGTCGTTCAGGTCGGAGGTGGCAAAACGGCCACCATCCAGCGGCACCAGCGGGCGCAGATCCGGCGGCAGCACCGGGAGCACCGACATGATCATCCAGTCGGGCTTGATGCCGCTCTTCTTGAAGGCTTCCATCACCTTCAGGCGCTTGGAGTTCTTCTTGACCTTCAGCTCCGAGCCGGTCATGTCGTTGCGCAGCTTGTCGATCTCGACATCGAGATCCATGTCGGCAAGCAGCTTCTGCACGCCTTCGGCACCCATCAGCGCGATGAACTCGTCACCGAATTCGATGCGCTTGGCGTCGTAGTCCTCCTCGGTCATGATGGAGAACTTCTTCAGCGGGGTCATGCCCGGATCGACGACCACATACGCTTCGAAGTACAGCACACGTTCGATGTCGCGCAGGGTCATGTCGAGCACCAGGCCCAGACGGCTCGGCAAGCTCTTCAGGAACCAGATGTGCGCGCAGGGCGCCGCCAGGTCGATGTGACCCATGCGGTCGCGGCGGACCTTGGTCTGCGTGACTTCAACGCCGCACTTCTCGCAGATCACGCCACGGTGCTTGAGGCGCTTGTACTTGCCGCACAGGCACTCGTAATCCTTGATCGGGCCAAAGATCTTGGCGCAGAACAGGCCGTCGCGTTCCGGCTTGAAGGTACGGTAGTTGATCGTCTCGGGTTTCTTCACTTCACCGAATGACCAGGACCGGATCTTCTCGGGCGAGGCGATGCCGATCTTGATGGCATCGAAATGCTCATCGGGGGTGAATTGCTTGAAAAGGTCGAGTAGGCCCTTCATGGGTAGCTCCTTTGGATACTGAGAGTCGAAAAACCAAAGCCTGATTTGTTGGGGACAGAGCGGCCGGGCGCGCTTTGCGCGCGTCGGCCGGTCTGTCCCGCAAGGCTGTTAGTTCTTCTCCAGCTCAATATCGATACCGAGTGATCGAATTTCCTTGACCAGCACGTTGAACGATTCCGGCATGCCGGCTTCGATCGCGTGTTCGCCTTTGACGATGTTTTCGTAGACCTTGGTTCGGCCGTTGACGTCGTCGGACTTGACCGTCAGCATCTCCTGCAGCACATACGCCGCACCGTAGGCTTCGAGCGCCCACACTTCCATTTCACCGAAGCGCTGGCCACCGAACTGCGCCTTGCCGCCCAGCGGCTGCTGGGTGACGAGCGAGTACGGACCTGTGGAGCGGGCGTGCATCTTGTCGTCGACCAGGTGGTGCAGTTTCAGCACGTGCATGTAGCCCACCGTGACCGGCCGCTCGAACGCATCGCCGGTGCGACCGTCGCGCAACTGCGCCTGGGTGCGGGTGGCGGTGAGGCCCTTGGCCTTGGCGATGTCGTCCGGATAGGCGAGCTTGAGCATCGCGCGGATTTCCTCTTCGGCCGCGCCGTCGAATACCGGCGTGGCAAACGGCACGCCCATCGCGAGGTTGGCACCCATTTCCAGGATGTTGTCGTCGCTCAGGTGATCCAGCCGTTCGGTCTTGCCGCCTGACTTGTTGTACAGCTCATCGAGGAACTTGCGCAGTTCGACCACCTTGGCCTGGCCTTGCAACATGTCGCCGATGCGCTGGCCGATGCCCTTGCCGGCCCAGCCGAGGTGAACCTCGAGCACCTGGCCGACGTTCATCCGCGATGGCACGCCGAGCGGATTGAGCACGATGTCCATCGGCGTGCCGTCGGTCATGTAGGGCATGTCTTCGACCGGAACGATCTTCGACACCACGCCCTTGTTGCCGTGACGGCCGGCCATCTTGTCGCCCGGTTGCAGGCGGCGCTTGACGGCCAGGTACACCTTCACCATCTTCAGCACGCCGGCGGGCAACTCATCGCCCTGGGTGAGCTTCTTGCGCTTTTCCTCGAAAGCGAGGTCAAAGCTGTGGCGCGTCTGCTCGAGCGAGTTCTTGATGCTCTCGAGCTGGTTGGCGACTTCGTCTTCGGCCGGACGGATGTCGAACCAGTTGTACTTTTCGACGGTGGCGAGATAGGCCTTGTCGATCACCGTGCCCTTGACGATGCGCTGCGGGCCGCCATTGGCCACCTTGCCGGCGAGCAGCTTCTCGATACGGTAGAAGGCGTCGCCCTCGACGATGCGAAGCTGGTCGTTCAGGTCGAGGCGATAACGCTTGAGTTCGTCGTCGATGATCTGCTGGGCGCGCTTGTCGCGCTGGATGCCTTCGCGGGTGAACACCTGCACATCGATCACAGTGCCGTTGGTGCCCTGGTCGACGCGCAATGACGTGTCTTTCACATCGGATGCCTTCTCGCCGAAGATCGCTCGCAGCAGCTTTTCTTCCGGCGTCAGCGTGGTCTCGCCCTTGGGCGTGACCTTGCCGACAAGCACGTCGCCGGGGTTGACTTCAGCGCCGACATAAACGATGCCGCTCTCGTCCAGGCGAGCCAGTTGCTGCTCCGACAGGTTCGGGATATCGCGCGTGATTTCCTCCGAGCCGAGCTTGGTGTCGCGCGCCATCACCACCAGCTCCTCGATGTGGATCGAGGTGTAGCGGTCATCGGCCACCACGCGTTCGGAGATGAGGATCGAATCTTCGAAGTTGTAGCCGTTCCAGGGCATGAAGGCGACCAGCATGTTCTGGCCGAGCGC
>JANMAS010000381.1:0-12677 GCA_031359975.1 Burkholderiales bacterium
TGGGACGCCCGCATCACCACCGAATTCATCCTGCTGCTGCTCTACCTGGGCTACATCGCGCTCACCGAAGCCATCGACGACGAACGCCGTGCGGCCAATGCGGGCGCTTTGTTGGCACTCGTGGGCGCGGTCAACATCCCCGTCATCCGCTTCTCGGTGGTGTGGTGGAACACCCTGCACCAGGGCGCCACCATCAGCATGGACAGCGCGCCCAAGATGGCCGCCACCATGCTGGCGGCCATGCTGATCATGACCTTCGCCTTCTGGGCCTACAGTTTCGCGGTGGTCTTCACCCGCGCCCGCGCCATCGTGCTCGAACGCGAGCGCCATACCGGCTGGGTGCACGATCTCGCCAGCGCGGGAAAGGCAGGTCGCTGATGAACTGGGGCAGCGCATCGGAGTTTTTTGCCATGGGTGGCTACGGCCTGTATGTGTGGGGCTCGTATGGCCTGGCCGTGCTGCTGATGGGCCTGGAGCCCTGGCTGGTGGCGCGGCGGCGTCAACGCGCCTTGCGCGATGCGCAGGCGTCCGAGGTGTGGGCGGATTCAACGCCCGGCGGGCGCTGACCAACATGACCAGAACGCGCCTGGGCATCATCGGCGGCAGCGGCATCTACGACCTGCCGGGCCTCACCGACACCCGTTGGGTAGCCGTGGACACGCCCTGGGGCGCGCCTTCGGACGAGATCTTCCTCGGCAGCCTGGATGGCGTGCCACTCGCCTTTCTGCCGCGCCACGGACGCGGCCATCGGGTGCCGCCGAGTGAGGTGAACTACCGCGCCAACATCGCCGCGCTCAAGAGCCTGGGCGTGACCGATGTGCTCTCGCTCAGTGCCGTGGGCGGGCTGCGCGAAGAGCTGCCACCCGGCACCTTCGTGATCGTCGACCAATTCATCGATCGCACCTTCGCTCGGGCCAAATCGTTTTTCGGCACCGGCCTGGTGGCGCATGTGTCGATGGCGCGGCCGGTGTGCCGGCGCCTGGGCGATCATCTGCAGGCTGCACTGGCGGGCAGCGCCGTGCCTCACGCGCGCGGCGGCACCTACCTGGTGATGGAAGGCCCGCAGTTCTCCACCCTGGCCGAATCGCAGCTCTACCGCTCATGGCAGTGCGATGTGATCGGCATGACCAACATGCCCGAGGCCAAGCTTGCCCGCGAAGCCGAGCTGTGTTACGCCTCGGTGGCGATGGTCACCGATTTCGACTGCTGGCATCCGCAGCACGACGATGTCACCGTGGACGCGATCATCCAGGTGTTGCTGGGCAATGCCCAGGCCGCGCGGGAACTGGTGGCGTCACTCGCCGGCACGATCGCGGCCGATGCGGCTGCCACCGCCTGCCCGTGCCGCCACGCGCTCGATCACGCGCTGATCACCGCGCCGGCGGCTCGCGATCCGGCAATGGTCGACAAGCTGCGGGGCATCGCCGGGCGGGTGATCTCGCCATGATGGAATCCAGACCATCGGCGGGCAAACGCGCACCGCGCCGGTGCCCGAGCGCGGTCAGGCCAGGCGCCCGACCAACCACACTTTGAGTCCCTTCGCTGTTACCGTGGCGGGCGCAGCCGTGACAAAAAGGCCCAATTCCTGATCCGCATCGATCAGCGTCTTGAGCGGATTCAGTGCGGCGGGGTTCGCGGCAGTCAGCGTGGTGAGTTTGTCTTTGTCGAAAGTGAGAAGGGTGGTGAACACACTCTCCCAAGTCGCCGGCCCAATCCGCCGTCTGACGTCCACCGTGACGAGCGGTGAGGCCGCAGTGGCGGCCGTTGCCAGCGCGCCCCTCACCTCGACAATGCGCATTTTGCGGGGTGCGCGCATCGATACCTTGGCGACCGTGGTGTTGGCAGGCGTCAATTCGGTTGTGTCCAGCCCATACGGCATCAGCAATCGGAAATCATCCTCATCGGCGCGCAACACCATCCATTGGGGTGATGCACCGCGTCGCCGCACCAGTTCCACTGTGGCACGGCCGAAAGTTCGACTGGGCATCCAGGCAAGATCTGGCAGCGTTGCGGCGCCGGAACTCCACAGCAGCGACTTCACATCGCCGCCGCGCAGCAGCACCGTGAGGTGTCGGTGATACGAAGTGGTTGGCAGGGTCACCGCGAGCGTCGGCAAGCCTGCGGCAGGCACGTTGATGATCGCCAGTCGCGCTGAAGCATCGACCGTCACGCTGCTGGAGGCGTTGTCGATGATCTGTGTTGCAGCGTCGGTGAATTCCGGCGCGTAGCCTTGCACCAGGGGCCCGCCGTCATAGATGCGGTAGCCGGCAAAGGCTGTGATGTCGTCAATCAACGCCGGATCGACCAGGCCACGCACTTGTGGTGCAAGAGGTGCCACCGGGGTTTGCGTGGTGTCGATCAGCGTGCCGGTGATGCGTGTGCCCCGGTAAATGTCACGCAGGTCATAGCTCACCACCGGGCTCACGCCAACCACCAGCGGCCCAATGCTCACCGGGTGCGAATCGGCAAAGTTGCGCACACCCGCTTCGGTGGACACGGCGGCCGACAAGCTCACCCTCGCCCTGTTTTCGGCATAAAGAATGCGCTTGTAGGAGTAGGTGTCTGCTTGCACGCAGAAAGAGTTGTCGCCCACCGTCACATTGGCCAACCCGTTCACGTAGATGTACGCATTGCGACTGTCGGATGCACCTCCCGAAGCAAGCGGTGGAGTGGTTACACCGTTGGCGCTGAACACCTCGTCATTCGGTCGAAAGTCGCAGCCGGTGATGCTCACTCCCTTGTGAAAGAAGTCGATGCCCGGTTTGCCGATCAGAACCAAGGTGTCGTTGAACACGCAGCCGGTGATCGTGCAGCCGTTGACGTCGCTGATCTCGCAGGCGAGGCAATCGTCTGTACGCACTTTGCCCTTCCACATGTTCACGCCGGTGACGATCACGCCAGCGTTGCTGCCGCAGGAAAGCTGGTGCAAGCCGTTACTGCCCAGGCCCGTGCGCTCGCCGATCACGGGATCGGCGCCCCGAATCTGCAGGCCGTAGCCGCCGTTGCTCACGCTGCGCAGGTGCTGGCAGTAGAAGCGCTGTCGCTCGCCCTGCGAAAACACGCCGTGACCCGGAAACTCGTACACACCGCAGGACAGGATGCGCGCCGAACTGGCCTTGTATTCCTGGTTGGCTGGCAGCGATGCGTATGCAGGATCGGTGTTGCCGTTTTCGATCACCAGGCCACAAACACGCAACTCCGCGGCCACCGCTGCCTCAAGCGCCAGATTGGTGCCCAGCAGAGTGACATCGCTGATGGTCGGCTGCCACGACCAGACAGGGTCGCCCGCATAGCTGCTGGGATGCGAGCGGGCAACGACGGTAAGCATCCCCGGCGTCTGCGAGGCCGCGTTGTCTTGCTTACCGGTGAGCGCGGGGGCCGCCAGCAACACCGTCCCCGCCATGCCTGCGCCTAACAAATTGTTTGCGGGGTGCCATTTAAGGCCCACGCCATCGATCAAAAATACACCTGCGGGCAGGCGCAATGTGCCACCGCCGATGACGGCGATGGGTGTCGTTTCGTAGGTATTGGCGGCTGTGCAAACGACTTTGACGGCGTCGAACCGGTTGGTGATATTGAGCGTTCCCTTGGACACTCCATTCAAAAATGCGAGGTTGTTAGCCTTGAGCGTCACAGTCCCCGATCCCATGAGTGCAACGTAACACTCAACGCCGACCGGCAGGCCTTCTGGTAGCTTGACGGTGGTGACCGATGGTGCAACATCTATCGGCGTGCATCGCATAAATCGCCGGTCCCAAGCTGAATCCAAAGTGATCACAGCTACGCTCACGGTGCTGATCCCGGTGGGTTGAACCACCTCCAGCGCGCCGGCCGCCACTTCGGCATAAATGAGCAAGGAATCGGCCTTGGCCTGGATCGTCGCGGTCATCGAAATCACACCCTTCGGATCCAGTGCCCATGGCGTGCCTTGCACAAACTGTTGCAGGGACAAAGGATCGATGCGCCGCAGTGCACCGTCGATCAGCAACGGCATCGAGTCGCTGCGGTTGAGATCAGAGTAGTCGCCTTCTGGCGGTGGCCCAGGCACCAGCGGAGCCGCTGTGGGAGCGGCACCGATGAGTTGCACCAGATGCGATGCCGTCATCGCTTGCGCGTTCACACGCCGATGGCGATCGACTCGATTGGTCGACAGGCCGGCATCGTGGATGAGCAGAGATTGGCTCGCTGTGAGCCCCGTGCCGGGCAGTTCCAGCAGCGCGTCAATATCGTCTATGGCTTTGAATTCGATGGCGTCGGTTTCGAGAATCCCCACGCTGGCCGCGGTGCAGCGCCACATCGTTCCCCTGTTCAGCGTGCCTTCGCCAACGCTGACGGTAGCTGCCAAAAAGTGCCCCCAGGCGTTGTATTCCGAAAACCGGGTTGGCGCCGGTTCGGCCGCTCCCGCCGCTCCCACCAGGTAAATCCCGTTCTTTGACAGAACGCCCTGGTTCTTCACCAGCACCAAGTCACCCAGTGCAAGCACCACGTCGTCGATTTGCTGGCCTGCCCGCAGCGCGTTGAGAAAAGGTTGCACAAGAGAAATCGTTGTCGCCACGCGCACGCTCCCACGTCGGCGCACATCGTCAACGGCTTGGTCAACGTAGATGATCGTTTCGGCATCGATGGTCATGGTGCGCAGGTCCTTCTCGTCGGCACAGGGATGTAACAAGGAGCTGCACTTGTATGGCGTTGCGTTTCCCACATCGATCCTCCGGCTGATGGCCGCAACGCTTGCCGTGTGTTTGGTCACAATCGTTCGTCATCGACGACACGGTGGAGCTTGCAGTTCCGCAACTACCGCTGTTTGCGCGACATGAGGATCGCGCCGACCCTCTGATGGGCGAATGCTCATTCGCCCGCATTGACTCAGTTGCGGCTCGGGGTTGACACTCCAAGCCGCTGCGCGGACTGCCGCTGATTGCGGCGAAACACCGACAGTGGCAACGAATGAGACTTTCCAGCTTTGTCGTTGCCTGCGCGCTGCGGTTTGCCTACTAGGGCAACCGTTGGCCCAGCGACCGTATCGGAACGACAGGGAGTTGAAGATGCATTCGATCAAGACAATCCAGCTAGCCGCCGTGGTGCTGGCGCTAGCGACCACCGCCGCGCTCGGTGCGCCGGTTTATCGCATGACCGTGCTTGAACCGCCCGCACCATATGACGTGATGTCGGCGGACAGAATCAACAATCGTGGCGACGTGGCCGGCGTGATGGCCATCCTGGCTGACTACACCAACAGCGTTCGCGCGTTCGTCCGCACGGCGGATGGGCAGTATCAGATCCTGACCCTCCCACCCGAGTTGCCGCCTTCCGGTGCGGTAACCGTGATGGGATTCAACGACATCGGGCAACTGATTTTTGGCGACGACTCAAAAGTCGACATGCGATTCTTCTGGGATCCCGCGCAGGGCTGGAAACAGGTTCTGCCGCCGCCGGATGTCGCCTACAGAGAGTATTTCTTGACTGGCATGAACGGGCGCGGTGACGTGGTGGGTGAGATCTACCGCCTGGGCGACTTTCGCTCTCGCAATGGTTTCACTTGGACGGTCGGCAAGGGCATGCGCATCTACCGGCCGAATGAGCCCGCTGGGTTTGCGGCGGTGAACAGCCGGCGCCAAGTGGCCGCCACCGTCTCCTATCCCGATACCGACCATCGCCCACCCAATCTTCCCGGCTACGGCGCTGCGCGGCTACAGTTGCGTCAGGATCCGGTGCACGTGGGCGATTTGGTAGTGAGCTCTATGCACGAGTTGCGCCGAGCTGAACGGCGGGGGTACAGCGTGGCCAGTTCGGCTTTCGACATCAACGAGGCGGGTTCGATGGCCGTTACGGCGCAAGATGCAGCGTTTGACCTTTACCCTTGTGTCTGGAAACGCAAGGCCGAGTTGCGCTGCGCGCCCTTCAAGCGCGGCACACCGATCGGCGTTGGCGGTCAAGACGAATTGCTGTTCGAGTACAACGGCCCCGGCACGCAATGGTGGATCTGGCGCGATGGTGAAGAAGCGATCCAGCTCAAGGATGCGCTGGAGCCCGGTAGCCCTCCATTGACTTCTGTTGCTGCACGCGACATCAACGAGGGTGGTTCGATGGTGGGGGGCTCACTTTTCCCGGATGGCATCGTACGCAACTTCGTACTCACCCCTTTGAACTGAGCAGCACCGTGCCCCACGCCCGCGGCGGCACCTACCTGGTGATGGAAGGCCCGCAGTTCTCCACCTTCGCCGAATCGCAGCTCTACCGATCGTGGGGCTGCGACGTGATCGGCATGACCAACATGCCCGAGGCCAAGCTCGCCCGCGAAGCCGAGCTGTGTTACGCCTCGGTGGCGATGGTCACCGATTTCGACTGCTGGCATCCACAGCACGACGATGTCACCGTGGACGCGATCATCCAGGTGTTGCTGGGCAATGCCCAGGCGGCGCGGGAACTGGTGATCTCACTCGCCGGCACGATCGCGGCCGATGCGGCTGCCACCGCCTGCCCGTGCCGCCACGCGCTCGATCACGCGCTGATCACCGCGCCGTCTGCTCGCGATCCGGCGATGGTCGACAAGCTGCGGGGCATCGCCGGGCGGGTGCTCGACGCTTCAACATGAACGTGCAGTGATCGTCAACGGCCACCCCCTGCGCCCGATCCGCGCACTGCCATGCCGCACGGCGGTGGAAGTGATCGACCAGCGCGCCCTGCCGCACCGCCTCAGCCTGGTGCGCCTCGAATCGCCGCAAGACGTATTCAACGCGATCCGCCAGATGGGGGTGCGCGGCGCACCCTTGATCGGTGCCAGCGCCGCTTACGGCATGGCGCTGCAGATGCGGCGTGACGCGACCAACTGCGCTGTCGACGAGGTGGCCGACATGCTGTGCCTGGCGCGTCCCACGGCAGTCAATCTCGCCTGGGCTATCGCGCGCATGCGCCGTGTGGTGATGGCCCTGCCCGTGGGGCAACGGCACGAAGCCGCCTGGCGAGAAGCCGATGCCATCGCCGAGGAAGACGTGCGGGTCAACCTGGCCATCGGCAAGCATGGCTTGAAGCTGCTCAACGCCATCGCCGCCGCCCGCCCGGGCCCGGTGCGTGTGCTCACCCATTGCAACGCCGGCTGGCTGGCCACGGTGGATTGGGGCACCGCCACCGCGCCGATCTACCTGGCGCATCAGCAAGGCCTGCCGCTGCAGGTGTGGGTGGACGAAACCCGGCCGCGCAACCAGGGTGCCAGCCTCACCGCGTGGGAGCTGGGCCAGGCCGGCGTGCCGCACACGCTGATCGCCGACAACGCCGGCGGCCACCTGATGCAGCGCGGGTTGGTGGACCTGGTGATCGTGGGCTGCGACCGCGTCACCGCGCGCGGCGACGTGTGCAACAAGGTCGGCACCTACCTCAAAGCCCTGGCCGCACACGACAACGGCGTGCCCTTTTATGTGGCCATGCCCACCTCCACGCTGGACCGCTCGCTCAACGACGGCCTGGCCGAGATCCCGATCGAAGAACGGTCACCGCGCGAGGTGACGCATCTGACGGGGAAAGACGCCGACGGCAACCTGATCGACGTGCAACTGGCCCCCGATGGCACCCCGGCCGCCAACCCGGCATTCGACGTGACCCCGGCACGACTGGTGACCGGCCTGATCACCGAACACGGCGTGATCGCCGTCACCTCGGCCACGCTGGCCGGTTTGCCGTGAGGCTCTCAGGAGCTCTCCGTCCAGTTGTTGTTTGACGGGCGCGGCGGATGATATGCCGGGTAGCTTGATCAAACATACAAGATTTTGTATATTTGGTGGTGGCCATTTCAAAATCGCTCGTGTTTCGAGGCAGCGCCCTTGCAGATCTGCGCGCATTCCCGGTCTCGGTTCGGCGTGAAGCAGGCTATCAGTTGGATCAAGTCCAGCAGGGAGGCGAGCCAGACGACTGGAAGCCCATGAGCACCATAGGCCGAGGCGTCCGGGGATTCGCATTCGAGACGCTGCTGGCGCGTTCCGAGCCATCTACGTTGCTAATTTTGCCGATGCCGTCTATGTGTTGCATTGCTTCCAGAAAAAGACCCAGAAGACTGCCAAGGTGGATCTGGACATGGCCGCAAAGCGCTATACGGATTTGTTGAAGGAGATTGGATGATGAGCAACGAACGATTCGAGAGCGTGTGGGATGCCATCGAGGACACGCCTGAGGCGGCTGAAAACATGAAACTGCGTTCGAGCTTGATGATGGCTTTGGCGGCGCACATCACCCGGGCCCAGCTGAATCAGTCGCAGGCCGCGAAGCTTTTTGGCGTGACGCAACCACGTGTCTCCGACCTGATGCGAGGCAAGATCAATTTGTTTGCCATCGATGCGCTGGTGAATATGGCGGCGGCGGCCGGGATGCACGTCGAAATGCGAGTACTGGACGCGGCCTAGCAGCCTTGGCCGGCGGTATCTAACGCGGCGGCACGCCCGACGCCGCGGCCGAAGCCGCGGTTGGCAGCGATGACGGTGGCGGCAGCAGTTCCTCGTCCATCCCGATGCGCTCCAGCGCCCCGCCCTGCGCCCATTCGCTGTACACCCACTCGTCGTTCACCCGCTGCACGCCCTCGGGCGGCTCGGCCGGGCGCACCGGGATGCCCTTGAGGGCACGCGCCATGTAGTCGATCCAGATCGGTAGCGATACACCGCCGCCGGATTCGCGGCTGCCCAGGCTGCGCGGCTCGTCGTAGCCCATCCACACCACCGCCGCCAGGCTGGGCTGGAAGCCGGCGAACCAGGCGTCCACTGCGTCGTTGGTGGTGCCCGTCTTGCCGTAGATGTCGGGGCGCTTCAGGGCCTGCTGCGCTCGCGCGGCGGTGCCTGATCGGGTAACTTCCTGCAGCAGGCTGTTGGTGACGAACACATTGCGCGCCGGCACCACGCGGTCGGGCTCGGCCAGGGCCTGCGCGGGCGGCGCTTCGAACAACGTCACGCCGTGCACATCGGTGATGCGCTCGATCACCACCGGCGCCACCTTGAAGCCGCCGTTGGCCAGCACCGAATAGGCCGCGGCCATCTGCAGCGGCGAGGTGCTGCCGGCGCCAAGGGCAAAGGTGAGGTTGTCGGGTTGTTTGTCCACCTCGAAGCCGAAGCGGCCGGCCCAGTCTCGCGCGACCGGCACGCCGATCTGCTGCAACAGCCGGATGCTGACCAGGTTCTTCGAGCGCGCCAGCGCCTGCCGCAAGGTGATCGGGCCGTCGAACTGGCCATCGGAATTTTGCGGATTCCAGCTCGCCGGTGCCTGGGATTCATCCACCACCAGCGGCGCATCGTTGATCAGCGTGGCCGGCATCACGCCATGCTCCAGCGCGGCGGAATACAAAAACGGCTTGAAGCTCGACCCCGGCTGGCGCCACGCCTGCGTCACATGGTTGAATGGCTGGCGGCTGAATTCAAAGCCGCCCACCAGCGCCCGCACACGGCCGTTGGACGGGTTCATCGCCACCAGCGCGCCCTCCACGTCGGGCCACTGGGTGATCTTCCAGCCGGAGGCCACCGGAACACCCGCTTTCGCCGGCACAGGCGCGGTACGCACCACGCGGATGATCGCGCCGCGCCGGATCGCCAGTTCGGCAGGCGCATCGGCGCGCAGCGCTTTCTGGGCCAGCGCGATCTGGGCGCCGGCCAGCCGCACCACCTCGCCGCTGGCGAGCTGCGCGAGCAGGTGATCGGGCGCGGCTTCGGTGACGATCGCCACCCGCAGCTCTTCGTCGTCGCGATGATCCTTCAAGGCATGGGCGGCGGCGCGCTCCTGTTCGGCACCATCGACACCATCGGCGAGCAGCTCTTCGGTGGCTTCCGGCCCGCGGTAGGGCTGGCGCTGGTCGTAGGCCAACACGCCGCGCCGCACGGCTTGCCACGCCGCCTGCTGATCGCTGGCAACGATCGAGGTGTAAACCTTGATGCCTTGCGAATAGGCCTCTTCGCCAAAGCGCTCGAACACCATCCGGCGCGCCATCTCGGCCACGTGCTCGGCATGCAGGCTCACCTGCAGCGGCGAGCGCAACCGCAGCGTTTCGGCCTTGGCGGCGGCGAGTTCGTCGTCGGTGATCACGTTGGTGGCGCGCATGCGCGAAAGCACGATGAGCTGGCGTTGACGGGCGCGCTGCGCATTGGTGATCGGGTTGGCATACACCGGGTTCTGCGGCAGGCCGGCGAGCATGGCGGCTTCGGCGATCGTCAGATCATCGAGGGCCTTGCCGAAATAGACCTGCGCCGCCGCGGCAAAGCCATACGCGTGCTGGCCGAGGTAGATCTGGTTCATGTAGAGCTCGAGGATGTCGTCCTTGCTCAGTTCACGCTCGATCTTCAGCGCCAGCAGCGCCTCCTTGGCCTTGCGCTCGAAGGTGCGCTGCGACGACAGGAAAAACGTGCGCGCCACCTGCTGGGTGATGGTGGAGGCGCCCTGGCGCATGCCGCCGGTGAGATTGGCCACCACGGCGCGCGCCACGCCCAGCGGGTCGATGCCGGCGTGCTCGCGAAAGCGCGCGTCTTCCACCGCGATCACCGCATCCTGCATGCGCATGGGGATGCGAGAGATCGGCAAGGCCTGGCGCCGCTCGGAGCCGAACTGCGCAATCTCCACCCTGTCGCTGGTGAACACCTGCAGCGGCTGGCGCGGCCGGTAATCCTTTACTTTGTCGAGCGCCGGGAGATCGGGCGTCAGCCACATCACTGCCGCACCCACGGCAGCGGCTACCAGCGCGATCACGATCACCAGCGCCAGCAGCACGCCGCGCATCACGAGACGGGCGCGCGCAGGGAGAAACCGTTGTATTGGAGCCTGAGTGGGCATGAGCGCAACACTCTACACCGCGGGCCGTGCAAAGGCCCGGCGTTGCCTACCCTGCCACACGAAACCACGGCACGGTCGGTGGGATCGGCGGTGATGCTGCGCATGCGCGCGGTCGATGCTTGATGATGCAGACATGATCCCTCATCACCAACCGCCATCCCACTTCGTCATCCCTGGCGACTGGCTCCAGCGCACCGGCTCGCACCGCTACGACCACCGCATCGTGATGGGCTTGCGCGAACTGGGCCTGCCGATCGAGCTGATGGCGCTCGACGCGAGTTTCCCGTATCCCACGCCCTCGGCGCTGGCCCACGCAGACACCGCCGTGGCCACGATCCCGGATGGTGCGCTGGTGATCGCCGACAGCCTGGCCTTCGGCGCCATGCCCGCCATCGCGCACCGCCACGCCGATCGCCTGCGCTGGGTGGCGCTGGTGCACCACCCGCTGTGGCTCGAAACCGGGCTCGATGCCACGGTGCGGCAGCAACTGAAAGCCGACGAAGCCCAGGCGCTGACGGCCGCCCGGCGCGTCATCGTCACCAGCCCGTCTACGGTGGCCGAGCTGGTTGAAATGGGTGTGCCGCGCGATCACGTGCGGGTGGTGGAGCCGGGCACCGATGCGGCGGCGCTGGCCCGCGGCAGCCAGCCTGGGCAGGGCCTGAAGCTGCTGTGCGCGGCGTCGGTCACGCCGCGCAAGGGCTATCGGGTGTTGATCGATGCGCTCGCCGGCCTGCGCGATCGCACCTGGCAGCTCGAATGCCTGGGCAGCCTCACGATGGATCCGGCCGAGGCAGCCGCCGTGCAATCGATGATCGACGCCGCGCGCCTGGCCGACCGCGTATTTCTGCGTGGCGAGGCCGATGACACGGCGCTCGCCGCCGGCTACGCCGCCGCCGATGTGTTCGTGCTGCCGTCGTACCACGAGGGATTCGGCATGGTGCTCACCGAAGCGCTGGCGCGTGGGCTGCCGATCGTCAGCACCACCGCCGGGGCGATCCCGCGCACCGTGCCGCCGGATGCCGCCATCCTCGTGCCGCCCGGCGACACGCTGCAGCTGCGCCGCGCCCTGGCGCGGGTGATGGACGGCACCGACGAGCGCTACCGGCTGGCCCAGGGCGCGGCGCGGGCGCGGGCGCGCCTGCCCGACTGGCCATCGGCCTGCCGCCGATTCGCGGCGGCGATCACCGGCATCTGAGCTGCTGCGACGGGCTACAGTCGGCGCTGTCATCGCGCTGCCATCAGGAGGCCCACCATGCAATTCACCCCTTGGGAAAACCCGATGGGCACCGACGGTTTCGAGTTCATCGAATACGCGGCGCCCGATCCCGCCGCGATGGGCGCGGTGTTCGAGCGCATGGGCTTCAAACCGATCGCGCGCCACCGGCACAAGGCGGTCACGCTGTATCGCCAGGGTGAGATCAATTTCATTCTCAATGCCGAGCCGGATTCCTTCGCGCAGCGCTTCGCGCGGCTGCACGGCCCGAGCGTGTGCGCCATCGCCTTCCGCGTGCAGGATGCAAAAGCCGCCTACGAACGTGCGATCTCGCTGGGCGCCTGGGGCTACGCCGGCCAGGCGGGGCCGGGGGAGCTCAACATCCCGGCCATCAAGGGCATCGGCGATTCGCTGATCTATTTGATCGACCGCTGGCGCGGCAAGAACGGCAAGAAAACCGGTGACATCGGCAACATCGGCTTCTACGACGTGGATTTCGAGCCTCTTGACGAGGGATCAACTGCGGCTTCGCTCGCGCCTCCGGCACAAGGCGGTCACGCTGTATCGCCAGGGTGAGATCTCTTTCATTCTCAATGCCGAGCCGGATTCCTTCGCGCATCGCTTCGCGCGGCTGCACGGCCCGAGCGTGTGCGCCATCTCCTTACGCGTG
>JANMAS010000228.1:0-2121 GCA_031359975.1 Burkholderiales bacterium
TTTCCACCGGCCCGCGATTCGAAGGTGCGGAGCAGCCGCCGGAGACCTTGGCGTAGCGCGAATCCATGTGCAGATCGCCGTTCGACAGCTCGGTGATCACCCGCACATGGCTGTATTCATCGACACGGATGCGGGTTTCGATGTCGGCACGCCCGGCGTCGACCGAAAACTCCAGCGTGGCCGCCAGGGGCGACGGGTTCTTGTCGACCAGCACCATCATGCGCTGCACGAAAAGCTCGGGCTTCTGCTCGATCTTCGACACCACCTTCACCGGCACCGACGCGCCAAAAGCCGCCCGCAAGGGCACGATGAGCTGCACCTGGCTGGCTTCGCCGGTGGCGATCGGCCGTGTGCCAAACAGCCTGGCGCGCAGCAGCTCCCATTCGGGTGACGATGCATCGTGCGCCACGTTGGTCGGCAGGCCACCGATGGCTGCCCGCGCCAGCGTTGCGCCGGTCATCATCGGCACACCGGCCGCCAGCGATGCGCCCAGGCCGAGCAGGCGGCGCCGTGCGAGGCGGTCAGCGCGCGAGGTCACGGCTGCGCGCCCGAAGCGCCCTTGGAAAACAGATACGCATATTCCATCCGTACAAAAAGGATCGATGCATTGCGCCGTTGGGTGGAATCGTAGTGGCTCCACGCCTCGAACTCCGGCATGGCCGCCGCCGCGGCCACTTCACTCAGCGGCGTATCCGACTGGAGCAATTCGCGCACCCGGGTTTCGAGCTGGGTGAGATACCGGTGCGTGAGTGTGAGGCCGGCCGCCGTGGTCGCGGGCCCGTGGCCACCCACCACGATGTTCACCTTGTCACGCGACAGCGCGGCCAGGGCGTCGAGCCACTCGGGCAGGCGACCATCCTGAATGTCCGGAATGTGGTTGACATCGACCAGCCCCCCCGCAAAGAGCACACCGCTGCGCTCATCGAGCACCGCGATGTCGCCCGGGCCGCTGCTGTGGCCCCGGTAGATCACGGTCACCGGCCGGCCGATCAGATCGAGGCGGTGGCCGTCGTCGAAAAGCTGATCCGGTTCGAACATCGCGGTGCCCGCCATCTCGTCGTCGCCCAGCAGCTTGCGCAGCGTCTTCAGGCAGCCTTCGCAGCGCGTGGCCATCAGCTGGGCAGCCTTGCGCTGCATGCGGACCGGGATGCCGCGCTCGCGAAACGCGGCGGCACCGAAGAGAAACTCCTGCCGTGTGTGGGTGATCAGCGCCAGCTTCACCGGTTTATCGGTGACGCTGGCGATCGCCGCCAGGATGGCCTTGCCGTGCCGGGCGGAGGTGCCCAGGTCGATGGCGATGACGCCGCTGTCGCCGACGATGAAGCCGCTGTTGCCCACGCGGCCGAGGTTGTCGGCGTCCGGGTCACCGTCGAGCCCGGCCAGCATGTAGACACCCGGCGCCAGCAGGATGGGCGCCGGCGTTGGCTGGGCCGGTGGCGAGCCAGCCCAGGAGCCGGCCACGCAGGCCACCCCGATCACCGCGGTGGCGAGGCTGCGCCACCTCGCGCACCAGCCGGCACTCAACATCCGCGATGCCTCACCAGATGTGGATGCGATCGGCGGGTGCCTTGTACATGCCATCGCCGGGTTTGGTACCGAAGGCATCGTGGAAACCGTCGTGGTTCACCGCGGCGCCATTGGCCCGAAACTTCGGCGGCGAGTGAGGATCGCGCACCACCAACTCCAGCACACGCTCGTCGCGCATCTTTTCGCGCCAGGTGATCGCCCAGGCTTCGAAGAAGCGTTGCTCGCCGGTCCTGCCGTTGATCACCGGCGCGGGCTTGCCGCCGAGTGTGTTGCGCCAGGCGCGGTAGGCAATCTGCAGCCCGGAGAGATCGGCGATGTTCTCGCCCAGGGTGAGCTTGCCGTTCACGCGCTTGCCCGGCAGCGGCTCGTAGGCGTCGTACTGCGTGGCCAGGCGGCTGCCGAGTTGCTCGAACGCCTTGCGGTCGGCGGGAGTCCACCAGTTGCGCAACACGCCGTCGCCGTCGAACTCGCTGCCCTGGTCGTCGAAGCCGTGGCTGATTTCGTGGCCGATGATGGCGCCGATCGAGGCGTAGTTGGTGGCGTCGTCGGCCGCCATGCCGAAGAAGGGCGGCTGCAAGATGGCGGCGGGGAACA
>JANMAS010000402.1:0-3096 GCA_031359975.1 Burkholderiales bacterium
CGAATCCTTGATCAGTCGAGGACAGGGCTCGCTGCGCTCGGTCTGTCCCCGAAGTCTTTGGATTCCTTCGCCGCGATCGCGGCGCGCAGGCGCTTGAGTTTTTCGCGCGGGTCTTCTTTCGCCGCCGGGCTCTCGTGCAGCTTCATCTCGGCGATGAAGCGGCTCGGGATGCCGGGTACGGTCTCGCGGCCGCGCTTGCGCCGGCGCAGCGTGCTCACCAGCAGCGAACTTTGCGCGCGGGTGATGCCCACGTACATCAACCGCCGCTCTTCCTGCAGCCGCTCGGGCGTCATCTCGTCGGCCTCGCTGCGAAACGGCAGCAGGCCTTCGTTCACACCCACCAGCGCCACGTGCGGCCACTCCAGGCCCTTCGCGGCGTGCAGGGTGGACAGCGTGACCACATCCTGCTGATCGCCGCGTTCAGCCAGGCTGATGATCACGCTGATCGTCTGCGCCACTTGCAGCACCGTCTGCTTCGGGCTCTCGAACGTGCCGCCATCCTGCGTGACTTCCCCGCCGCAGCGCCGACTCACCCAGTCGACAAAATCAAGCACGTTGCCCCAGCGCGCGGCGGCGAGCTTTTCGCTGTCTTCGCCGTCATGCAGGTGCTGTTCGTAGCCGATCGCCTTGAGCCAGTCGAGCATGAACACACCTGCGGCCTGCGCACCTTCGGTATGCCGGGCGCGGAATTCGAGATCGCTCACATAGCGGCCAAATTCATGCAGCGAGCCCACGGCCTTGCGATTCAGCGCGGTGCCCAGCGATTCGGCAAACAGCGCCTCGTACAGGCTCGATTTCCACTTGGACGCAAATTCCCCCAGGCTGGCCAGCGTCTGGTGGCCGATGCCGCGTTTGGGCGTGGTGACGGCACGCAAAAACGCCGGGTCGTCGTTGTTGTTCACCAGCAGGCGAAGCCACGCACACAGATCCTTGATCTCGGCCCGATCGAAGTAGCTTTGGCCGCCCGAGACCTTGTACGGGATCTGCGCCGCACGCAGCTTTTGCTCGAACACCCGGGCCAGGTGATTGGCGCGGTAGAGCACGGCGAAGTCGCCGAAGGCGGCACTTTGGCCCTCGCCGGATTGGCCGGCGCGGCGCGCCTGGATCATCGTCACCACGCGCTCGGCTTCATGCTCCTCGCCATCGCACTCGACCACGCGGATCGGCTCGCCTTCGCCAAACTCGCTCCACAGCTTTTTCTCGAACAGCTTCGGGTTGGCGGCAATCACCGCGTTGGCGGCCCGCAGGATGGCGCCGGTGGAGCGGTAGTTCTGCTCCAGCGCCACCACTTTCAGGTTGGGGAAATCCTGCGGCAGGCGCTTGAGGTTGTCGATGGTGGCGCCGCGCCAGCCGTAGATGCTCTGGTCATCGTCGCCCACCGCGGTGAAATGGCCGCGCAGGCGGTCGTCTTCGTGATCGACGAGCGTCTTGAGCAACTCGTACTGCACTGCGTTGGTGTCCTGCACTTCGTCCACCAGCACATGGCGAAAGGTGCGCTGCCACTTGGCGCGGGTGTCGGCGTCGCTTCGCAGCAGCTTCAGCGGCAGGCCGATGAGGTCGTCGAAATCCACCGCCTGAAAGGCCGTCAGCCGCTCTTCGTAGCGGCGCATCACCTGCGCGGCCACACGTTCGTCATCGCTGGCGGCGGCACGGTCGGCGCCGTCGCTGTCCAGGCCCTGGTTCTTCCACAGGCTGATCGTCCACTGCCAGCGGCGCGCGAGCGCGGCATCGCTGCTGCCGCCGGCATCGCGCAACACGCCGAGCACGTCGTCGCTGTCGAAGATCGAGAACTGCGGTTTCAGGTTGAGCTTCTCGCCGTCTTCTCGCAGCAGCCGCACGCCCAGCGAGTGGAAGGTGCTCACCACGAGTTGCGAAGCCGCGCGCGGGCCGACCATCGCCTTGGCACGCTCGCGCATCTCTTGCGCGGCCTTGTTGGTGAAGGTGATGGCGGCGATCTGCCGCGGCTCCAATCCAGCCTGCAGCAGCCGCGCGATCTTGTGCACGATCACCCGCGTCTTGCCCGAGCCGGCCCCGGCCAGCACCAGGCAAGGCCCCGAAAGGTGGTGGACAGCCTCGAGTTGGGCAGGATTGAGGGTGGACGTCATGCGGGGGGCTTCAGAGCGGCCGGGGATCATAGACGCGACCCTGAAACCCCTGGCCGTTTGTGCTGCCATGCACAAAATAACTCGCGGCGGGCCGTGGTTCTCCTCTGAGACGCAGCGGCGGGCCTTGCGATACTGAGCTCTGCATGCAAGAGCTCTTCGGTGTCACCGTCCCCTTTTTCGCCCTGGTTCTGGCTGGTTATCTCGCCGCCGATCGTCGGGTGCTTCCCGAGGTGGCCATACCGGGGCTGAACGCTTTCGTGCTGTACTTTGCGCTGCCGTGCCTGCTGTTCCGCTTCGGCATCCGCACCCCGATCGCTCAGCTGTTCAATCCCGCCATCATCGGCGTCTACGCGCTGGGGGCGGTGATCATCGTGCTGTTCACCATTGCCGTCACACGCGGCCGCCATCGCGTGCGCCTGCCCGACGCCGCATTCGGCGCCCTGGCCGCCGCGTTCCCCAACACCGGCTTCATGGGTGTGCCCCTGTTGGTGGCCCTGGTGGGCCCGGCAGCGGCGGCACCGGTGATCTGCACCATCCTGGTGGATCTGTTTCTCACCAGTTCGCTGTGCATCGCCATCGCGCGCGCACACGCTTCATCACGCAACGGCACCCGCTCGGCGGCCTTGAGCGCGCTGCGTGGTGCGCTATCGAATCCCCTGCCGTGGGCCATCGCCCTCGGCGGCTTGTTCGGCGCAGCCGGCGTGCATTTGCCGATGCCGGTGGAAACCACCGTCTGGATGCTCGCCGACGCGGCGTCGCCGGTGGCCCTGTTCACCATTGGCGCGGTGCTGTGGCGCAGTGGCGCGCACACCGGCACGCCAAGAGCACAACCGCTGGACCTGATGCTCGACAGCCAATCGCTGCCGGCCGGTCATGCGGCCAAGGTGCAGGGCCCTCACACCCGGCCAGGTCTGCCCTGGCGCTCCGGCGTGCCGCCTGCGCGCTATATCCCGGTGGCCGCCATCAAGCTGCTGCTGCACCCGCTGCTGAT
>JANMAS010000406.1:0-14413 GCA_031359975.1 Burkholderiales bacterium
GGAATCGCTGATCAATGGGCGTTTTGGCCGTGAATGAATCGACGGCAAGTCGAATCCGCGCCCGATTCGCCGAATTCCGCTCCCATGGGTGCCATTTGACGCGTTTTCGGCCTTTTCATGCCCCCTTGCCAGGCATCAAGACGCACCTGCGCCATGAAGCGCCAACAACCGCCCTTTGGCCATCACCAGATTGGCCAGTCCGAACAGGCTGTACAGCTGCGCGTGATTCTTGGCCAGGCCTCGGTAACGCGTTTTCTTGTGACCGAACAGGTTCTTGAGGACATGGAACGGGTGCTCGACCTTGGCCCGGATGCTGGCCTTGATCTTCTCCACCTTCTCGATCATCTGACCCAGCGCACTGTCGCTGAGCAACCGGCGTTTGCCGGGCTGCATGGCAACGTGCCACAGCGGCCCTTGCGCTTGTTCGCGCTTGGCCACCCCGCGGTAGCCCGCGTCCCCGAAGGCATCCGTTTCTTGCCCGTGCAGCAGCGCGCCGGCCTGGGTCACGTCGCCGACGTTCGCAGCGGTGCTGACCATGCTGTGAACCAGTCCCGATTCAGCGTCCACGCCGATGTGGGCCTTCATGCCGTGGTGCCACTGGTTGCCCTTCTTGGTCTGGTGCATCTCCGGGTCGCGCTCACCGCTGGCGTTCTTGGTCGAGCTGGGCGCGGCGATGATGGTGGCGTCCACGATGGTGCCCGCGCGCATCAGCAGCCCCTGCTGGTGCAGGTGAGCGTTGATCTCTTCGAACATCGCCTTGGTCAGGTCGCCGGCCAGCAGCAGGCGCCGAAACTTCAGCAGCGTGGTGGCGTCCGGCACCGACTCCCGCGACAGGTCGATGCCCACAAAATCGCGCAGCGCCTGGCTGTCGTAGATCGCGTCCTCCAGCGCCTCGTCGGCCAGGCCGTACCACTGCTGCAGCAGGTACATGCGCAGCATCTTGGGCACGCCCATCGGCTGGCGGCCCACCCGGCCGCTGGTCGGGTACAGCGGCTCGATCACCGCGATCAGGCGAGCCCATGGCACCACGCGCTCCATGTCCGCAAGAAACTTCTCTCGGCGCGTTCGCTTCTTCTTCAAAGCGAATTCGGCACTGGCAAAGCTGCGTTGGCTCATGGTCGTTTCGGTAGCAGTCTTGATACCTTCAGGCATGCATGTCGCGTGCCTGATTCGATGAATTGATCAGCGTTTCCCTAGGTGTCAAGTTCACCGCTCAGCCGGCCTGAGGCACAAGCGGCGATGCCGACCAGGGCCTTCCAGTAACCCTCGGCGCTCGGCCAGCCTGAGGTATGAGGCGTAGCAAGCCGATGCATGCCACGAAGCCGCGCTAAGCCAACAGCGTCATCCCCACAAACGACACGACTGAATAGAACATGTAGTCGGCGTTTTCCTTGCGCACAAACCCGTGCCCTTCGTTTTCGGCCAGCAGGTACCAAACCGGCGTGCCGTTGGCGCGCACCTTGGCCACGATCTGATCGGCTTCGGTGTAGGGCACGCGAGGGTCGTTGCGGCCTTGCACCACGAATAGCGGTTTGCGGATTTTCTGGGCATTGTTCACCGGGGCGATGCGCTCCTGAAAAGCGCGCATCGCGGGGTCGCGTTCGTCGCCATACTCCACCCGCCGCAGGTCGCGTCGGTAGCTTTCGGTGTTGGTGAGAAAGGTGACGAAGTTGGAGATGCCGACGATGTCGATCGAGCCGGCGATGCGATCGGCGAAGTGCACGCTGCAGGCGAGCGACATGTAGCCGCCGTAGCTGCCGCCGGTGATCAGCACGCGGGCGGGGTCGAGATCGGGCTGGGTGGCGATCCAGTCGAGCAGCGCGCCGATGTCCTTCACCGAATCCTCGCGCTTGAAGCCATCGTCGAGGGTGAGAAAGGTCTTGCCGTAACCCACTGAGCCGCGCACGTTGGGCTCGATCACGGTGATGCCGAGTTCGTTGATGAAATAACTGTCGCGGCCCATGAAGCCGACTTTCGATTGCGACTCCGGCCCGCCGTGGATATCGATGATCACCGGGCGGCGGCCGGTGAAACGCGCGGGCGGCACGCTCAGCACGCCGGATATCTGGCGGCCGTCGAAGCTGGCCCAGCGCACGATGCGCTGATCCCGGAAGGTGGCGGTGGCGATGCCTTCGGGCACGTAGGGCGTGGTCCATGCGTGCGTGGTGCTGGTGCTGGTGTCGAGCACATGCAACTGGCTCGGGCCGCGCACGCTGTGCACGCTCAGTGCCACCAGGCCCAGGCGCGGGTGCACGGTGGTGTCGGCCACGCTGCCCGGTGGCAGCGCCGGCACGGGCATTTCCTTCAGCGTGCGCCCGTCGAAAAGGCGCAATTCGCCGCGCCCGTCCACATTGGCCTGCAGCGCGATAAGCCGGCCGTCGTCGCTGAACGATGCATCGCTCACATCCCACGGGATGTGCGCGGTGATGCGCCGGATGGCGCCGCTGGCCAGTTCGATGCGCATCAGCTCATTGAACTCGCCGACGCGGTTGCTGGTGAAGTAGAGGTGCAGGCCATCCGGGCTGAACGACGCGGGCGCATGGATCGCCTTGAGCGTGCCGGCTTCGCTGGCCGCCGGCAGCAGCTGCCTGGAGGCGCCGGTGGCCAGATCGACGATCCAGATCTGCGCTTCGTTGGCCGAGAGGTAACGCATGATGGCCAATTCGCGGTCGTCGTGTTTCACGGCGGGCGCAAACCAGCCACCGCCCGGCAGGTCGACCAGCTTGCGCTTGGCTTCGGGCTTGTCGGGGTCGATCAGCCACAGGGTGGTGTCGATGCTGGCGCGCGTGCCGCCGGCGGCGGTGCGATCCACCGGCACGGCGCTGACGATCAGCTGCGGTGGCCGGCCCGGTGCGTGTTTGAGCCAGCCCATCATCGCGCTGCGCTCTTCAACCGGCGTGATCGGCGTTTCGGTGCGCGTGGCGAGATCGAGGCGGTAGAGGCGATAAACCTCGTTGCCGCCCGTCGCGCGCGCAAACACCGCATAGTGGCCGCTGCGCGGCTCGTAGCTGGCGTTGCTGACCGGGTCGGCGCCCGATGTCAGTGGCTCGAGCGGTCCCGCCGGCGCGGCGAGCCGAAACAGCTGCACCGTATCGGCCGTGGGCAATCGATGCGCCACCAGCATCTCGCCCCGGCTGGGATGCCAATCGACAAACGCGTGACCGCGAAATTGCGTGTAGCGCTCCACACGTTGCACCAACGACGTCGGAATCGGCGGAATGCCTTGCGCGACGAGGTTGGCATTGGGGGCCAAGGTGGGGCCCGCGTCGGCCCGTGGTGTGCTGGCGCAACCCGCCAGGCTGGCGACGACCGCGGCGGACGAAACGAGTGCGGTGCGTCGATTGATGCCGGACGGGTGCGGTGGGAATGTCATGCGGGCTGAATGCGCGTCGGTTCAGTTTTCCGGCGTGATGCCGGCGATGGCCCATTCGCGGCTGCCGTCAACTGGCTTGACGAGATGCCACAGCTCGGCAAACGGCTGCGCCGGGGTGCCTGCTTCTTCGATGATGGTGCCGGTGAAGCGCACACTCACGATCCACTGGTCGTCTTCGCGAGCGGTATCCACCACCTTGGCATCGAGCACCGGCACATCGGTGTTCTGCATTGCGCTGCCACGCTCTTGCAGGTCCACGCGCAATGAAGCGAAGAGTTCGGGCGTGGTGAACTTGCGCAGATCGTCCACATGGCCGCCGTCGTTGGAGGCCTGCATGCGGATGAAGATCATCTTCGCGATGCGCTCGAACTCGGCGGCGTCAAAGCCCACCGGCATGTCGGAAGCTTGTCGTGGTGCCGCGGCTTGCGGGCTCGGCGCCGCAGCCGAGCCGCCATCGAATGAACTGCGGAACGTGGCGTCCGACGGTCGCGACTCCGGAGGCATCGGGATCGAGCGCAGCGCCGGGGCCGAGGCGGTATGGGCGCTGGCTGCACCCGCACCCGCACCCGCCATCTGCAGGCCGGAGGCCCGCGAGCCGGTGGCGCCGCCGCCGGCAAACCGGCGCATCACGAAGCGAAACAGCGCCACCGCCGCCACCGCCAGCAGGATCATCATCACGATATTGGAGAAGCCCTCGCCCATCCCGAAGTGGCTCAGCAAGGCGGCGATGCCGAGGCCTGCCGCGAGCCCGGCGATCGGGCCCATCCAGGATCGTTTGCCGGCTGCCGCCGCGCCTGTGGCGGCAGCCGTGGCGCCGGTGGCCGCATTGGCGGCTGTGGGCGGCGTGGCGGGTTGCGCGGGTGTCGATTCGGCAGGCTTGGCAGGCGCCTGGCGTTGCATGCCGGCGGCGCGGCCGCCACCCAGCCGCCGGGCCTCGGCGTCAACGGGAACAAACGTGAACGTGGTACCTGCCACGGCGAACGCGAGGCCAACAAGCCATGATTTCAAGGTCATCTCCTGGAAGGGGGGAGGGCTGCGAATGCGCCAGCCTCAAGGTCGATTCGACAAGCGGCCGCCGCATTGGTTCCCGCGGCGGCCATGAAGCGGATGCTAGCGCGAGCGCGGCGTGCGACCTGGAAGACCCATGCGACGCACCTGTCATGCCGTTCGTGGCGTGCCGCCGACAGGTTTGTGACGGATCGCCAGCAGACGCTTTCTGAACTAAATTGCTTGATGCGGACGGCAGCACACCCAGACACCACCTCGCGGCCCGGCAGAAGAAAACACCGAGCCAAACACCGAGCCGTTTGCCACCGTTTCATCTCACGGTCATAAACCCCTGCTTTCACACACCCCTGCAACCTGATGTTTTTGAATACATTTCGACTTTGAACTTTGTGCCATAAGTTATTGATTTGATTGAAATTTCGCCCCAGTAAAGGCATTGACCCCGCCGCACCGAACGCGCTAAAGTGCAAAACGGTGCAAAAAGGTGGGTGGGCGTGTCAGATCTTGGCTTTTATGGTGCTTCCGGGCTGACGCTCGACGGCAAGGGACGTCTCACCGTCCCGGCCCGTCATCGCGACGCTTTGGGCACGCTGGCCAGCGGGCAGCTCACGCTCACCAAGCACCCTGACGGCTGTTTACTCGTCTTTCCGCGCACCGTGTGGCTGCCGTTTCGCGACAAGATCGCCGCGCTGCCGATGGAATCGGTGAAGTGGAAGCGCATGTTCCTGGGCTTCGCCAGCGATGTGGAAATCGACGGCGCATCCCGCGTGATGGTGTCGCCCGAGCTGCGCGCCTACGCCGGCATCACCCGGGATCTGCTGCTGGTGGGCATGGGCAACCACTTCGAGCTGTGGGATGCGATGCGCTACCAGGCCACCGAGGACGCGGTGCGCCAGACCGAGATGCCCGAGACGATCAAGGGCTTCACGTTCTGAGCATGGACGGGCCGACAACGTGGCAACACACCTCCGTCCTGCTGCACGAAACGATCGATGCGATCGTCACGCGGCCGGATGGGGTGTATGTGGACGGCACCTTCGGCCGCGGCGGGCATGCGCGGGCGCTGCTGGAGCGGCTGGCGCCGAACGGTCGGCTGATCGCCTTCGACAAGGATCCGGAGGCCGTACAGGCCGCCGCGGCGATCGTCGATACCCGCTTTTCGATCGTGCATTCCGGCTTTGCCCGCATGGCCGCCGTGCTGCCCGGTTTGGGCGTGGGCCTCGGCCAGGTAAGCGGTGTGATGCTGGATCTGGGCGTGAGCTCGCCGCAGATCGACAACCCCGCACGGGGATTCAGTTTTCGCTTCGATGCGCCGCTGGACATGCGCATGGACACGACCCGTGGCGACACCGCCGCGGATTTTCTGCTTCGCGCCGATGAGCGCCAGATAGCCACGGTAATACGCGACCATGGGGAAGAACGGTTTGCTGTTTCGATTGCAAAGGCGCTTGTTGCTCGCCGGACAGGCGGGCACCCTGTTCGAACCACAGGCGAACTTTCCGAAGTCGTGGCTCGTGCGGTCAAGACCCGCGAACCGGGCCAGGACCCTGCAACGCGCACGTTTCAAGCTCTTCGGATTCACGTCAACGCCGAGCTTGAAGAGCTCACAGCGGGGCTGAGCGCCGCCTTGAGCCTGCTCGAGCCCGAAGGACGCCTGGCCGTGATCAGCTTCCACTCGCTCGAAGACCGCATCGTCAAGACCTTCATCGTGCGCGAAAGCCGCGCCGAAGTGGATCGCCGCGCGCCGTTCGCGCCGCCCAAGCCCACCCGCATGCGGGCGCTGGCGCGCATCCGTGCCGACGAAGGCGAGTTGCGGGCCAATCCGCGCGCGCGCTCGGCCGTGCTGCGTGTGGCCGAGCGTAGCCACGATGCCGGGGTGTCGGCATGACGCGCGTGAACCTCCTGCTTGGCCTGGCGCTGGTGGCCAGCAGCCTGTGGCTGGTGCGCACCGCGTATGAATCGCGCCGGCTTTTCGATCGCATCGACAAGGCGCACAACGAGCAGCGTGAGCTCGACGCCGAAGGCAAGCGGCTGGAGGCCGAACGCCAGGCGCAGGCCACGTCGCTGCGGGTGGATCGCGTGGCGCGCGAGCGGCTGGCGATGCGCACTGCCAACGCGGCGGTCACGCAGTACGTGATCGATCCTGCCGCGTCGTCTTCGGTGGCGGCATCGTCCGTAGCCAATGAGCGCCCCCAGGCCGACGACATACGTCGTCCGCCCCCCAAGGGGGATGAGTCAACTTGGGGCGGCCCTGCGTTGACTCAGGGGATACCGCGATGAGTGGTTCGAAGGCGGGCGCAAAGATGAGCAAGAGCGAAACGAGCGGCAATGGCCGCAACGGCGTCGGCGTGCAAAGCGTCAACTACGCCACCAGCCCGCTGCTCGCTTCCAAGACGCCGCCCTGGCGCAGCCGCTTCCTGGTGTTCATGGTGGGTGCCGGGTTTGTGCTGCTCGTGGGCCGCGCGGTGTATGTGCAGATCATCGGCAGCGATTTCTACCTCAAGCAAGGTGAGATGCGCTACGCGCACACGATCGACGTGCCGGCCAGCCGCGGCAATGTGCTCGATCGACATGGCCTGATCCTCGCCACCAGCGTGTCGGTGCCGTCGATCTTTGCCGTGCCCAAGGAAATGCAGGCCGATGCGGCTCAGCGCAAGGCCCTGGCCAGGCTGCTCGATCTGAAACCGGCTGAACTCGATGGTCACCTCGATGGCAACCAGAACTTCGCCTGGCTGGCCCGCCAGGTGGATGAATCGGTGGCTGACCAGGTGAAGGCGCTGAAGGTGAAGGGCGTCTACGAGCAGCGGGAGTACCGGCGCAAGTATCCCGAGGGTGAATCGGCCGCGCACGTGGTGGGCTTCACCAACATCGAAGACAAGGGCCAGGAAGGCGTGGAACTGGGCTTCCAGGCCAAGCTCGTGGGCCACGACGGCTCGCGCGGCGTGGTGCGCGATCGCCTGGGCCGGGTGGTGGAAGACATCGGCGAATCGCTCGCCCCGCGCCCGGGCGAAGAGATCACGCTGGCCATCGATTCGAAGATCCAGTTCTACGCCTATCAGCGTGTGCGCGATGCGGTGCGCGAGCACAAGGCCAAGGCCGGCAGCGTGGTGGTGCTCGATGCCAAGACGGGCGAAGTGCTCGCCCTGGCCAACTACCCCAGCTACAACCCCAACGACCGCCGCAACCTCTCCGGCCAGCAGCTGCGCAACCGCGCGATCACCGACACCTTCGAGCCCGGCTCGACGATGAAGCCGTTCATTGCCGGTTGGGCGATCGAGTCAGGTCGCGTCACGCCCAACACCTTGATCAACACCGCGCCCGGCCGCTTGACGATCGGCGGCTCGACGATCAGCGATGCGCATCCCCAGGGTGTGTTGAGCGTGGCCGAGGTGATCCAGAAGTCCAGCAATGTGGGCACCGTGAAGATGGCGATGGAGATGGAGCCGCGCGAGATGTGGGAGCTGTTTTCCCACGTCGGATTCGGCCAGAAGCCGCCGGTGGAATTTCCCGGTGTGGTGAGCGGGCGCCTGCGGCCCTACAAGACCTGGCGCAAGATCGAGCAGGCCACGATGAGCTACGGCTACGGGCTGTCGGTTTCGCTGTTTCAGCTGGCGCGCGCGTACACCGTGTTTGCGCACGACGGCGAGCTGATGCCGATGTCCATCGTCAAGCAGGAATTGCCGCCGCAGGGCACGCGGGTGTTGTCGGTGGATACGGCGCACAAGGTGCGCGAGATGCTGCACATGGCCGCCGGCCCCGGCGGCACCGCGCCGCTGGCGCAGGCGATCGGCTATTCGGTGGGCGGCAAGACGGGCACTGCGCACAAGCAGGAAGGCAAGGGCTACGTCAGCAACAAGTACCGCTCGTGGTTTGTCGGCATCGCGCCGATCAGCGATCCGCGCATCGTGGTGGCGGTGATGGTTGATGAGCCGAGCAACGGCAAGTATTTCGGCGGCCTGGTGGCCGCGCCGGTGTTCAGCCAGGTGGTGCCGCAAACGCTGCGCATGCTGGGTGTGCCGCCGGATATCGAGGTCAAGCCGCTGATCGCCACTGACAACGCGGTGGAAGAGAGCTTCTGAGCGCCGCCATGCCCTTGACACGACTCAAATCCCCCGAAGCAGCCGCCCGTTGGCTGAAGGAATGGGTGACAGGCACCTTGCGCACCGACAGCCGCCAGGTACGCCCGGGCGACGCCTTCATCGCCTGGCCGGGTTATGCCCATGACGGCCGGCGCTTTGTGAAGGCTGCGCTCGATGCGGGTGCGTCCACCTGCCTGGTCGAGGATGACGGCATCGACCTATTCGGCTTTGCCGACGCACGCATCGCCACGCTGCCGCAGATGAAGGCCGTGACCGGCCAGATCGCCGATGCGTTTTTCGAGCAGCCCAGCGCCGCGCTGGAGGTGATCGCCGTCACCGGCACCAATGGCAAGAGCTCCACCGCGTGGTGGCTGGCGCAGGCGCTGACGATGCTCGAGCGCCGCTGCGGCGTGGTGGGAACGCTCGGCCTCGGCGTGCCCCCGACGCCGGCCCAGCCCGAAGGCGACATCACCTTCACCGGCCTCACCACCCCGGATCCGGTCACCTTGCAAGCGGCCTTTCGCGACTTTGCCAACCGGGGCTTCGCGGCGACGGCGATGGAAGCCTCGTCGATCGGCATCGTCGAGCACCGTATGGCCGGCACGCAGGTGAAGGTGGCGCTGTTCACCAATTTCACCCGCGATCACCTCGATTACCACGGCACGATGGCGCAGTACTGGCAAGCCAAGCGCATGCTGTTCGACAGCCCGGGGCTGCAGGCGGCGGTGACCAACCTCGACGACGCACAAGGTGTGCAACTGGCGCAGGAACTGGCCGGCCGCGCGGTGGACGTGTGGACGTATTCCACCCACAGCGACGCGCGCCTGTGCGCCGACGACCTGCGCTATGTGGACGGCGGCCTGGCCTTCGAACTGCGCGAGCGCGACGGGCATGGCAAGGCGGCGCCGCGTGTGGCGATGCGCAGCCGGCTGATCGGCGACTACAACGCATCCAACCTGCTCGCGGTGATCGGCGGCTTGCGTGCCTTGGGTGTGTCGGTCGAACACGTCGCTTCAGTGATCCCGCATCTCACTCCCGTGCCCGGCCGCATGCAACCCGTGCCGAGCAGTGAAACCCAGCCCGCGGTGATCGTCGACTACGCCCACACCCCCGATGCGCTCGACAAGGCCGTGCAGGCGTTGCGCCCGCTTGCCGCCGCGCGGGGTGGTGCGCTGTGGTGTGTGTTCGGCTGTGGGGGCAATCGCGATGCAAGCAAGCGCCCGCTGATGGGTGAGATTGCGGCGCGGCTGGCCGACCGGGTAGTGATCACCAGCGACAACCCGCGCCACGAAGCCGCCGAGCAGATCCTGGCCGATATCCAGGCGGGCATCGTGGGCAGCTGCGATGTGGCGGTGATCGCTGACCGGCGCGTGGCGATTGCACAGGCCGTGGCCATGGCCAACGCGCGTGATGTGATCCTGATTGCCGGCAAGGGCCATGAAGACTATCAAGAGATCGCGGGCGTCAAGCACCCGTTCTCGGATGTCGAACAAGCCGCGATCGCGCTCCAGGCCAGGGGTGGTTCATGAGCGCCGCGCCGGGCCGCCCCAAGCAAGCGAAAGTCCCCCCGGGGGACCGCCAGCGGTTTGCCGCTGGCGAGGGGCCGACATGAGTGCTCAAGGCCTGTTCACCCTGGACCGGGTGCATCGCATGCTGCCGGGCTCGGTGTTGATCGGCGCCGGCGATGTGCCGATCGACCGGGTGCATACCGACACGCGCACGCTGCGGCCGGGCGACTTGTTCGTCGCGCTCCGGGGTGAGCGGTTCGACGGCCACGATTTTCTGCCGCAACTGCGCCAGGCGGGCGCCGCGGCGGTGATCGCCGAGCGTGGCATCGAGGCTGCCGGCCTGCCGGGCCTGCAGGTGGCCGACACGCTGGCCGCACTGCAGGCCCTGGCCGGCCACTGGCGCCAGCAATTCACCGCGCCGCTGATCGCGGTCACCGGCAGCAACGGCAAGACCACCGTCACCCAGATGATCGCCGCCATCCTGCACGCCTGGCACGGCGATGCCGCCCTGGCCACGCAAGGCAATCTCAACAACCACATCGGTGTGCCGCTGACGCTGCTGCGCCTGCGCACCGAAGGCCCACACGCCCATCGCGCGGCGGTGGTCGAGCTGGGCATGAACCACGCAGGCGAGATCGCGCAACTGGCCGCCATCACCCGCCCGACGGTGGCGCTGGTGAACAACGCACAGCGCGAGCATCAGGAGTTCATGGTCAGCATCGAGGCGGTGGCGCGTGAAAACGGCGCGGCGATCGAGGCGATGGGCGCGGCGGGCACGGCGGTCTTTCCTGCCGACGATGCCTACGCGGCGCTGTGGCGCGAGATGGCCGGCCAGCGTGTGGTGCGCACCTTTGCCTTGGCACCGACGACGGCCGCCTCGGGCGTCTCGGCCGATGTGCGCGGGCGCGCGTCGTGGCGCGGAGATCACTGGCATGTCGACGCGCATGGCAGCGGCACCCAACTGCAGTTCGATCTGCATGTCGCCGGCGAGCACAACGTCAAAAACGCCTTGGCGGCGATGACGGCCGCGCTGGCTGCCGGTGCGCCGGCGCATGCGATCGAACGCGGCCTGGGCGCCTTCCGGCCAGTGAAGGGCCGCTCGGCCTTGCGGCAGTTGGCCATCGACGGGAAAGTGGTCACGTTGGTCGACGACACCTACAACGCCAACCCCGATTCGGTGCGCGCGGCGATCGATGTGCTGGCGGCGCTTGATGGCCCGGGCTGGCTGGTGCTCGGCGACATGGGCGAGGTGGGCGATCAGGGCCCGCAGTTTCATGCCGAAGTGGGCGTCTATGCACGCGAGCGCGGCATTCATGCGTTGTGGACGGTGGGCGATTTGAGCGCGCATGTCGCCTCCGCCTATGGCGGCAAGGCCAGGCACTTCGGTGATGTGCCGGCCCTGCTGCAAGCCCTGTCGCACAGGCCGGCCTTTGCCAGCGTGCTGGTGAAGGGCTCGCGCTTCATGGGCATGGAGCGGGTGGTGCAGGCACTCGATGCGGCAGCTGTGGCGGATGCTCAGGCGGAGGGCGCATCGCATGCTGCTTAGCCTGGCCGCCTGGCTGCAAAGCGCCTACCCGGAAGCGTTTGGTTTCCTGCGCGTGTTTCAGTACCTCACGTTCCGCGCGGTGCTGGCGGCGATGACGGCGCTGTTGATCGGCCTGGCTTTCGGCCCGTGGGTGATCCGGCGGCTGGCCGAGCTGAAGGTCGGCCAGCCGGTGCGCGAATACGGCGTGCAAAGCCACCTCGCCAAACGCGGCACACCCACGATGGGCGGTGTGCTCATCCTCATCGGCATCGGCGTGGCCACGCTGCTGTGGGCCGACTGGAGCAACCGCTTCATCTGGATCGTGATCATCGTCACCTTCGGCTTTGGCGCGATCGGGTGGGTGGACGACTGGCGCAAGGTGGTGCAGAAAAACCCCGAGGGCATGCGCTCGCGCGAGAAGTACTTCTGGCAATCGCTGATCGGGCTGCTGGCCGCGCTGTACCTCGCGTTCAGCGTGTCGGAAACCTCGAACCTGCGCGTGCTCGAGCTGTTCATCCGCTGGGTGCAGAGCGGCTTCTCCAACGAGCTGCCGCCCAAGGCCGATTTGATGGTGCCGTTTTTCAAGACGGTGAGTTATCCGCTCGGCGTGTTCGGCTTCATCATCCTCACCTACATCGTGATCGTCGGTTCGAGCAATGCGGTGAACTTCACTGATGGGCTCGACGGCCTGGCCATCATTCCGGTGGTGATGGTGGGTTCGGCGCTGGGCATCTTTGCGTATGTGGTAGGCAGCTCGGTGTATTCGCGCTACCTGCTGTTCCCGTTCATTCCCGGCGCGGGCGAGTTGCTGATCTTCTGTGCCGCGATGGCGGGTGCGGGGCTGGCGTTCCTGTGGTTCAACGCCCATCCGGCGCAGGTGTTCATGGGCGACGTGGGCGCGCTCGCGCTCGGCGGCGCGCTCGGCACGATCGCGGTGATCACGCGCCAGGAGATCGTGCTGGCGATCATGGGCGGCATCTTCGTCGTCGAAGTGCTGTCGGTGATGCTGCAGGTGGGCTGGTTCAAGTACACCCGCCGCAAATACGGCGAAGGCCGGCGCATCCTGAAGATGGCGCCGCTGCACCACCACTTCGAGAAATCGGGCTGGAACGAAACCCAGGTGGTGATCCGTTTCTGGATCATCACCATGCTGCTGTGCCTGGTGGGCCTGGCCAGCCTGAAGCTGCGTTGACACGATGAAGTTCCTCGCCACCCTCAACGTGCTGGTGCTGGGCCTGGGTGAATCCGGCCTGGCGATGGCGCGCTGGTGCGTGCGCTGTGGCGCCACGGTGCAGGTGTGGGATTCGCGGGAATCGCCGCCGCAACTCGCCGCGCTGCAAGACACGCTGCCATCGGCCACCTTCACCGGCGGTGCGCTCGCCACCGCCCAGCTCGACGGTGTGCAGCTCGTGCTCAAGAGCCCCGGCCTGGCACCCCACGATGAGCGCATCGCTCCGCTGCTCGCCACGGCCCGCGATCGGGCAATCGTGGTGATGGGCGAGCTCGACCTGTTCACCCGCGCGCTTGCCGATCTGCAAGCCGACCGGGGCTACCAGCCCAAGCTGCTGGCCATCACCGGCACCAACGGCAAGACCACCACCACCGCCTTGACCGCGATGCTCGTGGCGCGCACCGGCCGCCGGGTGGCGATGGCCGGCAACATCGGGCCGACGATGCTCGACACGCTGGGCACGGCGCTCGATCAGGAAGCGCCGGCCACCGGCGAGTCAGCCGGGCCCAGCAGCTTCGAGCACCTGCCCGACGTGTGGGTGCTCGAGCTTTCCAGCTTCCAGCTCGATGGCGCCACCGGCTTCGAGCCCAGCGCCGCCACGGTGCTCAACGTGTCGCAGGATCACCTCGATTGGCACGGCAGCCTGCCAGCCTACCTGGCGGCCAAGGCGCGGGTGTTCGGCGAGCACACGGTGATGGTGATCAACGCAGACGATCCGGTCGTCAACGCGATGGTGCCGCCGCCGCAGGTGGTGAAGGCCGCGTCGCGAGGCGGTCGCACACAAACCATCCACCGCCAGGTGGTGCGTTTTGGCTTGGGCGCGCCAAGGCAGCCGGGCGGCTTTGGCCTCGTCCAAGAAGGCGGCATGGCTTGGCTGGCACGCGCCAATGTGGCTGAGGAGGCCATGCCGGGGCGCGGCGGATCGCGAGCCGCGCAGGCCGACGCCGAGTTGCACGTGCAGCGCCTCATGCCGATGGATGCGCTGCGGGTCCGCGGCCGCCACAACGCGGCCAACGCCCTGGCGGCGCTGGCCCTGGCCACCGCCATCGGCTGCCCGCTGGCGCCGATGCTGCACGGCCTGCGCGAATATCGCGGCGAGCCTCACCGGGTGGAGCCGGTGGCGCTGATCGACGGCATCGAAGCGTTCGACGACAGCAAGGGCACCAACGTGGGCGCCACCGTGGCCGCGCTCGAATCGCTGGGCCTGGACAAACAACCCGCCAAGCTGGTGGTGATCCTGGGCGGCGACGGCAAGGGGCAGGACTTCGCCCCCCTCGCCGCCCCGGTCGCCCGCCATGCTCGCGCGGTAGCGTTGATCGGGCGCGACGCCGCACTCATCGAACAAGCCCTTGCCGGCACCGGCGTGACGATGCAGCGCCATGCGGATCTGCCATCCGCCACCCGCTGGTGCTTCGAGCAGGCGCGCAGCGGCGATGCCGTACTGCTCAGCCCGGCCTGCGCCAGCCTGGACATGTTTCGCAACTACGCCCACCGCGCCGAGGTGTTCGTGAGAGAAGTGCGGGCCATAGCGATCGAGCACGGTGAGGTTCTGAAATGAAACGTTTGCACTCAAGCCGGTGTAGCGTGCACGGTGTAGCCGATCTGCTGAAGCCGGCGGATGAGGCGGTTGGCGGTCTTTGTCGCGTCGGCGCGGTCGAAGTGAGCAGCGCCAAGGTCGTGCCATTCCGT
>JANMAS010000421.1:0-3201 GCA_031359975.1 Burkholderiales bacterium
CTGATCTGGCCGAACGTGATCAACAACTACCTCAAGGGCAAGTCGCCCGAGGCCTTCGACCTGCTGTACTGGAACGCCGACGCCACCAACCTGCCGGGCCCGATGTACGCCTGGTATCTGCGCAATATGTACCTGGAGAACAACCTGCGCGTGCCGGGCAAGTTGACGATGTGCGAAACATCGGTCGACTTGGGCGCGATCGACATGCCCAGCTATGTGCTGGCTACGCAGGAGGACCACATCGTGCCCTGGCGCTCGGCCTACCAGACGACCCAGCTGGTTGGCGGCAAGTCGCAGTTTGTACTCGGCGCCAGCGGTCATATCGCCGGCGTCATCAACCCGGCGTCGAAGAACAAGCGCAGCTACTGGACCGGCGGCCAGCAGGGCGACGATGCGCAAGCGTGGCTCGCCAGCTCTGCGGAAACACCGGGCAGCTGGTGGAGCCACTGGATCAAGTGGCTGGCGCCCAAGGCCGGTAAACCCGTCGCTGCGCGGCGCAAGCTCGGCAGCAAGAAGTACCCCGTCATCGAGCCGGCGCCAGGGCGCTACGTGAAGGTCAGAGCGAGTCAACAAAAATGAACTACGACAACGTCCTCACCGAAGTGCGCGGCGAAGGGCCGTTGCGCACCGGCGTCATCACGCTGAACCGCCCGAAGCAGCTCAATGCCCTGAACGATGCGCTGATGGACGACCTGGGCGCAGCGCTGAAGGCCTTTGATGCCGACGATGGCATCGGCTGCATCATCGTCACCGGCAGCGAGAAGGCATTCGCCGCCGGCGCCGACATCGCGACGATGGCCGACTTCGACCACATGCACGTCTACAAGACGGGCTACATCACGCGCAACTGGGAGACGCTGACGACGATCCGCAAGCCGGTGATCGCTGCGGTGGCGGGCTTTGCGCTCGGTGGCGGTTGCGAGGTGGCGATGATGTGCGATTTCATCATCGCCGCGGACACCGCCAAGTTCGGGCAACCGGAGATCAAGCTCGGCGTCATTCCCGGCGCCGGCGGCACGCAACGACTGCCCCGGGCGGTGGGCAAGGCCAAGGCGATGGACATGGTGCTGACCTCGCGCATGATCGACGCCGCCGAGGCGGAGCGAGCCGGGCTCGTCTCGCGCGTTGTGCCTTCCACCAGCCTGATGGATGAGGCGCTCAGTGCCGCGGCAGTGATCTGCGGCCTGAGCCTGCCGAGCGTGATGATGGCCAAGGAAGCCGTCAATCGCGCCTTTGAAGCGCCGCTCGCCGAAGGCGTGCGCTTCGAGCGGCGCCTGTTTCACTCGCTGTTCGGTACTGCAGACCAGCAGGAGGGCATGGCGGCTTTCCTGGCCAAGCGCAAGCCGGCGTTTGCGCATCGCTGACACGGATCGAGACGAATCGTGCTGATGCCCGCACAGCAGCTTGCCTCTGCCAGCCGCGATATCGCAGCGGATATGCTGCATCGCATCGTCATCGTCGGCGGCGGGGCCGGCGGCCTGGAGCTGGCGACCGCGCTCGGCAACAAGCTCGGCCGACGCGGCAAGGCGTCGGTCACGCTGATCGACCAGGCACGCTCGCACGTCTGGAAGCCCAAGCTGCACGAGATTGCGGCCGGCAGCATGGACGTCGGATTGCACGAGGTGTCATACCGCGCGCAGGCCCATTGGCGGGGTTTCCGGTTCCGGGTCGGCCAGATGATCGGGCTCGACCGCCAACGGCGCGAGGTGCATGTCGCGCCGTTCATCGATGAAGACGGAGTCGAAGTCACACCGGCGCGCAGCATCGGCTACGACACGCTGGTGATCGCCGTGGGCAGCCAGAGCAATGACTTCGGCACCCCGGGCGTGAGTGAATATGCGCTCAAGCTCGAGACGACCGCCGACGCGCGCGCATTTCAGCGCCGCCTGGTCAATGCCTGCATTCGCGCCCATGCCCAGCACGAGCCGCTGGCGCCGCATCAACTGCGGGTGGCGATCATCGGCGCCGGCGCGACCGGCGTCGAGTTGGCGGCCGAGTTGCATCGTGCGACGCGCGAGCTTGTGGCCTATGGTCTTGACCGCATCGATCCCGACAAGGACCTGCAGTTGCATCTGATCGAGGCCTCGGCGCGCGTGCTGCCGGGTCTGCCCGAGCGCGTTTCGGCGTCGGCGCAGCAGTTGTTGCAATTGCTGGGCGTGGAGGTGCACACCAGCGCCAAGGTGGCCGAAGTGCTGCCTCGTGCCGTGCGCCTGGTCGACGGCCGCCAAATTCCCGCTGAGCTGGTGGTCTGGGCCGCGGGGGTGAAGGCGGCCGACTTTCTGCGTGATATCGGCGGACTGGAAAACAATCGCATCAACCAACTTGTGGTGCGGCCGACGCTGCAGACCACGCGCGACGACGACGTCTTCGCCATCGGCGATTGCGCGGCCTGCCCGTGGCCCGAGGCCGACCACGGCGAGGGCGGGTTCGTGCCACCACGTGCGCAGGCCGCGCATCAGCAGGCTTCGCTGATGGTCAAACAAATCGGGCGCCGGATGGCCGGCAAGCCACTTGCCGACTATCGCTACCGCGACTTCGGCTCGCTGGTGTCGCTCGGTGAGTTCAGCACCGTGGGCAACATGATGGGCGGCCTGGCCGGCCGCGGCATGGTGATCGAAGGATTCATGGCGAGGGTGATGTACTTGTCCCTCTACAAAATGCACGAGTTGGCATTGCATGGATTCTCGAAGGTTGCGCTCGACACGATGGCCCGGCTCATCGCTCGCCGTACCGATCCGCACGTGAAGCTGCACTGAGGTACATGAGCATGGACGCATTGCTGCTGGCGAGAATTCAGTTCGGCTTCACGATCTCGTTTCACATCATCTTTCCCGGATTGACGATCGGCCTGGCGAGCTATCTCGCCGTGCTCGAAGGCTTGTGGCTGCGCACCGGTCGTCAGGTCTACCTGGACCTGTACCACTTCTGGTCGAAGGTGTTCGCGGTGGCCTTCGGAATGGGGGTGGTTTCTGGCGTGGTGATGGCCTACCAGTTCGGCACCAACTGGAGCGAGTTCTCACGCTTCGCCGGTGGCATCACCGGCCCGCTGCTGGCCTATGAAGTGCTGACGGCATTCTTTCTCGAAGCCGGCTTCCTGGGCGTGATGCTGTTCGGGATGCAGCGTGTTGGCCCCGGGCTGCATTTTCTATCGACCGTCGCCGTGGCCATTGGCACGCTCATCTCGTCGACCTGGATCCTGGC
>JANMAS010000423.1:0-4787 GCA_031359975.1 Burkholderiales bacterium
TCGTGATGGCCGCCACCAACCGGCCCGACATCCTCGACCCCGCGCTGCTGCGCCCCGGCCGTTTCGACCGGCAGGTGTACGTCACGCTGCCCGATATCCGTGGCCGTGAGCAGATCCTGAACGTGCACATGCGCAAGGTGCCTGTGGGCCAGGATATCCGCGCCGACATCCTCGCCCGCGGCACCCCCGGTTTTTCGGGCGCCGATCTGGCCAACCTGGTGAACGAAGCCGCCCTGTTCGCCGCGCGCCGCAACGGCCGCGTGGTGGAGATGATCGACTTCGAGCGCGCCAAGGACAAGATCATGATGGGCGCCGAGCGCAAATCGATGGTCATGGACGAAGACGAGCGCCGCAACACCGCGTACCACGAAGCCGGCCACGCGCTCATCGGCCGCATGCTGCCCAAGCTCGATCCGGTGCACAAGGTAACGATCATTCCGCGAGGCCGCGCACTGGGCGTGACGCTCTCGCTGCCTGAGCGTGATCGTTACAGCTACGACCGCGAGTTCATGCTCAATTCGATCAGCATGCTGTTCGGCGGCCGTATTGCTGAAGAAGTGTTCATGAACCAGATGACCACCGGCGCATCGAACGACTTCGAACGCGCGACGCAGCTGGCGCGCGACATGGTCACCCGCTACGGCATGACCGAGGCGCTGGGCACGATGGTCTATGCCGACAACGAAGGCGAGGTTTTCCTCGGCCGGTCGATCACCAAGACGACCAATATGTCGGAAGAGACGATGCAGAAGGTGGATTCCGAAATCCGCCGCATCATCGATACCCAGTACGGCATCGCGCGCAAGCTGATCGAAGATAACCAGGACAAGATGCACGCGATGGCCAAGGCATTGCTCGAATGGGAAACCATCGACGCCGACCAGATCGACGACATCCTGGGCGGCAAGCCGCCGCGCCCGCCGAAGGACTGGACGCCCAGCCCGGCGAAGCCCGGCGGCCCGAGCGGCCCGGTCACTACCGACGGCGCACCCGCGGCAGCCTGAGCGCGCAGCAGGTTCGAGGTTCATCCAGCGGGGCTTGCGGGCCCCGCTTTTTCGTGCGGCCCGATTCTCCTGCACCATGATCTCTCACTGGCAAACGGCCCGTTTTCTCATCCCGCTCGATCGCCCGCTGGTGATGGGCATCGTCAACGTCACACCGGATTCGTTTTCCGATGGCGGCGATTTTGTCGATCCGAAGGCGGCGGCGGCCCACTGTGAGCAGCTGGTGGCCGAGGGCGCGGCGATCCTGGATATCGGCGGCGAATCCACCCGACCGGGCGCCCGCCAGCCGAGCATCGATGAAGAACTCGCGCGGGTGCTGCCTGTGGTGCGCGAAGCGGTGAAACTGGGTGTGGCGGTGTCGGTGGATACCAGCCGTGCCGACGTGATGGCCGCCGCGCTCGATGCCGGCGCCGACATCATCAACGACGTTCGTGCCCTGCAATTGCCGGGTGCGCTCGCGGCGGTGGCGAGGCACCCGAGCGCTGGCATCTGCCTGATGCACATGCAGGGTGAGCCCGATACGATGCAGACGGCGCCACGCTACATCGATGTGGTGGACGAGGTGGCCACGTTCCTGCGCGAGCGCTGTACGCAACTGAGAGCGGCAGGAATCGACGCGCAGCGCATCGTTGTCGATCCGGGCATCGGCTTCGGCAAGACGCCGCCGCAAAATCTCATGCTGCTTCGGCGTCAACGCGACCTGCTGGACATCGGATACCCGGTGCTTGCCGGCTGGTCGCGCAAATCGACGCTCGGGCAGATCACAGGACGCCCGGTGGACGGGCGCCTCGCTGCCAGCATCGCCGCGTCGCTGATCGCCGCGCAACAGGGCGCGTCCATCCTGCGTGTGCACGATGTGGCCGCCACGGTGGACGCACTGCGGGTGTGGCAGGCGGTGCAAGGCACCTGAAGAAGACAAGCCCGAGGAGACGGCATGAGAAAGTATTTCGGCACCGATGGCATTCGAGGCACGGTCGGTCAGGATCCGATCACGCCGGATTTCATGCTGCGGCTGGGCCACGCGGTGGGCCAGGTGCTGCGCGCGACGCGCAAGCGGCCTTCGGTGGTGATCGGCAAGGACACCCGCATCAGCGGCTACATGATCGAATCCGCCTTGCAAGCCGGCCTGGTGACCGCCGGGGTGGACGTTCAACTCACCGGCCCCTTGCCCACGCCCGGCGTGGCCTACCTGGCGCGAGCCTTGCGCCTCGATCTGGGCGTGGTGATCAGCGCGTCGCACAACCCGTACCAGGACAACGGCGTCAAGTTCTTCTCCGCCCAAGGCGAGAAGCTGCCTGACGAATGGGAGCTGGCGGTGGAGAAGGCGCTGGATGTGGCGCCGAAATGGTCGGATTCAGCCGGCCTGGGCAAATTGAAGCGGCTCGACGATGCGCGTGGCCGTTACATCGAGTTCTGCAAGAGCACGGTCGACAAGGATTTTTCGCTGAAGGGGCTGAAGCTGGTGGTCGATGGCGCACATGGCGCCGCATACCACGTGGCCCCGGATGTGTTTCATGAACTGGGCGCCGAGGTGGTGGCCATCGGCTGCGCGCCGGATGGCATCAACATCAACGATCGGGTGGGCGCCACCGCGCCGGCCGCGCTGGTGGCGGCGGTGAAGGCGCACGGCGCCGATTACGGCATCGCGCTCGATGGCGACGCGGATCGCCTGATCGTCGTCGACCATACCGGCCGCATCTTCAACGGCGACGAGCTGCTCTACGTGCTGGTCAGCGATCGGCTGCGCATGGGGCAGGTGGTGCCCGGTGTGGCTGGCACCTTGATGACCAATCTGGCGGTCGAAATCGCCCTGGCCGAGCGAGGTGTCGGACTGGTGCGCGCCAAGGTGGGCGATCGTTATGTGCTCGAAGAGCTGAATGCGCGCGGATGGATCCTCGGTGGCGAGGGTTCCGGCCATCTGCTGGCGCTGGACAAACACACCACCGGCGACGGCATCGTCAGTGCCTTGCAGGTGCTGCGAGCCGTGGTGCGCGAGGGCAAGTCGCTGGCCGGCATGCTCGAAGGGGTCGATCTCTTTCCGCAAACCCTGATCAACGTGCGGCTGCCCGAAGGCAGCGACTGGAAATCCAACCAGATCCTCGCGGCGCAGCAAGCCGCGGTGGAGCGCGAGCTCAAGGGCAGGGGCCGGGTGCTCATCCGCGCCTCCGGCACCGAGCCGGTGTTGCGGGTGATGGTGGAGGCCAACGACGCGACGCTGGCGCGTGATTGCGCGCAACGGCTGGTCGACGCCGCATTGGCCTGAGCGGCGGCGCCCGCGCTGACGGGCGCCGCAGCCGCGCCCGCTGGCGGGTCAGCCGTCGTGTCAGCGCTTGACGGGTGGCAACACCACCTTGTCGACGATGTGCACCACGCCATTGGTGGCGCCGATATCGGCCTGCGTGACGAGCGCCTCGTCGTAGGTGACAAACGTACCGGCCTTCGACACGTTGGCATCGGCACCGTTGACGGTCTTCACATTGCCGGGTTTCACATCGGCGGCCATCACCTTGCCGGGCAGCACGTGGAAGGTGAGCACGGCGCGAAGGCGTTCCTTGTCTTTCGACAACTCGTCCAGCGTCTTCGCCGGCACGGCCTTGAACGCCTCGTCGCTGGGTGCGAACACGGTAAAGGGCCCCGGGCCGCGCAGGGTGTCGGTGAGGCCGGCGTCGGCCACCAGCTTGGCCAGTGTGGAAAGCTGTGGTGTGCGGGCGACAGTGTCTGCCACCGTCACCGGCATCGAGCCGGTGCTTGCACAGCCCGACAGCACGGCCATCGAGGCGGCCAAGGTGAGCATCCAGGTGCGTTTGTTCATGGGTGAAGCTCCGAGAGGGCGGTTTATGACGATGCGCGAGCTTAGGAAGCGCACGTGACAAACCTGTGACGCCGTCATGACGCGTCGCCCGGCTGTCACAACGCGTCGTCACGGCGCCGTGGCCCGTCACACGCGGTGTCATGTCGCTGTCACACACGCTGCCTACAGTCGCGGCAACCGGGCGCCAAGTCGCCCGCCATGTCTGAAACCCGTTCCCCCTGGACCGGACCTCGTTCCCAGACCTTCAAGAGAGGACTGTTCATGAAATCCCTGATCGCCCGTTCGAGCTTCCTGGCTGCGGCTCTGTGCTTTGCGGCCGGTGCGTCGCTCGCGCAGGATGTCACCGGCGCCGGCGCCACCTTCCCCGCCCCGCTGTATGCCAAATGGGCCGATGCCTACAACAAGGCTTCGGGTGCCCGCATCAATTACCAATCGGTCGGCTCCGGCGCGGGCTTGCGCCAGATTCGCGGCAAGACGGTGGATTTCGGTGCGTCCGACATGCCCTTGTCCGATGCCGACCTCGCCAAGGATGGGCTGACGCAGTTCCCGGTGGTCATCGGCGGCGTGGTGCCGGTGGTCAACGTCAAGGGCATCACCCCCGGCCAGCTCAAGATGACTGGCCAGGTGCTGGGCGACATCTACCTCGGCAAGCTGACGAAGTGGAACGATCCCGCCATCGCCGCGCTCAATCCCGGCGTGCCCTTGCCCGACAGCGCCATTGCGGTGGTGAACCGGGCCGATGGCTCGGGCACCACCTTCATCTTCACCAACTACCTGTCGAAGGTGAACCCCGACTGGAAGAGCAAGGTGGGCGAGGGCACGGCCGTCAAATGGCTCACCGGTGCCGGCGGCAAGGGCAACGAAGGCGTGGCCGCGTTTGTACAGCGCCTGCCCAATTCGATCGGCTACGTCGAGTATTCGTATGCCAAGACGAACAAGATGTCGCATGTGCTGCTGCAGAACCAGGGCGG
>JANMAS010000485.1:0-10434 GCA_031359975.1 Burkholderiales bacterium
CGAGCAGGTGTGCAAGTACATGTGCCCCTACGCCCGCTTCCAGAGTGCGATGTTCGATCGCGACACCCTCATCATCAGCTACGACGCGCACCGTGGCGAGCCGCGCGGATCGCGGCCGCGCAGCGCGGATCCGGCATCCGCGGGCCTCGGCGACTGCATCGATTGCACGCTGTGCGTGCAGGTATGCCCCACCGGCATCGACATCCGCAAGGGCCTGCAGTACGAATGCATCGGCTGCGCCGCATGCATCGACGTGTGCAACGACGTGATGGGCAAGATGAGCTATCCGCCCGGGCTCATCCGTTACGCCACCCAGAGTGGGTTGCAGGCGCGCTGGTCCGCGGCGCAAACCTTGCGCCGGGTCTTGCGGCCGCGTGTGCTGGTCTATGGCGTGATTCTGCTGCTGCTCAGCGCCGCCTTCGTCATCAGCCTGGCATGGCGCAGCCCGTTCCGGGTGGATGTGGTGAGAGACCGCGGCGCGCTGGCGCGCATCGTCGGCGATGGCCTGGTGGAAAACGTCTATCGGCTGCAGGTGATGAATGCCACCGAACGTGTGCAGCACTACCGCGTGAGCGTGCAAGGGCTGACGGGTGCCACGATTGCCATGCGCGACGACGTGGAGGTAGGCCCGGCCCAGGCGCGCTGGCTGCCGGTGAGCGTGCAACTGCCGCATGCCCCCAGCCGCGCCCTGGCCGCGGGCGCCCATCCGATGAGCTTTCGCATCGAGCGCCTGGCCGAAGCCGATCAGGCCTCGGCGGCTGTGAGCGAAAAGTCGACCTTCGTGATACCCCGCTGAACCGAGGCACCTGACCATGAGCGACATGCCGCCGAATCCGCCTGCCCGCCGCCCCGTGTGGCGCGAACCGATGATGTGGCTGGTGGTGGGCGGACCGATGATCGTGGTGGTGGCCAGCCTGGCAACCATGGTGCTGGCGATTCGCGGCGCCGACCCGATCGTCACCTCGCCCACGTTCGCGCCCACACCGAGCCCCGATGCATCACGGCAACCGGCTGTGCAGGCGCGCAACCATGCGGCGACCCCGCGCTGAAGGCGATTTCATCAAGTCAACGCCGCCTGTTGCAGATGCCTTGGCCGGCAGGCTTCGTGGCCGGTGTACGGTCAATGAAGGCGCCGCATCAGCACCGTGTGCCGCCAACCAGCAACTGAAGCGCTTCCTGATCGAGGATACGGATGTCGCGCTGTTTCACCTCGAGCACGCCGTCGTCCTGGAACTTCGAGAACGCCCGGCTCACGGTTTCGAGCTTGAGGCCCAGGTAGCTGCCGATTTCTTCGCGCGTCATGCGCAGCATCAGCGACGAAGGGGAAAAGCCACGAGCCTGCAGGCGTTGTGTGAGGTTCAACAAAAAAGCGGCGAGCCGTTCTTCGGCGCGCATGCTGCCCAGCAGCAGCATCACGCCATGGTCGCGCACGATCTCGCGGCTCATGATCTTGTGAAACTGGCGCTGCAGATCGCCGAAGCGCTGCGACAGCTCTTCGAGCCGGTCGTACGGAATGGTGCAAACCTGCGAATCCTCCAACGCCACCGCGTCGCAGGTGTGGCGATCCGAGCCGATGCCGTCGAGCCCCAGCAATTCGCCCGCCATCTGGAAACCGGTGACCTGGTCGCGCCCGTCTTCGCTGGTGACGCAGGTCTTGAAAAAGCCGGTACGCACCGCGTACAGCGCGGTGAAGGTTTCGCCACTGCGGAACAGCGTGCCGCCGCGCGGCACCGCACGCCGGCTGGCGATCAGCTCATCGAGCTCCTGCATCTGGTGGGATGACAGGCCCACCGGCAAGCACAGCTCGCGCAGGTTGCAGCTGGAGCAAGCCACCTTGAGCGAGTCGGTGCGAATCGGAACGCTGGTACCCATCATGCTGCTGCGTGTGCGCGGGGGAGGTGGGCTGACGATGGACATCATGATAGGCCTCAAGTTTGAACAATTCTTTCCGCTCCGGCGGCGATGGCGCTTGACCCAGATCAAACCCATGCCCTGGCGGCCCGGCACAGTCGCGACATGAAGACAGTCGATCGTGACCGTGTGCCTCGCCTGCATACGCCCTGCCGTGTCAGCCGTTCCTGAGGATCTGCTGCGCAGGCTCGACCGGGCAGGCCCGCGCTACACCTCCTACCCCACCGCAGACCGCTTCGTCGAGGCGTTTGGCGGTGCCCAATACGCGCAGGCGCTGAGCCAGCGCGTGGCCGGCGGTGCGCTGGCCGGCATGGCACCGCTGGCGCTGTACCTGCACATCCCGTTCTGCGCGTCGGTGTGCTACTACTGTGCCTGCAACAAGGTGGTGACGCGCAGCCGCGCACAGGTGGCGCAGTACCTGGGCGCGCTGGAGAGGGAGATCGAGCTGCATGTGCAGGCGATCGGGCCCGGCGCGCCGGTGGCCCAGGTGCACCTCGGTGGCGGCACCCCGACCTTTCTCGACGACGATGAGCTGGCGCGCCTGATGACGGCGTTGCGGCAGGCCTTTCGCATCGGCACGAAGGCGGATCTGTCGATCGAAGTGGATCCCCGCACCGTGACGCCGCGGCGTCTGGAGCGGTTGCGCGAGATGGGTTTCAATCGCCTGAGCTTCGGGGTGCAGGATCTGGATGCGCAGGTGCAGCTGGCGGTTCACCGCGTGCAGCCCGAGGCGCCGTTGCGCGACCTGATCAACGCCGCCCGTTCGCTCAATTTCCATTCGATCAACGTCGACCTGATCTACGGCCTGCCTCGGCAGACGCCGGAATCCTTTGCCAGTACGGTGCAACGCATCGGCGCATGGCGACCCGACCGCCTGTCGGTCTACGCCTACGCGCATCTGCCGGAGCGTTTCAAGCCGCAGCGCCGCATCGCAAATGCCGAGTTGCCCACGGCATCGCACAGGATGGTCATGCTCGCCACGGCGATCGACGACTTGGTGGGACGGGGCTACGAATACATCGGCATGGATCACTTCGCACTGCCCGGCGATGCGCTCGCGGTGGCCAAGCGGCAGGGCCGGCTGCACCGCAACTTCCAGGGCTATTCCACCGCGGCTGACGGCGATCTGATCGGCCTGGGCGTGTCGGCAATCGGCCGCATCGGCGCGTGTTACAGCCAGAACGCGAAGGAGCTGCCGGAGTATCTCGACGCGATGCGCCAGCGCCGCTTCGCCACCGGGAGAGGGCTTTCGCTGACCCGCGACGATCTGGTGCGCCGCTCGGTGATCATGGCCGTCATGTGCCAGGGGCGGGTGGCGTTTGAGTCGATCGAGCTCGCGCATCTGATCCGCATGCGCGAGTACTTCGCCGCCGAGCTGGCACAGCTCGAGCCCTTGGCCTCGTCGGGCCTGGTACGCATCGAATCCGATGCGATCGAGCTCACGCCGCTGGGCTGGTATTTCGTGCGCGCGGTGGCGATGGTGTTCGATCGACATCTCGACGCCGACAGGGCGCGTGAACGGTTTTCGCGCGTCATCTGACCGGGGCGCCGAGCATTGGAAATTGCGCTGATCTTCGGTGCCGCCTTGCTGGGCCTGGCCGGCATGCCGCACTGCGCCGCGATGTGCGGCGCGTGTGGCACGGCGGTGTGGCGAGGCTGTGCTGGCGAGCGGCCGGCGTCGGCGTTGAGCCTGTTCCAGTTCGGCCGCATGGTGGGTTATGCGGCAGGCGGTGCGGTGGCTGCGTCCAGCGTGGCCTGGCTCAAGCCGCTGGGTGTGGTGGCGCCGGTGCTGCAGCCCCTTTGGACCTTGCTGCATGTGGCTGCGCTCGTGCTCGGTGGCTGGATGCTGGCCACCGGTGAGCTGCCGCGATGGCTGAACCGGGGCTGGAAGTCGACGCGGTCCTTACGAGCGCCGTCGGGTTGGCGGCGCATGTCCGGGCCGGTGCGCGCGGGGGTGGCGGGCCTGGCCTGGGTGAGCTGGCCGTGCGGCCTGTTGCAGTCGGCGCTCGTGCTGGCTGCTTTGGCCGACGCGCCGTGGGTGGGCGCCGCTGCCATGGCGGCGTTCGCCACGGCCTCGGCACCCAGCCTGTTGCTGGCACCGATGGTCTGGAGCCGCCTGAGCGGGCCACGCGGTGATGGCAACGCAGCGGCCACACAGCAAAACGGTGTCAACGCGATGATCCGGGTTTCCGGGCTATGCCTTGCCTTCGCTGCCGCTTTCGCGCTCTCGCATGGGCTGTGGATGCGCGTGCTGGCTGTGTGTGGTGTGGCTGGATGACGGCGGGGGCAACCGGGGCGTGGCCATCAGGTGGTGAGCCTGGTGGTGAGTCAGGCGGTGATCTCGGTCAGGCACGCGCCAAAGGCCTCCAGCAGCCGTTGCACGTCGGCTGGGGCTGTTTGCGGGCACACCAGCATCATGTTGTGGAAGGGCGTGTTCAGCACGCCGCGGTTGAGCAGGTAGAGGTGCATCACCCGTTCGAGCTCGTCGTCGAACAGGGCGGCGGCCTGGGTGCCATGGCGGGGTGCTTCGGCCGCGAACTGGAACTCGCAGCGCGCACCCACCTGCGTCACGCACCACGGCACGCCTTGCGTGGCGATCACGCGGCGCAGACCGGTGGCGAGCGTGTGCGCCAGCGGCAGCATGTGGGCGTAGGCCGCGTCGGTCATCACCTCGGCGAGGTTGGCGCGCATGGCGGCGAGCGCCAGCATGTTGGCGGTGAGCGTGGTGCCGATGCCGGAGTGGCCGGGCGGTGCGTGGCGCTTGGCCTGCATCGCGCGCTCGGCCAGATCAGCGCTGAACCCATACACCGCGCAGGGCACACCGCCTGCAATCGGTTTGCCGAGCACCAGGGCATCGGGCACCAGGCCATGCTCGCGGGCATAGCCGCCGGGGCCGGAGCTGATGGTGTGGGTTTCGTCGAGCACCAGGCAGGCGCCGTGCGCGTGGATGAGGCGCTGCGCCGCGCTCCAGAAACCGGGCTCGGGCAGCACCATGCCGATGTTGGTCATCACCGGCTCGGCGAGCACGCAGGCCACGTCGCCGCCGGCCAACGCATGTGCCAGGGCGGGCAGGTCGTTGAACTCGACCACGCTGGTGTGTGCGGTGAGATCGTGCACTTGGCCGAGCAGGCTGGCGCGCTGGCGCGGTTGGCCATCGACCAGATCCACGAACACATCATCCACCGTGCCGTGATAACAGCCGTTGAAGACGATGATCCGCTGGCGCCCGGTGGCGGCGCGCACCCAGCGCAGCAGAAAGCGGTTGGCATCGCTGGCCGTCATGGCGAATTGCCACATCGGCAGGCCGAAGCGCCGTGCCAGCTCGTCACCGATCCAGGCCGCATCCTCGCTCGCCAGCATCGTGGTGTAGCCGCGGGTGGCCTGGTGTGCGAGCGCACGGGCCACCGGCTCGGGCGCATGGCCGAACATGGCGCCGGTGTCGCCCAGGCAGAAATCAGCGTAGGTGTGGCCGTCGACATCGGTGAGCCGGGCGCCTCGTGCCTCTTGCACATGCAGGGCGAAGGGCGTGGACCAATCGTTCATCCAGTGCATCGGCACGCCGAACAGCAGGTGCTGACTGGCGCGCGCGGATAAAGCCTGCGAGGCCGGGTGATCGGCGATGTAGCGTGCCTGCTCGCGAGCCAGCAGGTTGCGAACGCGTGCTCGATCGATGTCGCCGCGCCGGGGTGGTGTGGTGTTGCTCATGAGGCTGCTCACACCAGCAGCAGCAGGTGTTCGCGCTCCCAGGAGCTGATCACGCGACTGTAGGTGGCGTGCTCCAGTTCCTTCACCGCCAGGAAGGCGCTCACGAACTGCGGCCCCAGCACCTCGCCCAGGGCGGTGCAGCCGCGCATGCGCTCGATGGCGTCTTCGAGGTGGCGCGGCAATTCGTGCTCGTGCAGCCAGGCGCTGCCCACCACCGGCGCCAGCGGCGGCAGGCGTTCGGTCATGCCGAGGTAGCCACACGCCAGCGTGGCAGCCATGGCCAGGTAGGGGTTCACGTCAACGCCCGGTACCCGGTTTTCGATGCGGCGATCCTGCGGGCCCGAATTGGGCACCCGGATGCCGCAGGTGCGGTTGTCGAAGCCCCACTGCACGTTGGTGGGTGCCGACATCAGGCGCGACAGGCGCCGATAGGAATTGACATACGGCGCCAGCATCGGCATCACCATCGGCACGTACTTCTGCAGCCCGGCGATGTAGTGCATGAAGCTCTCGCTGGCGCTGCCGTCGCGCTGGCTGAAAATGTTGTGGCCATCGGCATTGACGATGCTCTGGTGGATGTGCATCGCGCTGCCGGGCTCCATTTCCATCGGCTTGGCCATGAAGGTGGCGAAGATGCCGTGGCGCAGCGCGGTTTCGCGCACAGTGCGCTTGAACAGGAACACCCGATCGGCGAGATCCATCGGATCGCCGTGCGAGAAGTTGATCTCCATCTGCCCGGCGCCGGCTTCGTGGATCAGCGTTTCCACACCGAGCCGGTGCACCACGCAAAAGTTCGAGAGCTCGAGAAAAAAGGGATCGAAATCGTTGACGGCGTCGATCGAATACGACTGCCGCCCGGCCTCGGGTTTGCCGCTGCGCCCCAAGGGCGGCTGCAAGGGTTCGTGGGGATTCTGCTGCCGCGCGACGAGATAGAACTCCATCTCCGGCGCCACCACCGGCCGCCATCCGCGCTCGGTGTAGCGCTGCACCACCCGGCGCAGCACGGCGCGCGGCGAGAGCTGCACCGGCGTGCCGTCGAACTCCTGGCAATCGTGGATGACCACCGCCACCGATTCGGCGGCCCAGGGCACCACCCGCACCGTGTTGTTGTCGGGCATGCACACCATGTCGGGATCGGTTTCGCCCACGTAAGGCCCGTTGTCGGGCTGTTGGCCGTTGACGGTGTTGAGCAGCACGCTCTTGGGCAGGCGCATCTCTCCGGCGGCGAGGAACAGGTCGCGCGGCAGGATCTTGCCGCGCGCGATGCCGGTCATGTCGGAGATCACGCATTCCACTTCATGGATGCGGTGCTGCGTCAGGAATTCGTGGATGTCGGGGGTCATCGGTCGGGTCGCCTTGAATGGATACGATATTGTTGACGGGTTCGCATCGACCAACGATCACCGGGTGCGGATCACAAAAACAGGGAGCGAATTGACATGAAAGCAGATTGTGAGATTGTGCGGCGCCGCGGTGGCGTCCTGTTGATGGCCGCCGCCTTGGCGGCGGCGCTTGGCGCCCGCGCTGACGAGCCGGCGGCCCAGGAGCGTTTCACCGTGCGCCAGGATGCGCCGAGCACCGGCTCGCAGATCAAGCGCGAGGTGGTCAGGAACATCGCCGTGCCCCCTGAAAAAGCCTACGGTGAACTCACGCCGGATCAGAAGAGCGCCGTGCATGCCGGCTATGAATCGCTGGCCCCGGGCGACGAGCCGCCGTACCCGCTGTATGGCGTCGGACGCCTGTTCAAGGCGATCTCGGATGGCGCCGACAAACTCACGCCAAGCGGATTCTCGACACCGTTGGGCCGGCTGGCCCTGGTCGTCGACATCGACGCCAAAGGCCAGGCAACCAGCGTCTCGGTACTCGAGGCGCCCACCATCGAATTGGCGAAATTCGCCGCGTCGGTGCTGATGCTGGAGCCATACAAAGCGGCGATTTGCACCGGTCGGCCCTGCGCCATGCAGTATCCGTTCGTGCTCACCTTCACTCGGAACTGATCCGCACCTCACTCACCGGTGACGATCTCACGCACGTACACGGTGCAGCAAATGCCGTGCGGTGGGTTTTCGGCCCATTGCACTTCGCCGCCGAGCAGCTTGACGCGTTTGCGGATGCCACCCAGGCCGAGGCCGTGTGACCACTGCTGCGGATCTCGGCCGATGCCGTTGTCGCAGAAGATGATCGTCATCGCGCGGTGCTGCATCGCGATACGCAGATCCACGCGGCTGGCCATCGAATGGGCGATCGCGTTGCTCACCAGCTCGCGCAGGATGCGGGTGAGCGACGACCACTGCACCACGCCCAGCATCGGGTCATCGTCGGCATCGAACGACCATTGCAGTTCCACCGGCACCGCATCCATGCGCTGTGCGATATCGGCCTTCCATTCGGCGGCCGCATCCGACAAGCGGTGGCCGGGCGCGGCCAGGCCGCGGGTGAGGGTTTTGAGATCCTGCAGCGTGTGGCGCAGGTAGTTTTCCATTTCCTGGCTGGGCGCCTGGTACATCAGCGTGAGCAGCCGGGCGCCGATGTCGTCGTGCAGGTCTTGCGCCAGGCGGATGCGCTCCTCGGAGCGGCCTTGCTCCACCGCGCGATCGAAGTTGATCGCGCGCCGAAGCTGCTCCACCAGCCGATCGGTCAGGCGCGCATCCTCGCTGGTGAACAGACGCGTGCCGCGGCCGGCGAAGCGCAGCACCAGCATGTGGGTATCGGATTCTTCGCTCAAGGGCGGCACCGGCACCAGCAAGGCGGCGCCGTCATGCATCACACGAGCCTGGCGCGCCTGGATCTCGGAGCTCACCGCCTCCACCGGCTCGAACACTTCACGCAGCAGCGTGGCCACCAGCGCGCTGGCGCGGCCCGGATGCGAGGCCATGGCGCGGGCGATCTCGTAGATGCGCTCGAACATGCGCTCGACCGTCTGCACCCGCGCGCGAGTGAGGTGTTGCAGGGTCCACTGGCGCACGACCACATAAGCCGCGAGGGCGGCAAACATCGCGAGCGACAGCGAGGCAAACTGGCCTACGGCGAACACGCTGACGAACAGCAGATCCACCGTCACCGCCAGCAGCGCCACGCCGGCCAGATTGGTGAACTCGCGCAGCACATGCTGGGTGCGCGAAAGAAACGGCAGCTGCACCAGCATGCCGGTGAAAAACACGCTCCAGATCACCGACCCGATCGAGGCGATGTTGTGCGGGTCGTCACCCTCGGCACCGGTAACAGCCACCGCGACGGTGAGCAGCAGCAGGGTCGAGAACGACAGAAACCCGAAGCGCCGCAGCACCAGTGAAAACGGATGCGGCATTTTTTTGTACGACCACGCCAGGAAGGCGATCGCGCAGCCACCGATGGTCATCAGCAACCACTGCGTGGCCCACCACAGCTGTGCCGGTGCCGAGGTGCTGGCGTACGCCATGCAGGCAATGCTCAGGCCCCACAGGGCGAGGCCGATCGCGCGCGCGCCGGGAAGCCGCTTGGGGTTGATCAGGCAGGTGTTGGCGATGGCCACGGCGGTGCAGACGTCGAGCAGCATGCGCGGCAGGGGATCGATCACCGACAGCAGGGCGGGCGGGCCGATGCCGGGCACCGATTCCACCGCGATCAGCAACAAGCCCAGCGCCTGCGCCTGCGTCATCAGGCAGAACAGGACATTGCGGCCCTGCGGTCGCGTGAGCATCACCGTCCAGCCGATCAGCAGGGGCACCAGGGCCAATGCGGAGGTGAGCCAGAACATGCCGCCCAGGTCGCGCAGGCCCCGCTGCATGGGGGCCACTTCCACCAGGGCGCCGCTGGTGAACAGCAACGTGACCACCGGGCCATCGAGGGCCTCGGCGATGCGCCGCTGCAGGTTCATGTGGCGCTGCCGATCTTCGGCCTCCACCACCCAGCGCACCGGCCGCTGCAGCAACTGGGCATCCACTTCGATCAGCCGGCCTTCGGCATCGAGCAGGCCATCGAGCGTCTGCCCGCCCATGCGCGACAGCGAGGCATCGCGGGAGGTGACGAGTTCGAAGTTGCCGGCATCGCTCATGCGCCACTGCGCATCCACTTGCGGCGAGCGCGCCAGGTGCGCCGCCAGCAGCAGGATGGCCAGAATGCCGACCAAGGCCACGCCAAACACCACGCGCCGCCGCCATGCCGCCGGGGCACTGGCAGCCAGCGGCCGCTCGGCCGGCGTATCGATGCCGATGAGCCAATCGACGCCGGAGAGCGGGCCGCCGTCAGTGCGGCTGTCGGTCCACATCGGCAGCCCAGGTCAGACCAGGCCCTGCTTGCTGGCGAGCACGGCGGCTTCGGCGCGGCTGGAGACGTTGAGCTTCTTGTAGATCGACTTGATGTGATCGTTGACGGTGAACCACTTGATGTTCATCAGGCCCGCGATTTCCTTGATCGTGAAGCCCTTGGAGAGGTAGGTGAGCACCTCCACCTCGCGCGGGGTGAGGCGTTCGTATTCTTCGTCGCGGTTGGGGGAGGCGGGGCGCTGCGCCGGCGTGGGCACCTCGAAGCCGGCGGCGGCGCCGGTGCTGCGCGGCAGGCCGGCATGCCGAAAGTGGCCCAGCAGGCGGCGCGCAATGGCCGGCGACAGCGGCGGCAGGCCGCGCACGATCTTCTGCAGCTCCTCCACCAGCACTTCGAAGCGGTCTTCTTTCAGCAGATAGCCGTCGGCGCCGCACTGCAGGGCGGCGCCGACGGCTATCTGCTGAAAGAAGACCGCTTCGAAGTGCTGGTGGAGGAGCTGCAGAAGATCGTGCGCGGCCTGCCGCCGCTGTCGCCGGCCATTGCGCGCCGCCTGCTGGGCCACTTTCGGCATGCCGG
>JANMAS010000247.1:0-2928 GCA_031359975.1 Burkholderiales bacterium
TCGACACCCGCCTGATGACCTCCTGGGCGCGCGCGCTCGCTGGCCACAACGATGCCGATCGTGCTCGATATGTCGCGGCCCGGCTGAAGGAGTTTCGCAATCCGGCGGCGGCCGAGTTCTTCGCACCGTGCGATCTGCCCGAAGCCGCTACGGCAGCGGCCGCGAGCGGGCCCGCCGCCGCAGCGGCCTCCACGCCCGTCGAGGCCTTACCCGCCTCGGCGCCGGCCCGGCCTTTCCAGTGCGAAGCCCCGGCCGGCGCCCTGCGATGGACGGATTTCCGCTGACGATCTTTTCAGGGCCGTCACGCTACGCAGGCGCCACCCAATGCCCCGATCGGCCGCCTTGTTTTTCGAGCAGGCGTACGCCATCGATCACCATGCCGCGATCGATGGCCTTGCACATGTCGTAGATGGTCAGCAGGCCCACCTGCACGGCGGTGAGGGCTTCCATTTCGACGCCCGTGGCGCCCACTGTTTCGGCTTGCACCGTGCAGCGCACCGTACTGAGCGCTTCGTCCAGCTCGAACTCGGCGCTCACGCGGGTGAGCGCCAGCGGATGGCACAGCGGGATCAGATCGGCGGTGCGCTTGGCGCCCTGGATCGCGGCGATGCGCGCGATGCCGATCACATCACCCTTCTTGGCATCGCCCCGGCTGATGTGCGCGAGGGTGGCGGCTTGCATGCGGATGGTGCCGGTGGCGCGTGCGATGCGATGGCTGGCCGGCTTGGCGGAGACGTCCACCATGTGGGCCTGGCCTGCGGCGTCGAAGTGCGTGAGCTGGGGATCGGTCATGATGAGGGGCGGCAGACACGCGCGCGAAACGCGGCGGTGTCATGATAGCGGCGAGGGTTTTGCCGGCGCGATGGAACCATCGCCGCGCCGACGCACTCCATCGGATGGCCCGTGGGTGAGCCCGCGCCTGATTGCCTTCATTCAGAGTTTGCTCCTGCCTTGAAATCCCCCTCTCGACAAGCCGTTCTGGCTCTGGCCTTGGCGCTCGCCACCGCCGCACCGTGGTCTCCGCTGGCGGCGCAGGTGCGCCTGCCCTCGTTGGGCGATTCAGCGTCGGAAGATCTCGATGTCGCCACCGAGCGGCGGCTGGGGGACCAGGTCATGCGCGAGATTCGGCGTGACCCCGATTACCTCGACGATCCCTTGCTCACCGAGTACGTGCGCACGCTCTTCGATGCGCTGGCCGCCGCCGCGCGCCAACGTGGCGAGATCAATGCCGATACCGATACCCGCTTTGCGTGGGAGCCATTTCTCGTGCGCGATCGGGTGGTCAATGCGTTTGCGCTGCCGGGGGGCTACATCGGCATCTACCTGGGCTTGATCGCACTCACCGACACACCCGACGAACTGGCCTCCGTGATGGCGCACGAGTTGTCGCACGTCACCCAGCGCCATATCGCGCGCAGCATCGGCGATTCCGGTCGCCAGACCTTGATCTCGATGGCCGCGCTGATCCTCGGTGTGCTGGCGGCGTCGCGCGCCAACAGCAGCGATGGCGTGCAGGCGGCGGTGGTCGGCAGCCAGGCGATGGCCGCACAGGGCCAGCTCAACTTTTCGCGCAGCGTGGAGCGCGAGGCCGATCGGGTGGGCTACGACGTGATGTCCACCGCCGGCTTCTCCGGGGCCGGCATGGTGGGCATGTTCGAAAAGCTCGATGGCGCCAATCGGCTCAACGATGCCGGGCAGTTTCCTTACCTGCGCAGCCACCCATTGACGGTGGAGCGCATCAGCGAAGCGCGCCTGCGCGGCACGCTGGCGCCGCCGCGTGTGGGTGCCTCCATCCTGCCTGCCGGCCTCGACACCTCGCACGCGCTGATGCGAGCGCGGGCACGGGTGTGGATGAATCGAAGCGACGTGGCGCTGCGCCGCGAACAAGGGCTCGGCGAGGCACCGGTGATGGCCACCTTGCCAACCGCCGACGCCGCCAACGACAACGCGCGCAAGGCACGCGAGCGCCTGGCCTCGTTGTATGCCAGCGCGCTGGCTTCGTCGATGCTGCGCGACTTTGCCCGCGCCGATGAGCGCCTGGTGCAGGCCCGCAGCTGGGCGGCGCAGCAGATGCCGGACGACCGTGTCGCCCAACGCGCGCTGATCCTGCTCGAAGCCGAGACCATGGTGGCGCGAGGTGATGTGGCACGCGCCGCCGATGCCGCGCGTGCCCTGCGTGGCGATATGTCGCGCCCGGCCTTGTTCATGCGCGCGCAGGCGGCTGCGCTGCCTCGATCGCTGCTGGTGCCGGGTTCGTCCGCCGAGGCGGCGGCGCGGGAGAGCCTGCAGGAGTTGCAAGGCTGGGTGAGCGCGCGGCCACAGGATGCGCTGGCGTGGTCCACCCTCGCTCGGGTGGCGCAAACCCAGGGCCTGCCGCTGCGCCAGCTGCGCGCCGAAGCCGAGTCGTATGCGGTGCAGGGCGATCTGCAAGGCGCCATCGATCGCTTTCGTGCGGCACAACGCGCCGCGCGGTCCACCCCGTCGGCTGACAACGTCGATGTGTCGATCATCGATGCGCGCCTGCGCGATCTCGAAGCGCAGCGGCGGGTGCAGTTGCGCGACAGCCGCGAAGGCAATCTCTGATTCGATACCCCGCGCCCGCCGCATAGACTGCGCCCCAGGGCTGCAACGCAGCCGCCTGACGAGGTGTGAGCGATGCGCAGTGTGGTGGGCGGCGGCATGAGGGGCAAGGCCTTGGGAGCACCCCCAGGCCGACGACAACCGTCGTCCGCACCCAGGGGCCACTTGGGGCCCCTTCGTGGCCCTTGGGGAGGAGGAAACTTCGGGCGGCCGGGCGTTTTCTCAAGAGGCCGACTGGCGACGGTGCTCGCCGTTGGCGCGATCATGATGATGGCCGGCCTGAGTGCCCATGCCGCGCGCATCGACAGCGTGTCGCCCCAAGGCGAGGTGGCCAAGGTGCAGCAGGTG
>JANMAS010000564.1:0-1725 GCA_031359975.1 Burkholderiales bacterium
CGTCAATCGCCGGGCCGCCACAGCAGCCGGCATCGCGATGCTGCCGGTGCCGGGGCTCGACTGGGTGACCGACATCGGCACGTTGGTGCGCTTGCTGCCGGAGATCAACGCGGCCTTCGGCCTGACGCCCGAGCAGATCGAGCGTTTGTCACCCGATCGCCGCATGGTCGTCTACAAGGCGGTGAGCGCGGGCGGCGGGCTGCTGGTGGGCAAGATCGTCACCCGCGAACTGGTGATGCGGGTGCTCAAGATCGTGGGCGTGCGCCTGACCACGCAACAGGCCGCCAAATATGTGCCGGTGGCGGGGCAGGCGATATCGGCGGCGCTCACCTTCTCGGCGCTGAAGTTCGTCTGCGAACAGCACATCCGCCAGTGCATGGATGTGGCCCGGCAGCTGGCGATCCCCGCACCGCAGCCATCGCAGCCCGTGCGCGGCTGATCGCGCCAGCCCGCTACAATCGCGGCCTTCGGGGTGTAGCGCAGCCTGGTAGCGCATCTGCTTTGGGAGCAGAGGGTCGGATGTTCGAATCATCTCACCCCGACCATCACACTTTTCCCCTGCCGGCGCGGTGCTGCCCGGCAGCTTCCCTGCCCCCCGCAAACAGCCAATCGTGGGGCGATCCAAATAAAAAGTAGTTGGGGAAAACTCTCTGTGAGAAGTCTTGCAGAACTCTCCAGCAGACTTTACAGTGTCGATGTGCCTGACCTGACCCCGACGTTGCGCGACGGCATCCCCTACATCCTTCCAGGAGAGTTACCCATGATTTCGATGTCGATTCGCCAAGTCGCGCTTGCCGCGGCGATCTGCGCCGCCCTGCCGGTGGCCGCCCAAGCCCAGTCCATCACGCTGGAGCGGGTGGGCTATGTGGGTGCGACCGGCATGTCCGACGATGGCCGTGCCGTGGTGGGCTACATGAACGCCAACAACCACCTGATCCGCTGGACGCCGGAGACAGGCGTCGTCCAGCTGGGCCGCAACACCAATGGCCAGACCAAGGGCGGCTCCGGCGATCCCGCCATCTCCAGGGATGGCACGGTGATCGCCAGCACCATCTTGGACGACACCGGCAAATACCGCACGCAGGGCCGCTGGACAACCACCGGCGGCTGGCAACAGATCGGCCCCTTGCCGGCGGATGCAGCCATCGTCGACCGCGAAGACAGCACCGTCTTCGGCATGTCCGGCGACGGCACGGCGGTGACCGGTTTCTACTGGAGCGCCAACTACCGCGCGCACGCCAGCGTCTGGCGCGCCGCCACCGGCACCGTGGGCCTGCCGGCCGATCCCACCGTGTCCAGCCGTGTGGACGCCGCCAATCTCGATGGCAGCGTGGTGGTGGGTTGGTCGGAGGGCGTGACCGGCGCCCGCCAGGCCACCGTGTGGGCCAACGGCGTGCGCACCTTGCTTGAGGGGAGCGAGATCAGCGGCGAAGCCGCGGCGGTGAATGCGGCCGGCACCATCATCGTCGGCCAGGGCACTGACCCGGCTCGCCAGCGATCGGTGGCCGCCATCTGGAAGTGGAACGGCAGCACCTGGGACAAACAAACCCTGGGTGTGCTGCCCGGCACCACCGAGACAGGCTACTCGTATGCCACGGGCGTGTCCGATGATGGCAGCGTGGTGGTCGGGTTCAACCGCGCCAAGTTCAACTTCTTCGAAACCACGGCCTTCATCTGGACGGCCGAGTCGGGCATGAAATCTGTCGACCAGTGGCTTCATTCGCG
>JANMAS010000250.1:0-22166 GCA_031359975.1 Burkholderiales bacterium
CTGCTGTGAAGGCGCGCAGCCTGCAAGAGCTGGGCGCGCTGCGCGATGCCCTGGAAAAATCGCAGCGCGAAGCAGCGGAGCGAGACGCGCTGGAGCGGGCGGAGCGGCTGCGCCGCGACCGCGTGCGCCATGCCTTCGCGCACGCCGTGGGGCCGGTGCAGCCGCTGCGGCCCAGCGGCCGGGCGCATCTGGTGGCCGACAAACCGCCCGCCCGCGCGCGTCAGCGTGAGCTGGACGAGCAGGCTGCGCTGCGCGAAGCCTTGTCCGACGAAGTGGATGTGGAATCCCTTCTGCTCACCGACGATGGCCTGTCGTTCCGACGCAGCGGCATCGGCACCGATGTATTGACGCGCCTGCGGCGCGGGCATTGGGCGATCCAGCGCCAGCTCGATCTGCATGGCATGCGGCGCGATGAAGCGCGCGACGCGCTCGCCGCGTTTGTGCGCGAATCGCATCAGCAGGGCATGCGCTGCCTGCGCGTGGTGCATGGCAAAGGCCATGGCTCACCCGGCAAGGAGCCGGTGCTCAAGGCCAAGGTGCATCGCTGGCTGGCGCAGCGCCAGGAGGTGATCGCGTTTGCGCAGGCCAGTGGGCCCAACGGCGGTGCCGGTGCGCTGATCGTGTTGCTGGCGCCGGCCGGCAGGGCCTGAGCGCGGCCGGGTTCAGGCCATCAAGCGGGCGGCGGCCGCCACGATGGCCTGCGCGGCGGGACAGCCGGGTTTTGATTCGAGCAGCAACTCGCGGCGCTGCACCGAATCACGCACATCTTCGTCGCGCGGAATTTCGCCGATGAACTCCAGCTTGACCGGCGAATCCAGGCCAGGTGTCACGTAGCGATCCACCACCTGCTGCAACTGCCCGCGAATCGCGCGGCCTTCGCCGGGGCGATTGGATTGGTTCACGAGCAGGCGGATGTCGCGCCGGCCCTGGGTGGTGGCGAGCACCTTGATGGTGGCGTAGGCATCGGTGAGCGAGGTGGGCTCCGGCGTGGCCACGACGATCACTTCATCGGCTTGCGAAATGGTGAACAGCACCACATCCGAAATGCCGGCGCCTGTGTCGAGCATCACGCGATCGAATCGCGGCAGCAACTGCTGGATCACCGCCAGCAACTGCACGCGCACTTCGGGTGTCATGCGCGAGTACTCCACCATGCCCGAACCCGCCAACAGCACCGACAGGCCTCCCGGCGCGGGAAGAATCGCTTCATCGAGCGTGCGCTTGCCGGTGATCACATCGTGCAGCGTGATCTTCGAGTACAGGTTGAGCATCACATCGAGATTGGCCAGGCCCAGGTCGGCATCCAGCACCAGCACACGCTCGCCAGCGCGCACCAGCGCGGCGGCCAGGTTCGCCGAGATGAACGTCTTGCCCACGCCGCCCTTGCCGCTGGTGATCGCGGTGACACGGGCGCGGCGGCCGGCGGTTGGGGGGCTGGAGCTGCGGGTGTTCATTCGAAATCCTGAAACTGCGACGTAGCGAACAGCAGGCCTTTTTCTTCGGCACTGACCAACGACAACGGGGTCGGCTCCAGGCAGGCGCGGTTGCGGCCTTCGCTCTTGGCGCGGTACAGCTGCAGATCGGCACGCTCCGTCCACAGCCTGATGGTGGAGCGCACCCATTGCGGCGCAAACGCACCGCCCACACTGATCGTCACCGCCAATTGCTGGCTGGGGCTGATCGCCACATGCTGCCGCTCCACGCGCCGGCGTATGCGTTCGGCCACGGCCTGGCCGAAGGCGGGCGCGCAATTGGGCAAGATGACGGCGAATTCCTCACCGCCGATGCGGGCCACGAGATCCATCGGGCGCACCGATTCAGCCAGCGCCGCGCCCACCGCGCGGATCACCTGATCGCCGGCGGCATGGCCGTGGTTGTCGTTCACGCGCTTGAAGTGATCGATGTCGAGCATCAGCAACAGCGCCGGCTCGCCGGATCGAGCCACACGATCGATTTCGCGTGCCAGAGCCAATTCGAACTGCCGGCGGTTGACCAGCCCGGTGAGGGCGTCCCGGCTGGACATCTCGCACAGCGAGTCGATCAGCGATTGCATCCAGGCCGGGCTGCCGGGTTCGCCCGCCGGGGGATTGATCCCCGAATGGCGCAGCAGCTGCAGCGCGTCGTCGATGCGCAGCTCCGCCGCAGCGGGCTGCGGTGTGGCGTGGGGCTGCGATTCGTGGGACACGGCCAGTTGAATGATGAGCTCTGCGAAGGTTGGGCCACAAACCTGCGGTGTGCAGGCAACGGCAAGTTGCGGATCAGTCTAGCAGCGGCCACCTGCCTTTCGAGGTGAGAAAAAGCGTGTGTGATCCCGCTCAGTTCGGCGCACCGGCGTGGCGCATGGTTGCGCAGACTCTGCGTTGCCATCGGCATCTCGACGCGCAGCGCATCACACCATGACAACTCGAATCAGCCCTTCCACGGTACCGGCGATGCTCGATGGCCCGGCGCATGAATTCAGCTTCTCCGCAGCCGACTTCGAGCGCGTGCGGCGCCTCATCTTCCAGCGCGCGGGCATCAACCTGCATGGCGGCAAACAGGCGATGGTGTACAGCCGCCTGTCGCGCCGGCTGCGCGATACCGGCCTGCGCTCGTTCGCCGACTACCTTCAGATGCTGGAGAACAGCACGGGCACCTCGGGCGAGGCCGAATGGCAGGCGTTCATCAACTGCCTGACCACCAACCTCACGTCGTTCTTCCGCGAGGAGCATCACTTCCACGCGTTGGCCAGCGATCTGCGCGGCGTGCCACGCAACCCCCGCATCTGGTGCTGCGCCGCGTCCACCGGCGAAGAGCCGTACTCGATCGCCATCACCGCCGCCGAAGCGCTGGGCTCCGGTGCCGCACCGACGATCCTGGCCAGCGACATCGACACCAAGGTGCTCGCCACCGCTGAGCGCGGCGTCTATCCCGCCGATGCGCGCGGCCTGAGCCCGGAGCGCATGCGGCGGTGCTTCCTGCGCGGCACCGGCGTCAACAGCGGCCATATTCGCGTGCGGCCCGAGCTGGCGCGAATGATCGAGTTCCGCGCGTTCAACCTGATGGCGCCCACCTGGTCGCTCGGCGAGCCGTTCGACTTCGTGTTCTGCCGCAACGTGATGATCTACTTCGACGCGCCGACACAAATGGCGGTGCTGCGGCGGTTGCATTCGGTGATGCGGCCCGGTGGCTTGTTGTATGTGGGCCACTCCGAAAACTTCAGCGATTCGCGTGATCTCTTCCGCCTGCGCGGCAAGACGATCTACCAGCGGCTCTGAGGGCTTCAGTTCATCGCCACCGCAACCGATACACCGACATGGTTTCTCTCGCCGCCCCTGCTGGCCCGCCGCTGTCTTCGATGCGTTCGTCGGCGAGGCTGGAACGGCTGAAAGCACAGGTGCGCAAACCCGGCGAAGCCTCCTTCTTCTACTACGACGCCCACTTCAAGAACGAAGCGGTGAAAGTGCTGCCCGGGGAGTACTTCGTCGCCAGCGAAGACATGCTGGTGATGACCACCCTGGGCTCCTGCATCGCCTGCTGCCTTTGGGATCGGCAGGCCCAAGTGGGTGGTCTGAACCACTTCATGCTGCCCGATGACAGCTGCGCCGATTCAGTGAGCAATGGCCGCTATGGCACGTACGCCATGGAACTCCTCATCAACGAAATGATGAAACGCGGCGCCACCCGGATGACGATGGAAGCCAAGGTTTTTGGCGGCGGTGCGGTGATCAGCGGCATGCACAGCATGAACGTCGGCGAGCGCAACACCCGATTCGTGCTGGCGTACCTGCAGACCGAGCGCATCCCGGTGGTTTCGAAAGACGTGCTGGATGTCTACCCGCGAAAGGTCTGCCTGTTGCCTGTGACCGGCAAGGCCATGGTCAAGCGTCTGGCCGCCACCAACACCGATGCGCTGGCGGCGCAGGAACGTGCCGCTTCTCGCGCGCCTCAGCCGGCTGGGTCCGGCGGCGGCTCCATCGATCTGTTCTGAACCGGCGTCGGCTCGTTCATGCCCCGCACTGGAAAGGCCATCCCATGACCAAGATCCGCGTCGTCGTCGTCGACGATTCGGCGCTCATCCGCAGCCTGCTGGCCGAGATCATCAATCGCCAGGCCGACATGGCCTGCGTGGGTGCCGCGGCAGACCCGATTGCCGCGCGCGAGATGATCCGCAACCTCGACCCCGATGTCATCACGCTGGATGTGGAAATGCCGCGCATGGATGGCATCGATTTCCTGTCGAAGCTGATGCGCCTGCGGCCCATGCCGGTGGTGATGGTGTCCACCTTGACCGAGCGCGGCGCCGACGTGACGATGCGCGCGCTGGAGTTGGGGGCGGTAGATTTTGTCGCCAAGCCGAAGATCGGCCTGGCCGACGGCATGCGCCAGCTCACCGCCGACATCACCGACAAGATCCGCACCGCCTCGCGCGCCCGCATCCGCCGCCTCGGGCCGGCACCGGCGGCCGGCGCCGCGGATGCACGCGCGCCAACCAAACCCGGCACGCTCGGCGCGGTAGGGCGCTTGTCGACCGAGAAGATCGTGTTCATCGGCGCCTCCACCGGCGGCACCGAAGCCACCAAGGAAGTGCTGACGGCCTTGCCGCCGGACATGCCGGCGGTGATGATCACCCAGCACATGCCGCCGGGATTCACCCGGAGTTACGCAGCTCGCCTGGACGGCCTGTGCCGCATCCGCGTGAAGGAAGCCGTCGATGGCGAGCGTGTGCTGCCCGGCCACGCCTACATCGCGCCCGGCGGCCAGCACATGAGTGTGGAACGCTCGGGCGCCAACTACCTGGCGCGGGTGCGCGACGGAGAGCCGGTGAATCGGCACAGGCCGTCTGTCGAGGTGCTGTTCGAATCGGCGGCGCGCGTGGTGGGCCCGAATGCCTTCGGCATCATGCTCACCGGCATGGGCGCCGACGGCGCCAAGGCGATGAAGGTGATGCGCGACGCGGGCTCGTACAACCTGTGCCAGGACGAAGCGAGTTGCGTTGTCTTCGGCATGCCGCGCGAGGCCATCGCGCACGGCGCGGCGCATCAGGTGCTGCCGCTGCAGCAGATCGCCACGCATCTGGTCGAGCGCCTGCGCAGCACCTCCGGCATGTCGCTCAACCGGGTTTGAGCATCGGGCCGTGCGCCCTGCCGGCCGGGCTTATCGGCTGGCCGCGGCCAGCACCAGATTGGTACGGTGGATCAGCTCCGGCTCGTTGGCATAGCCCAGCAGCGATTCGATCTGGGCCGAGGGCTTGCGCGCGATGAGGCGGGATTCGGCCGACGAGTAGTTGGCCAGGCCGCGAGCGATCTCCAGGCCCGCCGGCGACAGCACCGCGATCACCTCGCCACGGTGGAAATCTCCTTCCACCTCGATCACACCGATCGGCAACAGGCTCTTGCCCTCGTCGCGCAGCTTGGCGACCGCGCCCGCGTCGACCGTCACCGCACCGCGAAGCTGCAGGTGGTCAGCCATCCACTGCTTGCGCGCGGCCACCTTGGCCGTCTTGGCGATGAGTGCCGTGCCGATCGGCTCGCCCGCCGCCAGGCGCAGCAACACGTCGGGCTCTCGGCCCCAGGCAATCAGCGTGCTGGCACCGCTCTTGGCGGCGCGCTTGGCGGCAAGCACCTTGGTGATCATGCCGCCACTGCCCAGCGATGAGCCGATGCCGCCAGCCATCGCTTCGAGCGTGGCGTCGCCCGCCGTGGCTTCGGCGATGAAGCGGGCGCCCGGGTCGCGGCGCGGATCGGCCGAATACAGGCCGGCCTGGTCGGTGAGGATCACGAGCGCGTCGGCCTCGATCAGGTTGGCCACGAGCGCGCCGAGGGTGTCGTTGTCGCCGAAGCGGATTTCGTCGTTGACCACCGTATCGTTTTCGTTGATCACCGGCAGCACCTTCAGCGCCAGCAAGGTGAGCAGCGTCGAGCGGGCATTGAGGTAGCGCTCGCGATCGGCCAGATCAGCGTGCGTGAGCAACACCTGCGCGCTCTTGATGCCGTGCTCGGAGAGCTTGCGCTCGTACATCTGCACCAGGCCCATCTGGCCGACGGCAGCGGCGGCCTGCAGCTCGTTCAGTGCCTGCGGCCGGGCCGCCCAACCGAGGCGCTTCATGCCTTCGGCGATCGCCCCGCTGGAGACCATCACCACCTCGCGCCCGTCGTGCATCAGGGCGGCGAGCTGGCGGCACCAGTTGCCGATGGCGACCTCATCGACACCCCGCCCCTCGTTGGTGACGAGGCTGGAACCCACCTTGACAACGATGCGCCGCGCCGCGGCCAGCACGGCAGCCATCAGCGCGCGGCGGGTGCGGCCTCGAAGCGCGGATCCACGGGCTCGGGCACACCCTCCACCATCTTGGCGATGTGCTCGTACACCGCGCGCACCAGCGGATCGAGCCCTTCGCGACTGAGCGCGGAGATCTCGAAAACGGGGCCCTTCCAGCGGAAGCGGCGCACAAACTCCTTGACGAGCGCCGCACGCTGATCGGTAGGCACCATATCCAGCTTGTTGAGCACCAGCCAGCGCGGCTTGGCGTGCAGCTTCTTGTCGTAGACCTTGAGCTCGTTGACGATGGCACGCGCCTGCGCCACCGGATCGGCATCCGGCTCGAAGGGCGCCACATCGACGACATGCAGCAGCAAACGCGTGCGCTGGAGGTGCCGCAGGAATTGCAGGCCCAGCCCGGCGCCCTGCGAAGCCCCTTCGATCAAGCCGGGCAGATCCGCCACCACAAAGCTCTTTTCGGCGGCCACGCGCACCACGCCGAGATTGGGATGCAGGGTGGTGAACGGGTAGTCGGCGATCTTCGGCCGCGCATTGGAGATCGCGGTGATGAGGGTGGACTTGCCGGCATTGGGCCGGCCGAGCAGGCCCACATCGGCCAGCACGCGAAGCTCCAGCTTGAGCTTTCTCTGCTCACCGGGCCAGCCGGGCGTTTTTTGCCGCGGCGCACGGGTGGTGCGGGTCTTGAAGTGCAGATTGCCGAAGCCGCCATCACCGCCCTTGCAGATCAGGACGGGTTCGTCGGGAACGAGCAATTCGGTGATGACGTCTTCGGTCTCGGCATCCTTGATGATGGTGCCAACGGGCACCTTCAGCGTGATGTCTTCCGCCGCCGCGCCGAATTGGTCGGACCCGCGGCCCGCCTCGCCGTTACGCGCTTCGTGCCGGCGCGCGTAGCGATAGTCGATCAGCGTGTTGAGGCCGCGATCAGCCATCGCGTAGATGCTGCCGCCACGACCGCCGTTGCCGCCATTGGGGCCGCCGAAAGGGATGAACTTTTCGCGCCGAAAGCTCACGCAGCCGGCGCCGCCGTTACCAGCGGTGACATCAATCGTGGCTTCGTCGACGAATTTCATGGTGTGCTCAAGCGGGTGCGTGCTGCCGTCAATGGCCCGAAACCTGTATCCACGGCGCCAAAACGAAAGCCCCGGGTTGAGCCGGGGCTTGCGATCGGACCTGCCTGCCTGCGGATTGGCCGGCCCGGAAACCGGTGCGGGCCGTCGCGACAGGCGCTGACGCTATATGACGAGGGCCCTCAAGCCGCCGCGGCGCTGACGTTGACCATCTGGCGGTTTTGCGCGCCCTTGAAAGCGAAGCTCACCGTACCGTCAACCAGTGCGAACAACGTGTGATCGCGCCCGATGCCGACGTTGCTGCCGGGATGGAACTTGGTGCCGCGCTGGCGAACAATGATCGAACCGGCCAGGATGACCTGACCGCCGAACACCTTGACGCCGAGCATTTTCGGCTGGGAATCGCGGCCGTTGCGGGTGGAACCGCCGCCCTTTTTCTGTGCCATGGCAGAGAAACTCCTTGTTGAAACGCAGCGTCAGGCGACGACAGCGCCGATCTCGATTTCGGTGTAGTTCTGGCGATGGCCGCCGTGCCGTTGGTAGTGTTTGCGACGGCGCATCTTGAAGATGCGCACTTTGTCGTGCCGGCCGTGAGCGACCACGGTGGCCTTCACGATGGCACCTGCGACCAGAGGCGAACCGATCTTCATATCCGCGCCATCACCGACGGCGAGCACCTGATCGATCGAGATTTCCTGGCCGACATCCGCAGCAATCTGTTCTACCTTGATCTTCTCGCCAGTGGCAACGCGATACTGCTTGCCACCGGTTTTTATGACCGCGTACATGTCTTGGACCTTTCAAATTACCGGGCTGCGTACGCCTGAGCACTCAGGGCACTGGGGCATTTCGCAGAGCCGAACATTCTAGCATGCAGGCATAGGGTGCAGACCCTGCCACCATCCGGGCCGGTGCAATTCCTATAATCAGCCATCGGTGCCCCCCTACGCCTGTTTACCATCCGCCTGTGTCTGAAGCCGTCTCCGTCGCGCCAACCCCGAGCATCGTCGATCCGCTGATCGACGACATGATCGAGGTAGACCGCGTCATCGGCAGGCGGTTGCACTCGGAAGTCAAGCTCGTCAACCAGATCGGCCAGTACATCATTTCGGCCGGCGGCAAGCGCGTGCGGCCAAAGCTGGTGCTGCTGTTCACCCGCGCACTGGGCTTCGCCGGGGCGGAACGCTTCGAGCTGGCGGCGATCGTCGAATTCATCCACACCGCCACGCTGCTGCACGACGATGTGGTTGACGAATCCTCGCTGCGCCGTGGCCGCCAGACGGCCAATGCGCTGTTTGGCAATGCCGCGAGTGTGCTGGTGGGCGATTTTCTGTACTCGCGCGCATTCCAGATGATGGTGTCGATCAATCGCATGCGGGTGCTCGACGTGCTGGCGGATGCCACCAACGTGATCGCCGAAGGCGAAGTGCTGCAGTTGATGAACATGCACGACCCCGATCTCTCGGTGGACGACTATCTGCGTGTGATCCGCTACAAGACGGCCAAGCTGTTCGAGGCCAGCGCCCGCCTCGGCGCCGTGGTGGCCGATGCCAGCCCGGCGGTCGAAGAAGCGTGTGCGGAATTTGGCCGCTCGCTGGGCACGGCGTTCCAGTTGATCGACGACCTGCTGGATTACGAAGGCGATACCCAGGCGCTGGGCAAGAACGTCGGCGACGACCTGCGCGAAGGCAAGCCGACGATGCCGCTGCTGGTGGCAATGTCTCGCGGCACCGCTGCCGAGCGCGAGCTGATCCGCCACGCCATCGAGCATGGCGAGCTGCCGCGCCTGAACGAAATCGTGGCCATCGTGCGCAAGACCGGCGCGATCGCCGCGACACGCGACGCCGCCCGCACCCAGGCCGACCACGCAAGGCGCTGCCTGCAGAGCTTGCCGCCATCCGGCGCACGTGAGGCTCTGCTAGAATTTTGCGTTCGGTCGGTCGATAGATCGTCGTGATCTGACACCGGTTTGATTGCGAGCGACAGGTCGCTGCGCAGGCCTGGTGCCTGGCGCCAAACCGCAGCATCGGGGTGTAGCTTAGCCTGGTAGAGCGCTACGTTCGGGACGTAGAGGCCGGAGGTTCGAATCCTCTCACCCCGACCAAATTTTTCCCTGCGCATCAAGCACTTGGACGATTTCAAAAGTCGGTGCAGCGAGCGTCAAGCCGGATCGAACGGGTTCGAGGGCGGCACGAGCACCAAGAAGTACGAAAGCATCGCGGGCATTTCGCGGGCAACCGCGTCGCGCGAGCTCATCGAACTGGAGTCCCTGGAACTGCTCGTACGGGCGGGTGCCGGCCGCTCGACCCGCTACTACGTGAAGCTGCCCGGCTGGGCCCCCATCGGACCGGCATAAACTGCCCTGTCAGCGCCATCGCGATGCGCTGAGATGAATTGCGGCAACTCAGAGCGCTTGCAGCGCCTGTATGCGGCTCACATCAACGTCACCAGCTCCGGCGCGAGATGTGTCACGCCGTTGAAGCTCAGCAGGCTGAGCCGGCCACGGGTATAGACGATCTCGCTCAACGACGCGTTGCGCAGCACACCCATCAGGGTCATCAGCTTGTGAGGCCCGAGGCCGAGCGCGGCGCACACAGCCGCGCCGATCACACCGGCCGAAGTGACCGCCAGGATCCGCTGGCTGCTGCGGGGTTCGTCGGCGAGCCGATCCAGCCACACCGCGACCCTGGCGCAGAACACGGCGGCGCTCGGCGCGCCGGCAATCTCGATCTCACCGCGCGACCAGGCGCCGAGCACCGCCGCGTAGGCGCGTAGCTGGTCTTTGCGCTGGGCCGGCGGCTCCGGCACAGACCCAGTCAGTACCTGCGATCCTTCCGCAAATTCGTCCAGCGCAGGCTCCAGTTGCAGCTCGGCAGGGTGCCCCAGCCGCCTTGCAACAACCTGTGCGGTGCCAAGCTGGCGGCGGCGCGGGCCGACAAGCGCGCGGTCGAATGACAGCCCCTGTTGTTGCAGAAAGGCACCGGTGGCTTCGGCCTGGCGCAGGCCGACGGGGGATAGCTGGTCGTAGTCGGCCATGCCAAAGGAGGCCTGACCATGCCGCAGCAAGAGAAGCGAGCTCATTGGGGTACCTTCGCGGGATGCGCCCTCCGGAATTCGCCCTTGGGGCGGCCCGGCGGGCGCATGCGGCGGATTCTGCAGGGTATGTGCCCGTTTCGTGCCCAAACGGCCCATCTCGGGAGCCCAACAGCGCAACCGCCAGCAAAGCACCACGCTTTTCGGCCGATCGCTCCGTGGCGGGTGTGCCAAGCTGTCGAGCGCTTGTGTGCGATATTGCACCCGGGCTGCCGTGGCCGTTTACACCGCTTGGTGCATCGGCGATCATCTTGCGTTGAACTGGCGAAATGGATTAGCAGGGCGTGGACACCATCGTCGAAATTCCGCAATCTTCGCTGTCGGGCGTGGCGCGGGTGTTGGTGCACGCCGGCAAACTCGGCGAGAAGATCGCCGACGATTTTGTCAAGCTGGCTCGTGAACGCAAGACCACCTTCATCCACGAGGTGGTCACCAGCGGCGCCATCTCCAGCATCGATCTGGCCCACACGCTCTCCGCCACGCTGGCGCTGCCGCTGCTGGATCTTGACGCGGTCGATGTTCCCCGCCTACCGCGAGGCATGGTTGATGGCAAGCTGATCGCCCAGTACCAATTGCTGGTGCTCGGCCGCCGAGGCAGCCGTCTGTTCATTGGCTGCGCCGATCCCACCCACCAGGAAGCCGCGGAGCGCATCAAGTTCGCCACCCAGCTGGCGCCTGAATGGGTGATCGTCGAGTACAACAAGCTCACCCGTGTGCTCGACGGCCAGGGCGCCAGCGCCGCCGAAACGCTGGAGTCGATGACCACCGAATTCGACTTCGAGGTCACCGACGAAGCGGCCCAGCCCGAGAGCCAGGAGGTCACCTCCGACGTCGAAGATGCGCCGGTGGTGCGTTTCCTGCAAAAGATGCTCATCGACGCGATCAACATGCGCGCGTCGGATCTGCACTTCGAACCCTTCGAGCAAACCTACCGGGTGCGCTTTCGGGTGGATGGCGAATTGCGCGAAATCACGCAGCCGCCGGTGGCCATCAAGGACAAGCTCGCCTCGCGCATCAAGGTCATCAGCCGCCTCGACATCGCCGAAAAGCGGGTGCCGCAAGACGGCCGCATGAAGCTGAAATTCGGCTCCAAGTCGTGCGACTTCCGCGTCTCCACGCTGCCCACGCTGTTTGGCGAAAAAATCGTGATCCGGGTGCTCGATCCGTCGAGCGCCAAGCTCGGCATCGAAGCGCTGGGCTACGAAAAGGCCGAAAAGGAGCGCCTGCTCAGCGCGGTGAAACGCCCCTACGGGATGATTCTCGTCACTGGCCCCACCGGTTCCGGCAAGACGGTGTCGCTCTACACCTGCCTGAACCTGCTGAACCAGCCCGGCGTGAACATCTGCACCGTGGAAGACCCGGCTGAAATCAACATGCCCGGCGTCAACCAGGTGAACGTGAGCGACAAGGCCGGGCTCACCTTCGCGGCCGCGTTGCGCTCCTTCCTGCGCCAGGATCCCGACATCATCATGGTGGGCGAAATCCGCGATCTCGAAACCGCCGACATCGCGATCAAGGCGGCGCAGACCGGCCACCTGGTGATGAGCACGCTGCACACCAACGACGCCCCCACCACCCTCACCCGCCTGCTGAACATGGGCGTGGCGCCGTTCAACATCGCTTCCAGCGTGCTGCTCATCACCGCTCAGCGTCTGGCGCGCCGCCTGTGCGAAAACTGCAAGGCGGTGGTCGAGTACCCCGAGGAAGCGCTGCTGCGAGCGGGCTTCAAACGCGAAGAGCTCGATGGCACCTGGCGCACCTACCGCGCCGTGGGCTGCTCATCGTGCAACAACGGCTACAAGGGCCGCCTGGGCCTGTATCAGGTGATGCCGATCACCGAGACGATCCAACGCATCATCCTGGCCCAGGGCATGGCCAACGACATCGCCGATCAGGCCCGCAAGGACGGGGTGCGCGATCTGCGCCAATCCGGCCTGGTCAAGGTGCGTGCCGGCGTCACCACGCTGGAAGAGGTGATTTCGTGCACCAACGAATGAAAACCGAACATCCGTGCCGGGGAGCCAGGCATTCCATGGAGATCCGATGGCAACAGCTGTAGCGAGAGATATCAAGGAACTGATCTTCGACTGGGAAGGCAAGGATCGCAACGGCAAGCTCGTGCGCGGTGAGATGCGCTCGGGCGGCGAAGCCGCGGTGAGTGCCAGCCTGCGCAGGCAGGGCATCCTCGTCACCAAGATCAAGAAGCGGCGCACGGCCGGCGGCGGCTCGATCAGCGGCAAGGACATCGCCACCTTCACCCGCCAGCTCGCCACGATGATGCGGGCCGGCGTGCCGCTGCTGCAGTCGTTCGACATCGTGGCGCGCGGCAGCCCCAATCCGCGCCTGACAAAACTGCTGCTGGACATCCGCTCGGATGTGGAAACCGGCACCAGCCTGTCGGCATCGTTCCGCAAGCATCCGAAGTACTTCGATGCGCTGTATTGCAACCTGATCGAAGCCGGCGAAGCCGGCGGCATCCTGGAGCAACTGCTCGCCCGCCTCTCGCTCTATCTCGAAAAGACGATCGCCATCAAGGGCAAGATCAAATCGGCGCTGATCTACCCGATCGCGGTGATGGTGGTGGCCTTCGTGGTGCTGGTGATCATCATGCTGTTCGTGATCCCGGCGTTCGAGAGCGTGTTCTCGTCGTTCGGTGCCGATCTGCCGGTGCCCACGCAGATCGTGATCTCGATGTCGAAGTTCTTCACCAGTTACTGGTATCTGATCTTCGGCATCATGGGGGTCGGCGGCTACACCTTCTACCAGGCCTGGCGGCGATCCGATGCGATGCAGTTCTTCATGGACCGGCTGCTGCTGCGCGTGCCGATCTTTGGCGACCTGGTGCGCAAATCCATCCTGGCGCGCTGGACACGCACGCTGGCCACGCTGTTCGCCGCCGGCGTACCGCTGGTCGAAGCCCTGGATTCAGTGGGCGGCACGGCCGGCAATTCGGTCTACGCGCAGGCTACCGAGCGCATCCAGCGCGATGTGGCCACCGGCGCCTCGCTCACCGCGTCGATGACGACCACCGGTGTCTTCCCGAACATGGTGCTGCAGATGGCGGCGATCGGCGAAGAATCCGGCGCCCTCGACGACATGCTCAACAAGGCCGCCGAGTTCTATGAAGAAGAAGTCGACGAGATGGTGAAGGGCCTGTCCAGCCTGCTGGAGCCCATCATCATCGTCATCCTGGGTGTGATGATCGGGGGCATCGTGGTGGCGATGTACCTGCCGATCTTCAAGCTCGGTTCGGTGGTCTGACGGCGTGATGGCGCAAGCGTGGGCCGAGCTGCCCGGCCCGGCCGTCATCGCGCTATTTGCGCTGGTCGGCCTGCTCATCGGCAGCTTTCTCAATGTCGTCATCCATCGCCTGCCCAAGCTGATGGAGCGCCAATGGTGGCTCGAAGCCGGCCATCAGGTGGGTGACGACGATTCCTTCCGCCGGGTATTCACCACCGACCCACCCCAACTGCTCATGCAGGCAGCGGCGGATGTCGGCAAGCGGCTCGAGTCACTGTCGCCCTACAGCCTGGCCAAACCGCGCTCCGCCTGCCCGTCGTGCGGGCATCAGATCCGCTGGTTCGAAAACATCCCGGTCATCAGCTGGCTGGCCTTGCGGGGCCGCTGCGCCAACTGCGGCACCGGTATCGCCGCGCGCTACCCGCTGGTCGAGCTGCTCACCGCCGCGCTGTTTGCCGCGGTGGCGTGGCGCTTTTCGGCGCAGCCGGTGGCGATGCTGTGGGCCGGTTTTCTGGCCGTGCTGGTGGCGCTCACGTTCATCGACTGGGATACCACCTTGCTGCCCGACAGCATGACCCTGCCCCTGTTGTGGGCCGGTCTGGTGGTGGCTGCAGCCGGGTGGACACTCCCGCTCGCCACCGCCATCTGGGGCGCGGTGGTGGGTTACCTGTCGCTGTGGTCGGTGTACTGGTTGTTCAAGCTCACCACCGGCAAGGAGGGCATGGGTTATGGCGACTTCAAACTCCTGGCCGCGCTCGGCGCCTGGCTCGGCTGGCAGGCCATCCTGCCGATCCTGCTGATGGCCTCGATCATCGGTGCGGTGGTGGGCATCGGCATGAAACTCACCAGCGCGCTGCGTGAAGGCCGTTATGTGCCGTTCGGGCCCTTCCTGGCCGGTGCCGGCATCGTGGTGCTGATGGTCGGCGTCGAACCGATTCTGGAGATGATGGGCTGGCGCTGAGATGCAGCGCACCACCGATTCCTTGCGCATCGCCCTCACCGGCGGCATCGGCAGCGGCAAAAGCACCGTCGCCACCACCCTGCAGGCCCTGGGCGCGGTGCTGGTCGATGCCGACGCCATCTCCCGTCAGCTCACCCAGCCCGGCGGCACCGCGCTGCCCGCGATCCGAGATCGCTTCGGCGGTAGCCTCTTTGACGCCGTGGGCCACCTCGACCGCGTTGCGTTGCGTGCGTTGGTCTTTGCGGATGCCAACGCCAAGGCCGAGCTGGAGGCCACGCTGCACCCGCTGATCCGCACCGAAGCGCTGCGCCAGGCCACGGCGGCCGCTGGCCATGCGATCGTCTTCGATATCCCCCTGCTTGTGGAGTCCACCTTGTGGCGCGCCAGCGCGCACCGCGTGCTGGTGATCGACTGCGGCGAAGACACCCAGGCCCGGCGTGTCGGCCTGCGCCCGGGCTGGGACGAGCCGATGGCCCGACGCGTGATCGCGCAGCAGGCCAGCCGTGCCCAGCGGCGCGCAATCGCCGATGCGGTGATCCACAACGACGGCATCGACCTGCCCACCCTGGCCGCCGAGGTGAATCAAGTCTGGCAATCCTGGCGCGGCGTCACGGTGGATCGCCCCGGCGTGTGAAACAATCTCATCTGACCGAACCCAGCGGCGGTTGTGCCCCCCAGCGGCGCGCGCCGCCCCAACCTCTCCGAAGTGCAGCCTTGGTTCTTTACGAATATCCGTTCAACGAAGGCATACGGACGATGCTGCGGCTCGAACACCTGTTCGACCGCCTCGGCCAGCTGATTCCCCGCGAAACACCGCTGGATCATCACTTCGCGCTCGCCACGATCTTCGAGATCATGGATGTGGCCTCGCGGGCCGACCTGAAATCCGATCTGCTGATGGAGCTCGATCGCCATCGCACCCAGCTCAACAGCTACCGCGGCAACCCCAACATCTCCGAAGGCACGCTCGATGCCGTGGTGGGCCGCATCGATGCCTGCTTCGACGCCCTCAACAAGCTGCCCGGCAAGGCCGGCCATGCGCTGACCACCAACGACTGGCTGATGAGCGTGCGCAGCCGCATCAGCATTCCCGGTGGCACCTGCGAGTTCGATCTGCCCGGTTACTACGCCTGGCAAAACCTCGACGCCGCACGTCGGCGTGCCGACATCGAACAATGGGCTTCCAGCCTGGTGCCGCTCTCGGCCGCGCTGGGCATGCTGCTGAGTCTGCTGCGCGATGCCGGTGTGCCGCACAAGGTGGTGGCCACCGCTGGGCAATTCCAGCAAAGCCTGCCGCCCGGCAAGTCGTACCACCTGATGCGCGTGCGCATCGATGAAACCACCGGTATCGTGCCCGAGATCAGCGGCCACCGCCTGATGGTGTCGGTGCGGCTGATGAAGCCCGATGCGGACGGCCGCCTCAAGCCCTGGGCCGGCGATTGTGATTTCGAGCTGACGCTTTGCTCATGAAAGCCTCGGATCCGAAGGACCAGCCCACCCGGCTGGTGCCCTGCCCGCATTGCGGCACGCTCGCGGCGTTTGCCGAATCGAACCGCTGGCGGCCGTTTTGCAGCCAGCGCTGCCGCAGCGTCGATCTGGGTGCCTGGGCCAGCGAAAGCTACCGTGTGGCATCGGCGCAGGGCACCTCGGGCCCGCCCGAGAGCGGGTCTGACGAGCCGGACAGCCGTTAGCTGTCCTGCGTCAGCGGTTGGCCGGAATCACGCGGCGCCGGGCGGAGGGTGGTATTGCCCCAGCCGAACGCGCAGACCGGTCAGCGCCTTGCCCAAAGGGGCTTTCAAGGCATCGCGCCAGGCCGATTGACCGGGCATGGCCGGCTCCACACCCAGTCGTCGCAGCCACCGATTGAACTGATGCACACGCGCGTGGCGGCGGGTGGTTTCGGAATAGAACACCACGCCGATCGATACCGACACGCCGTCGCCCGGCCGCGTCCAATCGGTGGTGGTGCGCGTCATGTGCGGCGAGGTGCTGGGAAAGTACACACCATCGCCCGGCCCGACATCGAATTCGTTCGCGCGGTTCTTCATCGAATCGGGCAGGCGCACACGGTCCAGGAGGCCATGGGCGATGAAATCGTCGACATCCTTGCCGGGCACCAGTTCGCGATCGTTGGCGTCGAACACGCTCATCACCTTGCGGCCGGCGATCTGCAGCCAGAAGTTGTTCTCCCGGTCGATGTGAAACGGCGTCACCGACGGCGGCGCCGAGATGAAGATGAAGCCGCCCACATTGAAGATGCCGGGCTGTTCGCGCTCGACGACCGGCCGCACCGAATCGATGATCTCGGCCAGCAGGGCCTGGTAGCGCGGGATGGATTCGATGTTGTACAGCGCCACCCAGGAGCCCGTTTCTTCGATCCGGCTGAACACCTCTTCGATCGCGCGGCCGTCCGGGCTGGCCTCGGTATGGTCGAACTTGGATGTCTGCGAGGAGCCCGGCACGATGAAGCGGCACTGCCGGGTGGGCATGAGCTCCTTCGCCAGACGTGCCAACTCGGGCTGTTGCAGCAGCGGGTGCCGATGGAAGTTGTGCCGTGTGGGCTGCATGCGATGCGTCGAAAATCGGGCCGGATCCTCCACCGAGACGCCAAAGCGCTCGGCAGCGGGCGCCGGCGCATCGGCAAGGCTTTCTCGGGGCGCGTCGATGGACGGGTGAAACTTGGTCGGCATGGGAGGTCCGGCAGAAAACTTTCGCGATTCTGTGGGCTGAAGCCGGGCTGCGGGCATCCCGAACTCATCGGGAGCGCATCCAGGCGGACTTTGTGCCCACCCTTGAACTGCAGCCGTCCGCCCCTATAATCCGATGGTGTTAGCACTCAACTACGATGAGTGCTAGCAATCCAGGCGCATCCGATGCGCCGGATCAGGCTTGCGAACAGGCGCTTTGTCGCGCCGTTCTGTTTTTGGAAAACCCCGAATTGACTTCAAGGAGAAGCGATGAAACTGCGTCCTCTGCACGACCGAGTGATCGTCAAGCGTCTGGAACAAGAAACCAAGACCGCCTCTGGCATCGTGATTCCCGACAACGCCGCCGAAAAGCCCGATCAGGGTGAAGTGCTGGCGATCGGCCCTGGCAAGCGCAACGACAAGGGCGACTTCATTGCGCTGAACGTCAAGCCCGGTGATCGCGTGCTGTTCGGCAAATACAGCGGCCAGACCGTCAAGGTCGATGGCGACGAACTGCTCGTGATGCGCGAAGAAGACCTCTTCGCCGTGGTCGACAGCAAATAAATCACTTGCGGGACCAACCTGCCGACGCGCGCTGCGCCCGGCCGCTTTGTCCCCATCCCGATCAAGACATTTTAGGAGTTACAAATGGCAGCAAAAGACGTGATCTTCGGCGCTGATGCGCGTGTGCGCATGGTCGAAGGCGTGAACATCCTGGCCAACGCGGTCAAGGTGACCCTGGGCCCGAAGGGCCGCAACGTGGTGCTCGAGCGTTCGTTCGGCGCCCCCACCGTCACCAAGGACGGTGTGTCGGTCGCCAAGGAAATCGAGCTGAAGGACAAGCTCCAGAACATGGGCGCCCAGATGGTCAAGGAAGTCGCTTCCAAGACCAGCGACATTGCCGGTGACGGCACCACCACCGCCACCGTGCTGGCCCAGTCGATCGTGCGCGAAGGCATGAAGTACGTGGCCGCCGGCATGAACCCGATGGACCTGAAGCGCGGTATCGACAAGGCCGTCTCGGCGCTCGTCGAAGAGCTGAAGAAGGCCAGCAAGGCCACCACCACCAACAAGGAAATCAGCCAGGTCGGCTCGATCTCCGCCAACAGCGACGAGTCGATCGGCGACATCATCGCCAAGGCGATGGACAAGGTTGGCAAGGAAGGCGTGATCACCGTTGAAGACGGCAAGAGCCTCGACAACGAGCTCGACATCGTCGAAGGCATGCAGTTCGATCGCGGCTACCTGTCGCCTTACTTCATCAACAACCCCGAGAAGCAGTCGGCGATCCTCGAGAACCCGTACGTGCTGCTGTTCGACAAGAAGATCAGCAACATCCGCGATCTGCTGCCCCCGCTCGAAGCGGTGGCCAAGGCTGGTCGTCCGCTGCTGATCATTGCCGAAGAAGTCGAGGGCGAAGCGCTCGCCACGCTGGTGGTCAACACCATCCGCGGCATCCTGAAGGTAGCCGCCGTCAAGGCGCCTGGCTTCGGCGATCGTCGCAAGGCCATGCTCGAAGACATCGCCATCCTCACCGGTGGCAAGGTCATCGCCGAGGAAGTGGGCCTGTCGCTCGAGAAGGTCACGCTGGCTGACCTCGGTCAAGCCAAGCGCATCGAAATCGGCAAGGAAAACACCACCATCATCGATGGTTCGGGTGCCGCCGCCGACATCGAAGCGCGTGTCAAGCAGATCCGCGTGCAGATCGAAGAAGCCACGTCCGACTACGACCGTGAAAAGCTCCAGGAACGCGTGGCCAAGCTGGCCGGCGGCGTGGCGCTGATCAAGGTCGGTGCCGCCACTGAAGTCGAAATGAAGGAAAAGAAGGCGCGTGTCGAAGACGCCCTGCACGCCACGCGCGCAGCGGTGGAAGAAGGCATCGTGGCCGGTGGTGGCGTGGCGCTGTTGCGCGCACGTTCGGCGGCAGGCACGATCAAGGGCGACAACCCCGATCAGGAAGCCGGCATCAAGATCGTGCTGCGCGCTGTGGAGCAGCCGCTGCGTGAGATCGTTGCCAACGCTGGCGACGAGCCGAGCGTGGTGGTCAACAAGGTGCTCGAAGGCAAGGGCAACTACGGCTACAACGCCGCCAACGGCACCTATGGCGACATGATCGACATGGGCATCCTGGACCCGACCAAGGTGACGCGCACGGCCCTGCAGAACGCCGCCTCCGTGGCCGGCCTGATGCTCACCACCGAAGCCATGGTTGCCGAAGCTCCGAAGGACGACACGCCTTCCATGGGCGGCGGCGGCATGGGCGGCATGGGTGGGATGGGAATGGATATGTAAGACCTTGCGGGACAGACCTGCCGACAGCGCGAAGCGCCCGGCAGCTCTGTCCCCAACTGATCAAGTCTTGGGGTTCAGACCCACCTCTGTCCTCAACTGATCAAGTCTTGGTATTCGACGGCCACCCAAGGGTGGCCGATTTCATTCCGGCTGAATCCATCCCCGCAACGTCACCGCCAAATCATCCACACCGCTCTTCTTGAGCGCCGAAAACAGCATCACCGACACGTCCGACGCATCCGTCGCCAGCTCGCCCAGCACCTCCTGCGCCTTACCCAGCGAGAGCTGCTGGTCCGTGCGGTTGAGCTTGTCGGCCTTGGTCAGCAGCACCAGCAGCTTGACTTCGCCTTCGGCCAGCCGAGGGCCGACAAAGCCGAGCAACTGGCGATCGAGATCGGTGAAGCCGTGGCGCGAATCCACCATCATCACCACGCCCATCAGCGCCTCGCGGCTGGCCAGGTAATCGGCCATCACCTGCTGCCAGCGCAGCTTGGCGCTGCGTTCGACAGCGGCGTAGCCATAACCCGGCAGATCGCACAGCGTGGCATCCGGCGCGTCTTTCGGGCCCACCAGAAAGACATTGATGTGTTGCGTGCGCCCGGGTGTCTTGGAGGCATAGGCCAGCTGCCGCTGTTGGGCCAGCGTGTTGATGGCGGTGGATTTGCCCGCATTGCTGCGGCCGACAAACGCGATCTCCGGCGGCCCCTGCGTGGGCAGGTGATCCAGCCGCGCGGCGGTGGTGAGAAAACGGGCGCTGTGGGCCCAGCCGAGCGCGGCCTTGGCTTGCGCCGACAGGGTTTCAGGAACACGGGTAGGAGAACCAATCATGGCGCATTGTAAGATTCGGGGGTTTGCCTCATGGCACTCCCCAAGCAACTCTCCACGCTAGGCTCATCGGATGAAGCGCGCTATTGATTCACTGTTCGTCGTTGCCATGGCCATCATGATGGCCTCGCCCTCGATGGCGTCTGAAGGAGCGGCGCCTGCCGCCAAACCCGATCTCGCCAAGGGGCAGACCAGCGCGCTGGTCTGTGGCGCCTGCCACACCGCCGACGGCTCCCGCGGCAGCCCGGCGAATCCGATCCTGCAGGGCCAGCATCCCGAGTACCTGGCCAAGCAGTTGCACGAGTTCAAGGCCGGCGTGCGAAAAAACGCCATCATGCAAGGCATGGCGGGCGCGTTGTCTGACGACGATATCCGCAACGTCACCGCGTTTTATGCCAGCAAGGTGGCCAAACCCGGCTTCGCCAAGCAAAAGACGCTGGTGGCCTTGGGCGAAAAGATCTACCGCGGCGGCATCGCCGACAAAGCCGTGCCGGCCTGCGCCGGTTGTCACGGCCCGGCTGGCTCCGGCATCCCCGCGCAGTACCCGCGCCTGGGCGGCCAGCACGGCGACTATGTCGAATCGCAAATGAACGCGTTCCGCTCCGGCCTGCGCGCCAACAGCGCCCAGATGACGGCCATCGCCTCGCGTCTGAGCGATACCGAGATCAAGGCCGTTTCCGACTACGTCGCCGGTTTGCGCTGAGCGAATCGCGGCAGCGCGCCACGTCCCCATGCACTTTGCACAACGTGGCGCCGATGGCCTGATCAGCAGCCTGCATCGCGAGGCGCCCGACGGCGACAGCGAACAGCTGGCAGACGACCACCCGGACGTCATCGCCTTTGTGCACGGTGCCAGCGAGGTGGGCGAGTTCGCCAAGCTGGATGCCGGCTTCGTGCGCGTGATCGAGGATCTGATCGACACGCTCATCGCCAAGCACCTGATCAACCTCACCGACCTGCCCGAGCAGGCGCAGGCCAAGTTGCTGTCGCGCAAATCGTTCCGCGAGCGCGCTACACGCCATTCGCTGAGCCTGTTTGGCGATGGCAGCGATGGGCTGATCCACGCGGTGGAACCGACGCGAAACGCCGAGTAGCTCGCCGAGTTGCCCACCCGGCGCCACAGCGCGCCTCGCCCTGCGTCGTAGCCTTGCCCTAACAGCCCTACTGGCGCCGTGTTGGCGGCGCCGTCGTAAGGTTTCGATGCACGAGGCGACGAACCACCAGCCCAACGACACGGCATGCGACCAGCCCAACGGGGTTGGCCGCCAAGCCACGGAGCCCTTCCTCATGCACTATCTCAAAGACCGCGGCTTCATTCATCCCCACGCCAGCGAGCTCACACCGCGCGCCGTTTTCGAAGGACGCCGCGAGTGGCTGAAGGCAGCCGCCGGGATCGCGGTAGCCGGTTCGGGGCTGGGTGCCTTGAGCTCGGCCTCGGCGCAAACCGCCGGGGCGGGCAAACTGCCCAAGCTGCCGGGCGCGCGCTCGGCCGTGGCGGGTGCGGTGACGATGGAGAAGGTGACCGCCTACGCAGACGCCACCAGCTACAACAATTTCTACGAGTTCGGCACCGATAAGTCCGATCCCGGCCGCACCGCCGGCTCGCTGAAAACGCGGCCATGGACGGTCTCGGTCGAAGGTGCCATCGCCAAGCCGAAGGTTTATGACATCGAGGAGCTGCTCAAGCTCGCGCCGATGGAAGAACGCATCTACCGGCTGCGCTGTGTCGAAGGCTGG
>JANMAS010000253.1:0-23336 GCA_031359975.1 Burkholderiales bacterium
CATGATCGGTTCGGCACCGCAGGCATCGCAGTGGCCGCGGCCGTCGATCTCGATGATCTGCAGCGCGGCGCCTTCGAGCGGCGTGCCCTGGGCGCAGATGTCGAAGCAAAAGCGCAGCGCATCCGGCATCACCGCCGTGAGCTGCCCCACTTCCAGTCGCACCCGCGATACCTTGCCGCTCCCCGCCCTTTCGGTGCAGATCGCGACCACGCTGCGGGTGATGCCGAGTTCGTGCATGGTGGGCCCGGGTGCTCGGCTGCGGCTCAGCAGATGCGCGGCAACTGCTCGCCCACCAGCATGTCGACGATGCGATCACCGCCAAAACCGGTGCGCAGGATCACGACGCCGCGCGGTGCTTCGTGCACCTGCCCGATCACCGCCGATTGCACGCCCGCCGGATGCGCACGCATCGCAGCCAGCACCCGATCGGCATGCTCGGCCGGCACCACCGCCACCAGCTTGCCTTCGTTGGCCAGATACAGCGGATCGAGGCCGAGGATCTCGCAGGCGCCTTTCACGGCTTCGCGCAGCGGCAAGGCCCGCTCGTCGAGCCGGATCGCCACCTGCGAGCTTTGCGCAAATTCGTTCAGCACGGTGGCTACGCCGCCGCGGGTGGCATCGCGCAGGCAGTGGATATCGGGGCAGGCGGCGAGCATCGCAGCCACCAGCGAGGCGAGCGGCTGGCAGTCGCTGGCCACATCGGATTGCAGCGCGAGTTGCTGCCGCGCCACCAGAATCGCGACGCCGTGATCACCCAGATAGCCGTTGACGATCACCACATCGCCCGGCTGCGCATGCTGCGCCGAAATCGCCACGCCCGCCGGCACCACGCCCACGCCGGCAGTGTTGATGAACAGCTTGTCGGCCGCGCCACGCTCCACCACCTTGGTGTCGCCGGTCACCACCTGTACGCCGGCCTGCGCGGCCACGCGTTGCATGCTGGCCACCACGCGCCGCAGCACGTCGATCTCCAGCCCTTCTTCGAGCACCATGCCGCAGGAAAGATACAGAGGCACCGCGCCGCTCATCGCCAGATCGTTCACCGTGCCTGCCACCGCGAGCGTGCCGATGTCGCCACCGGGAAAGAACAGGGGCGAGACGACGTAGGTGTCGGTGGTGAAAGCCAGGCGATCGCCATGCGCCGCCAGTTGTGACAGCGGCATCACCGCCTGGTCTTCGAGGCCGGCCAGCAGCGGGTTGTCGAAGGCGCCGAGGAACACATCCTCGATCAGCCGGCGCATCGCCTTGCCGCCGCTGCCGTGCGCCATCGTGATGTAGCGATCCGATGCGGCCAGGCGTTGCCTGGGCGGGGGCGCAGGAAGGTGGCTGCGATCGTTCATGCCAGGGCCTTGGCGGGCTCGCCGCGCCGCAGGCGCGAGGTATCGATGCGGCCGTAGTGGTAGTAGGCCGCGCAGGCGCCTTCGCTGGAAACCATCAGGGAGCCCAGCGGTGTTTCCGGGTTGCAGGCGGTGCCGAACACCTTGCACTGGTGCGGCTTGATCACGCCCTTGAGCACCTCGCCGCATTGGCAGGCCTTGGGATCGGCGATCTTCAGATTGGGGATGCCGAAGCGGCGCTCGGCGTCGAACTCGGCAAACGCCTCGCGCACCCGCACGCCGGAGTGATCGATCGAACCGAGGCCGCGCCACTCGAAAAACTCGCGCAGCTCGAACACCTGCCCGATCGCATCCAGCGCCTGCGCGTTGCCTTCTTCGGGCACGATGCGGCCATACTGGTTTTCGACTTCGCTGCGGCCTTCGGCGATCTGCCTGAGCACCATCCACAGCGCCTGCAGCACATCCAGCGGCTCGAAGCCGGCGATGGTGATCGGCTTGCGGTAGTGGCTGGCAATGAAGCCGAACGGCGAGGTGCCGATCACCATGCTCACATGGCCCGGGCCGAGAAAGCCATCGAGGTGCATGTCGGGCGAATCGAGGATCGCCTTGATCGTGGGAATGATGGTGATGTGGTTGCAGAACAGCGAAAAGTTGTGCACGCCTTCGGCATGCGCCCGCAGCACGGTCATCGCGGTGCTGGGCATGGTCGTCTCGAAGCCCAGGCCGAAGAAGATCACTTCGCGGCCGGGGTTGTCGCGCGCCAGTTGCAGCGCATCGAGCGGCGAATACACCATGCGCACGTCGGCGCCGCCGGCCTTGGCCTGCAGCAGGCTCTTGGTGGAGCCGGGCACGCGCATCGCATCGCCGAAGGTGGTGAAGATCACCTCGGGCCGCTCGGCCAGCGCCACGCAATCGTCTACCCGGCCCATCGGCAGCACACACACCGGGCAGCCGGGCCCGTGCACAAACTCCACCGCATCGGGCAGCAGCTGCTGGATGCCGTAGCGAAAGATCGAGTGGGTATGGCCGCCGCACACCTCCATGATCTGCAGCGGGCGTTGCTGGCGGCGCTCGATGCGGCTCACCAGCACGCCGATCTCGCGTGCCAGGCTGCGTGCCTTCTCGGGATCGCGAAATTCGTCAACGTACTTCATGCGGTGTCTCCCCCCAGCCGGCCGCGCTCGTCGGCCAGCAATGTGTGCACCAGATCCCACAGGATGTGGTAGGCCGCCACATGCGTTTCCTGGATGCGGTGCACGCTGTCGCTGGGCACCACCAGGCAGTGGTCGAGCAGGCCGCTGCTGGCCATCGCACCGCCATCGTGGCCGGCCAGGCCGAGGGTGACCACGCCCATCTCGCGCGCCTTGGCAAACGCCGCCATCAGGTTGGCCGAATTGCCGCTGGTGGATACCCCGATCAATGCATCCCCCCGCCGCGCCTGAGCCACCACCTGGCGGGTGAAGATGTGCTCGATGCCGACGTCGTTGGCCACGGCGGTGAGCATCGCGGTATCGGCCACCAGGTTCACCGCGGTGAGCGCGGGCCGCCCGGTGGTGACCGGATGCAGGAACTCCACCGCGATGTGCGCGGCGTCGCAGCTCGATCCGCCATTGCCCATGCACAGCAGGCGGCCATCGCGGCGATAGACATCGGCCACCGCGCGGGCCATGGCCACGAGCGCGGCACCGTGCTGCTCGAAAAACAGGCGCTTGGTGTTGACGCTGTCTTCGGCCTTCAGGCGCACCGCGTCGAGCAGTGCGCGGTCGAGCTGCGCGGCATCCTGCGCCACCCCGTGCAGGAAGGGGTAGAGCGCGTGCAGGGCTTGATGCGTGGTCATGGCTGTGGCCGGTGTCAGGCGCGGATCGTCTGGTGGCGCTGGCCGGACTGTCGCATCGCATCCAGCTCGGCCTGCACCTCGCCGAGTTCGTGCAGCAGCGCCAGCGTGCGCGCGGCTTCGTCGGCATCGATGCGGCTCATCGCAAAACCCACATGCACCAGCACCCAGTCACCGAGGCAGCTCTCAGCGCTGTGCAGTTCGCCCACGATGCAGGCGATGTTCACCGCGCGGCGCACACCGCCCACCTCCACCATCGCCAGCTTGCGCAACGGATCGTGCACCTCGACGATCTGCCCTGGAATGCCCAAACACATGGTGATCTCCGTTCAGAGGGGGGATGGCTGGGGCAGCGCCTGCGCGGCGGCGATCACCGCCTGGCCGAGCGAGATGCCGCCATCGTTGGCGGGGATGTGGTGGTGCGTCAGCACCCGAAAGCCCATGGCGGCCAGACGCGCGTGCACCAGATCGAGCAGCACGCGGTTCTGGAACACGCCGCCGGAGAGCGCCACCGTGCGGATGGGTTCGTTCGGGCTTTCGTGGCGGCTGAGCTTGTCGACCATCGCGCACACCGCGATCGCCAAGCCCTTGTGAAAGCGCGCCGATATCACCGGCACCGGCGTGCCGAGCACCAGATCCCCGAGCAGCGCCTGCCACATGGCCAGCGGCTCGATGTAAGGCATGCCGGTGGCTTGCAGGCGGGGGATGGCAAACGGGTAGGACGACTCGTCATCGTCGTCGGCCAACGTGGCCGCATCAGCCAGGGCCTCAAGCTCCATCGCCGCCTGGCCTTCGTAGGCCACGCGTTCGCGGCACACGCCGGCCGCCGCAGCCACCGCATCGAACAGCCGGCCGCAGGAGCTGGCGGGCGGGCAGTTGACCGCGCGCCTGAGTAGATCCGGCTTTGCCGGGCTAATCAGATCTCCGCGGGGGACGGCCGGCTCAGCCGGCCTAGGGGCCATGTCGAGCATGCTGTCGATCAAGGCGAGTGGGCGGGACTGCAGGAAGGCGTGGAGATCAAGCGCGTCGTAGTTCATCGAAAAGCGCGCCCACCCCATCTCCATCATCAGGTGCGCATAGGTGTTGCGCCAGGGTTCGCGCATCGCCATCGCGCCGCCGGGCAACGGCACCGGTTTGAAGGTGGCCAGACGCCGGCTGACGCGGTAGTCGGCGAGCAGGAACTCGCCGCCCCACAGCGTGCCGTCGTCGCCGTAACCAAGGCCGTCGAGCGCCACGCCGATCACCGGTGGCGCGTTCAGGGGCGCGCCGTTTTCGGCCAGGCAGGCGGCGATGTGTGCGTGGTGATGCTGCACGCCGAGCAAGGGCAGGCCGCGCTGCTCGGCCAGCTCACGGCCGTGCTTGGCGGAGAGGTATTCGGGGTGCTTGTCGATCACCACGGCGAGCGGTGCGTGGTCGAAAAGCGTCAGGTAATCGTCGATTGCCCGCGCGGCATCGGCGAAGGTGGCGGCGTTTTCCAGGTCGCCCAGATGGTGCGACATGATGGCCTGGCCTTCTCGCAGCAGGCAGAAGGTGTTCTTCAATTCGCCGCCCAGCGCGAGCAGCGGCGGCGCCGCCTCGAAGCCGGGTGGCAAGGCCAACGGAGCCGGTGCGAGGCCGCGGGCGCGGCGCAGCGTCTGCACGCCATGGGCCGTTATCCGCTGCACCGAATCGTCGACACGCCGCGTGATGGGGCGATCGTGCAGCGCGAGGTAATCGGCGATGCCCGACAGGCGCGCCCCCGCGTCGTCGTCGGCAATGCACTGCGGCTCGTCGCTCAGGTTGCCGCTGGTGAGCACGATCGGGCGCTCCATGCGGCGCAGCATCAGATGGTGCAGCGGCGTGTTGGGCAGCATCACGCCCAGCGTGTGGATGCCGGGTGCGACGCTCGGCGCGATAGCGTGCTTCGCGGGCGGTTCGGCCAGGCGATCGAGGATCACGATCGGCGCCGCCGGGCTGGTGAGCAGGGCTTCTTCTTCAGCGCTCACATGGCAGTAGCGGCGCAGCACATCGAGATCGCGCACCATCAGCGCCAGCGGCTTGCGCTCGCGTGCCTTGCGTTCGCGCAGGCGCGCTACCGCGGCTTCCTGTGTGGCATCGCAGGCGAGCTGGTAGCCACCGACGCCCTTGATCGCCGCGATCAGGCCGCGGTGCACCACGGTGCAGATGGCATCGACAGCGTCGAGCATCGTCATCGCATCCTGCACAAACGGCGCCCGGTCGGCACGCTCCAGCCGCACACGGGGGCCGCAGGCATGACAGGCGATGGGCTGGGCGTGGAAGCGGCGATCGGCCGGGTTTTGGTATTCCGCCTCGCAGGCCGCGCACATCGTGAAGCCGCGCATCGTGGTGGCGGCGCGGTCGTACGGGATGCCGTCGATGATCGACAGCCGCGGACCGCAGTGGGTGCAGTTGGTGAACGGGTAACGGTAGCGGCGCGAAAACGGATCGAGCACCTCCTGCGTGCAGGCGGTGCAGGTGGCGGCGTCGGGCACCACGCCGGTGTGCGCGGTGGTGTTGGCGCGGGCTTGCGAACTGGCCAGGATGACGAAGGACATATCGGTCGGCAGCCCGGCAACAGGCAGGCGTTCGACCTGCTCCACACGCGCCAGCGGTGGCGCTTCGCGGGTGAGGGCGATCGCAAACGCGTCGAGCTCGTCGGCATCGCCGCACACCTGCATCGTCACGCCCTGGCCATCGTTGGCCACCCAGCCGCGCAGCCCGTGGCGCGTGGCCAGGCGCCAGACGGTGGGCCGGAAGCCGACGCCCTGCACCAGGCCACGCACCACGATGCGTTCCGCGCGTTGCTGCGTGGGTGCGGCGAGGGTGGCGGCGCTGGTCATCGCAAACCTTCAGCCATCGCCCACAACAGCACCCGGTTGTTACCGGAGTCGGCAATCACCGCGAGGCCTTCGTGGTGTGTCAGGGCATACGGCCAGCACAGGCTGTCGCGCACCGGCAGCTGCCAGCGGTTGTCGCCCTTGGCCTGGAAGTCGGGTTGGCCGGTGAGGGCGCGCGCGGCGGCGCCGGTGTGGATGTCGTCGCGGTGCCAACCGAGCAGGCGCGAGTTGGCGGTATCGGCCACGATCAGCCAATCGCCGGCGGCGCCCAGGCCGTAGGGCATGTTCAGCGCCGCCGCGTTGGGCCAGTAGAGCGACTGGTTGTGGTCGACGAGCGTGGCATCACGCTGCCCGAGCAGGTGATCGCAGGCCTGGCCGTCCTGCGAAGGCAGGCCGTTCCACACCATGATGCGGTTGTTGCCGGCATCGGCCACGCACAGGCGGCCCTGCCAGAGAGCGATTGCATGCGGCCAGCGCATGCTGCTGGCGTCGGGATCGCCGCCGCCGTTTTCGTCTCGGCGGTTGAAGGTGGATTGGCCGAGCACACGATCGGCCGGCTGGCCCTGGCGGCGCGGCAGGCCTTGCCACATCAGCACACGCCGGTTGCCGGTATCGGCCACCCACAGGCGCGAGCCATCCCAATGCACGCCATAGGGCCAGAACAAGGTATTGGCAGCCGGATCGGTGGCGCCTCGGTTGGCGGTCATCGATGAAAAATCGGCCTGGCCCAGCACCACGTCGGCCGGCTGATTGTGGCGATAGGGCGGCTCGTGCCAGATCAGCACGCGGTGGTTCCATGCATCGGCCACCGCAAAGCCGCCGATCGACCCGGCGGCATCCGCCAGAGCGGTGATCCCCGTGGGCACGTTCAAGGTGGCGGCGCTCGGCTCGCCGTGGGCATTGCGGCCTTCGCAGGCAAAACCCGGCTGGCCGATGACCCAGTCGGCCGGGGTGTCGTCGCTGGGCCGGCGCGCCCAGCCGAGCAGGCGGTGGTGGCCGGTGTCGCACACCCACAGCGGCCCCGACGCGCCGCCATGGCCGAGCAGGCAGGCGCCGCGGGGGCCGAACATCGATTGCGCACTCGGCTTCACCGGCATTGCCAGGCCATCGAAGCCCACGCTGCCACCCAGACACACAGCGGGCCCATGCGGATCGAGCAGCGGCACGCCGATGGTTTCGCCCGCCGGCGGCTCGCGACGCAGCGACGACGTGAGGCTGACGCGCAGTGATTTAGTCATGCCTCAAGCCTCACCTGCACCCGATCGGCCAGCACCCGCACCGCATGCACCTTCAATTGCACTTCGGGCGCGGTGAGGCATTCGCCGGTTTCGAGCAAATATCGGAAGCCGTGGTACGGGCAGGTGATGACACCTTCGTGCACCTCGCCCATTTCCAGCGGCATGCCGAGGTGGGCGCAGCTGTTGTCGATGCAACTCACCCGATCGCTTTGCCGGCTCAGCAGCACCGAGCGCTGGCCCACCTTGAACTCGGCCACGGCATCGTGCGGCAGATCGGCCAGCGCCACCACGTCGATCCAGCCGGCGTGGGCATGCAGCGCAAACGGGCTGATGAAATGCACCACCGATTCGCCGTTCGGGCCCGGCGCCCGCGATTCGGGCGCGCCCTTGCTCACCTGATGGATGTGCACGATCTCCGGGCAGTGCTGGCGAATGGCTTTTTCCACGCCTTCGGTGAGCGTCTGGCTCGACGACGGGCAGCCGTGGCAGGAGCCGATCAGCCGCAGCTCCACCGTGTCGGGCGGTTTCACCGCCACCAGCTCCACATTGCCGCCATGCGTGGCCATGAAGGGCCGCACCTCGTCGAGCGCTCTTTCGAGACGCAACTGCAGCGGCTCCTTGACGAGCCCATGAAACTGCAGCACCGCGATCACCAGCGGATCGCGCACCGCCTCGCGCAGCGCCAGCGCAGCGGCGGGATCGTCTTTCAAGGCCCGGATCAGGCGGCGCAGTGCCTCCTTGTTGAGATCTTCGATCGCGCCTTTGAGGGCCTGCACGGTGAGCGCGGGCCCCGGCTCCCACCCCGCCACGATGCCTTCTAGCCGGGTGATGGCCTGCACACGGCGCTCCAGATCAGCGGCCGCGGCTTCGTCGTCGAAGCTGCTTGGCATCGGCAGGGGCTGGTTGTTCATGGGGCTGGCCGGGAGCTGGCTTGAAAGGGGTCGATCAGGTGTATTTCAGGTCTTTGAACAGATAGGGCTGCAAGGCACCGGCGCCGAAGGCGGCGATCGAGACGGCCAGCCACAGCGGCGCGCCCACCTTGCCCAGCACGACGACGGTGATCACCGTCACCGCCAGCCCGATCAGCCATTGCCGCAGCACCTGCTGCGGTTCGCGAAACAGGCGCCCTTTGACAAACAGCGAGGCGGAATTCAAGAACATGTCCCACATGATGGTGTGCTTCCTCTTGGCGGTTCAGCGCGCTGTCAGACCAGCGCCAACACGATGAGACCGATCAGTACCCCGGGCACCGCGGCCGTCGGACCGAACATCGCGCCCATCAGCGCGGCGAGCTCGTTGCCGAGATCCTTGCCGGCGAGCCGGATGGCCGCCACGGCGCCACCCGCCATCGACAGCAGCACCGCCAGCAGCAGCCACACCAGCGTGGTCAGCGGGCCCACATGGCCGCCCTGCAGTTGTTCAACGAAACCTTGCATGCATCTGTCTCCGAGAGGTGGGTTGGAGGGGAAACGAATCTGTGGGTGTGTGGGCAGCATCAATGAGCGCTTGGCTTGCCGGCTGCGGCGAGCTCGCCATCCACCTCGGCCAGTACGTCGCTGACCATCGCGGCCTGTGCTTCTTGCCCCAGCTCGCGAAAGATCGCCTGGGCCTGGGCATACAAATCGCGCGCCGCGCGCAGATTGGCGTGCGCCGCTTCGAGCAAGGAGGCGTCGTCCGGCAGGTTGCGCAACACGTTGGCCTTGTTCGACACGGTGTTGGCGTATTCGAGCGGCGTATCGCGCGGGTTGCGCACCTTGAGCGCTTCGTCGTAGGCCTGCAGCGCCCGCAGGTTGTTTTCCAGCGGATGGCCCGAGGTGGCGTACTGCAACGCATTGCCGAGGTTGTTCTGGATCATCGCGAACTCGGTGGGGTGATCGATCAGATTGATCACCTTCAGCACCTCTTCGAACGACTGCACCGCCAGCGCTTCGCGCATGCGGCCGCGCTCGTCCGAGAGCGGTATCGAGAGGTAGGCGATGGCCAGGTTGTTGTGCAGGATCGCGTACTCCTGCGGGTAGGCCTCGCGGGTGAAGACACGCAGCGCGCGGTGGTAACACGGCACCGCGTCCACCAGGCGCGCCACGCCGGCACCCGAGAGCGATTGCAGCACCAGGCCGAGGTTCATTTCGGCTTCGGCGGCCTCGGCGGGCTGGCCCTTGGCGGTGAGCACCGGCAGCGATTCTTCGTAGCAGGCGCGGGCCTTGCGCAGGCCATCGAGCCCGCCATCGGGCAAGGCCTGCAGCGCGGTGCCCATGCGGGCCCGCACACGGGCGCTCAGCAGCGGCGCATCGGCGGGGCAGGCGGCCAGCGCGCGTTCGTACAAGGCCACGGCCTGGTGCAACTGCTGCGGCGTTTTCGGCCGGCTCTGCATGCCCATGGCGATTTCCATGAGCATCTCGGCTTTTTCTTCGGCGGTGGATTCTTCCTGCTCGACGGCACGAAGCGCGGCATCGAATTCGGAGGTGGACAGCGTTTGCATGGCCGCCAGTCTAGGGGCGTGCCCCACCAAAGTGTCTATATGTTTATCCTAATGAAAACTTAGTTTGCAGTTGTCGGATCGGCCACCCGCGAGCGTGGCAGGCCCACCAATTCGAGCGCGGCGAACTCGTCGCGCCATCGCAGCGGCACCTCGTGCGCCTCGAAATCCTCGAGGTAGCCCTGGGTGCGGAAGAACTCCTGCGCGTGGATCACGCGGTCGCCGCGCGCGTTGCGGCGCTTGAGCAGCAGGCCGCCGGCGGAGTCGCGCGTGAGCGGCACGATCAGCGCCGCGCCCTAGCCCACCAACCGCGCGGTGGCCGCGATGCCGGGCACGGGGTGCGCGCACACCGGCGCCGGCACATACACGTTGCCGGCCACCACGCGCGCCACGGCGCCCGCAGGTTCAGGCAGCGACGTACCCATCGATCACCTGTTGCAGATCGGCGATCACGCTGTCGGCCGCGCTGCGCACCGGCTCGCTCAGGCTCAGGCCCAGATCCAGGCTCGCGGCTTCGATCAGCACCACGCTCACCTCGCTCGGAAACTGCTCACGAAAGATCGCCCGGCCGGCCGACAGCGCATGCTGCCAACGAAAATCGTGCAGGCTGTAGCCGGGCGCGGGCAGGGTGGCCAGCACCTCGCCGGGCACCTTGAAGATCGCACCGGGGGGTGATTCGGAGCGTGACGCATCGATCACGATCAGCCGTGTGGCGCCCCGCGCCTGGAACATCACATCCATGCCGCCGGTGCCGGCGTCGAACACCCGCACGTCGTCGCGCGGGTGATCTTGCAGGTGGCGCTTGAGGGCCTGCGCCACGACCACGCCCACGCCATCGTCGCTGCGATTGGAATTGCCGCAGCCGATCAGGACGAGCATCGCGGGCGGCCCTCAGATCCGCCACAACCGACAAGACCACGCGGCCTTCACCGGCAGCATCAACTCCGGCAGCTCGCAGAACTCGTCGTGGGTTTTGTAATACATGCAGGTTTCGCAGGTCTGCGCGATGTCGTCTTCGGCGGTTGGCGGTGGCTGCAGCGTGAAGCCGCCGATGCGCAACAGGTCGGCGTGGTTGCCGGCTGGTACTTGCTGCAACCGCGCGACGATGTGGTTCACCGCCTCGCTGGTGTCGCCACGATCCTGCCATTCGGTGGCCAGGCCATCGCGCAGCATGGCCTCCAGCTGATTGCGCAGCTTCAGATCCGCCATAGCCGGCACCACCAGTCCGGCTCGGCCGGCAGGTCCAGCTCGGGCAGATCACACCACTTGCGGTGCACCAGGTAGTACATGCACTCCTGGCAGCGCATGGTGTCTTCGCCGTAGGGTTTATCGACCCAGCCGGTGAGCACCATCTTGCCCACCAGATCATCTTTCGGCAGGGCGCGTGTGGCGTCGAGCAGATGGCCGAACTCGACGTTGGTGTTGGGGAACGGCTCGGTCTGGGTTACCAGCCCATCGGCCATCAGCTTGGCCATCCGTGCGCGCAGGCTACCGTCGGGGTCGACTGCCATGGAAGCTGTCTCCGGCTCTTGATCGACGAGGCGGGTGCCTCGTCGACTTGTTGTGTTGGGTGCGGCAAGGAGGTTCCGTGCCGCCCTGGGTCAAGCCGTACGGAAGCGAGCCAGCTCCTTGCCGGTTTTTGCATCGTGGGCGTGCACTGTACAGACGAGGCACGAATCGAAGGATCGGGCCACATGGCCCACCTCCACCGGATCGCTCGAATCGGCGATGGGTGCGCCGATCAGCGCTTGCTCGATGGGGCCACGGTTGGCCTGTGCATCGCGCGGGCCCACGTTCCAGGTGGTGGGCGCGATGATCTGGTAGTTCTTGATCTTGCCGTCCTTCACCTCGATCCAGTGGCACAGCGCACCCCGGATCGCCTCGGTGGCGCCCCAGCCGCGGCCGTCGCGTTCCTTGGGCTTGATGTACCACGGATCGTTGAGCTTGAACTCGCGCAGGCAGCGCTCGGCCTGGCGATAGAGCTTGATCGTTTCGTGCATGCGCGCGATCTGGCGCAGGTGCACGCTGGCGCCGCCCATCTTCTTGAACATGTCGAGGATCAGGCCATCGGTGTGCTGCCAGCTCTCGCCGTGGCTGCCACCAGCCACCAGCTGGCGCGCGAACGGGCCCGCTTCGAGGCGGCCGGCATCGGCATGCAGTACCGCCGTATCCCAGGTGTACTTGCCGTCGAAGTCGATGGTGTTCTTCTGGATCGGGCGGGTGGTGCGGTCGAAGGGATGCACATCGCCGCTGCCTTCGTCGTACCACGAGTGGATGGTGTTTTCGCGGGCTTTGTCCTGCGTCATCAGCATGTGCGTGTCGGTGTGGCTGTCGTACACGCCGCTCTTCATGATCAGGGCCGAGTTGCGGCCTTCGATCGTCGGCTTCTGGTATTTGTCTTCATGCGGCAGGTAGCCCCAGGTCACGTATTTGCCCACGCCCGCGCCGTAGGTGTCCAGGCCCACATCGAGGCCCATGTTCCAGTACAGGCCGAGATCGGAGTTGGCATGCGCCGGGCTTTCGTCGAGCCAGGCCATGAAATCGTCGTAGGTCTTGATCTGCTCGTAGCGCTCGAGCTTGCAGCCGAGCCACAGCTTTTCGAGCCAGTTGATCTTGAAGTACTCGAGCAAAGACCAGGCCCGCGTGATGTCGGTCAGCGTGGGTGCGCACATCACGCCGCCGGGCACCATGAAGCTCGAATGCGGCCACTGGCCACCGATCAGCGCGTAGATCTCCACCGGCTTGCCGGAGATGGTGACGCCGGCTTCGTACGACGTGCCGGTGAACGGCGCAAAACGCTTCACCGCTTCTTCGTAGTACTTGCTGTGCCGGTACTTCTTGTTGGTCATGTCGATCGCGTACAGACCGTAGAAGTAGCGCGGCTGGCTCTGCAGGCTTTCGACGATCTGGCCGAGGTTGCGCGCGAGGATGGCGTTGCGCGGCTCTTCGGTTTGCCAGGCGGTATCGAGCGCCCACGCGGCGCAGGTGAGGTGCGAGGCACCGCAGATGCCGCAGGCGCGTGGCGTGACCACCAGCCCGGCCTGCGGATCCTTGTCGCGCAGGATCACCTCGAAGCCGCGAAACAGCTCGGCTTGCGCCCAGGCGTTGGTGACCACGCCGTTGTCGATCTCGACGCGGATGTCGAGATCGCCTTCCACCCGGCCGACGGGGGAGATGTCCAGTGTCTGAACGGCCATTGATGTCTCCTGAAATTTGACTTGATTTGTGAGGGGCTGGGCGGCGGGGTCAGACGACGAAGAAGTCTTGCTCGGCCCAGGCCGGTGCGGCGTTTTTTGCGGCACCGGTGAGCGCGATGTAGCCCTTCTTGTCGACACCGGCCGGCAGCTCCTTGGGCACGCCCATCACGGTTTGTGTCTTGAAAACGGTGCCGGGCGCCAGGTCGAAGAAGGGAAACTCGGGCTCGGTGCAACCCAGGCACGGCATGCCCGCGCGTGTCTTGGACGACTGGCGATTCCACAGGATGCGGTTGCACGGCGAGTGCGTCATCGGGCCGCGGCAGCCGAGGTCGTAGAACAGGCAGCCCTTGCGCTGGCCGAACTCGGTGGCCGACACCTTGTAGGCGAAGTGCATGTTGCGGGTGCAGCCGGTCTGGGTGAAGCTCTGGAAAAACGTCTTCGGGCGTTGCAGGTCGTCGAGGCTGATGTCGCCGGCGCGGCCGGTGGCCACCGCCACCACGATCTGGGTGATCCAGTCCGGGTGCGCCGGGCAGCCGGGCACGTTGATCACCGGCAGTCCGGATTTCGATTTGAAGGCATCGCCGAGAAAACCACCGCGCGCCCGCTTGAGGAATTGCAGCCCTTTCGACTCACTCGGATTGGGTGCCATCGCCGGGATGCCGCCCCAGGTGGCGCAGTCGCCGATGGCCACGGTGAAGGTAGCCGCGGCGGCCAGCTCCTTCACCCACTGCATCATCGGGCGGCCGGCAAAACGGTTCCACTCGCCGGTGCCGCCGGGCGCGGTGACGACGGTGCCTTCGAACACGAAGATGTCGAGTGCGATCGCACCGGAAACACAGTCGCGCAGGATCTTCTGCAGGTTGTCGCCCAGCTCCACGCCGAGCGACGGATGCCACAGGATGTTGATGCCGAAATCGGTGACCAGGTCACACGCGCTCGGTTCCTCGGCATTGAGGAACGACATCGTGTTGCCGGAGCAGGCGCCGCCTTGCAGCCAGAGCAGGTTGGCCATGTGGAATGTCTCCTTGTCGGTTGGTTTTGATCGGCTTGTCGTTGCGCCACTCACAGTGGGCCGCAACGCGACTCGGGTGATTCCTTTGCATAGGCTGTGCCAACACCACGCCCTGCAGCAATGTCGTTATGAATCAACGGCTTGCGGGATGTCGAGGCCCGAATGACAGTGCGATCGCGCGGTCTGGTGCTGCAAAGTTGCTTTGCGCCACCGGCGGGGCTGGATACCTGCTTGGCGGGGTAACCACTCGGTTGCGCCGCTGCGATTGCCGCAGGCCGGGCACTGCACTTCCAGCGTGTCGCCGAACCAATCTCCGGCCGCCTTGTTCATAAGGCAAGCTCCATGCTTCGCACTGCGCCGTTCGCCTTTCGGGCGGCCGGGCAGGCTCATAAGGCAAGCTCCGTGCTTCGCACTGCGCTGTTCGCCTTTCGGGCGGCCGGGCAGGCTCACAGGAAGTTTTTATACCTGCTGACCCTCTCGGTCCAGCCCGTAGCGCTTGATCTTGTTGGCCAGGCCCACGCGCGACAGGCCCAGATCGCGCGCCGCGCGGCTGTGGTTCCAGCGGTGGGTGAGCAGCGATTGCGCGACGAGCTTCTTTTCCAGCGCCTCCACCTTGTCTTTCAAAGAGCCGGGCTGCTTGAGAAAGGTCAGGTCTTCGTCGCGCCCTTCGGGCGGGATGAGGCGGGCGAACTCCGGTGACATCAGATCGGCCGACAGGAACTCACCATCGCCGGCCAGTGCCACCATGCGGCGCACTTCGTTTTCCAGCTCGCGCACATTGCCCGGGAAGGGATGGGCCTTCAAACGTTGCAGCACGTTGGCCGAAAAGCCTGCGAACTTCTTGTGCAAGGTTTCGGCGTATTTGTGGGCAGCGTGGTCGGCCAGCACCGGGATGTCTTCCACCCGATGGCGCAGCGGCGGGATGTTGAGCTCGAAGCCGCGCAGGCGGAAATACAGGTCGCGCCGAAACTTCTTTTGCTCCACCAGTTCGGCCAGGTTCTGGTTGGATGCGGCGATCACGCGCACATTGCAATGGCGCGTCTGGTGCGTGCCCAGGGGCTTGACTTCGCCCTCCTGCAAAAAGCGCAGCAGGCTCACCTGAAAGGCCGGCGACACATCCGAAATTTCATCGAGAAACACCGTGCCGCCGTCAGCGGCCGGCAGCAGGCCGAGCCGATCGCCCACCGCGCCGGTGTAGGCCCCGCGCTTGTGGCCGAACAGCTCGGATTGCAGCAGGTCATCGGGCATGGCGCCGCAGTTCTGGGCCAGAAACGGGAAGCCGCTGCGCTTGCTGAAAAAGTGCACCGCGCGGGCCATCAGTTCCTTGCCGGTGCCGGTTTCGCCCTGGATGAGCACTGGCAGATCGGTCACCGCACCCTGGCGCGCGAGCTTGCACACCGCCGCCATGCTCTCGCTGGCAAACACGAGCTTGTCGAACTCGTAGCTCTGCTGTAGCTGGCTGGTCATGCGCTCGTTCTGTTTGCGCAGCACCGTGTCGGCAAACTTCAGTTCGCGGCTCAGATAGCGGTGGCGGCGCGCCAGCTCGCGGCTCTCGAGCGCACGCTTGACGAGCAGGTGCACCGAATCGGTCTGCCAGGGCTTGGGGATCACCTGGTAGACGGCGGCATCGTTGAACGAGCGCACCATCTCTTCGTGATCCATCGGGCCGGTGATCAGGATGCGGGTGGTCTCGGGATGGGAGATGCGCAGGTCGCGCAAGAACTCCACGCCCGAGCCATCGGCCAGGCGCTGGTCGCACAGCACCAGATCGATCTCTTCACGCGCCTGCAGCTCGATCGCCTCGCGCGCCGACGCATGCGCAAACACGCGGTATTCGTCTTGCAGGCACCGGGTGAGCGAGGCGCGTTGCTTCGCATCGTCGATCACCAGAAGCACGCCCCAGGAGCCGTCAGACCGCATGATGGTTAGTTTGCAGATTGCATACTTACTTTCAGTCGGTGGAATCTAGCATGCTCCGGACGAAAGCAACACCGGGTGTCTGCGGGTGTCGCAACCCGACGGCTGTTCAGCCTGGCATCACATCGTCGACGCCGGAGTGACACGCCAGACCGTGTTGCCGACATCGTCGGCAACGAGCAGGCCGCCGCGCTTGTCCACCGCCACGCCGACGGGGCGCCCTTGCGCGTCGCCCGCCGTGTTGATGAAGCCGGTCAGCAGGTTGATCGGCTCGCCGCTGGGCTTGCCGCCGTTGAAGGGCACGAACACCACCTTGTAGCCGCTCAAGGGCTTGCGGTTCCACGAGCCGTGCAGGCCGATGAACATGCCGTTGACAAACGGCGCCGGCAGCGTGGCGCCGGTCGACGCACTCAAACCCAGCGCCGCGACGTGCGCGCCCAGCGCGTAGTCGGGCTTGATCGCCCTGGCCACCAGATCGGGCCGCGCAGGCTTGACGCGCTCATCCACGTGCTGGCCGTAGTAGCTGTACGGCCAGCCGTAGAAGCCGCCATCGCGCACCGAGGTGAGGTAATCCGGCACCAGATCGCTGCCGATCTCGTCGCGCTCGTTGGCCACGGTCCACAACACGCCGCTGCCGGGCTCGAAGGCCATGCCGTTTTCGGCCGCGTTGCTGTTGGAGCCGACCGTGGCGTAGAGCTTGCTGCCGTCGGCGCTGGCCATGAGGTTCTTGGTCCAGTGGTGGTTGATGCCCGCTGGCAGCTCGGTCACCTTGACGGGTATGGCGTCGATGCGTGTGGCGCCGGTGGCATACGGGTACTTCACGATGCCGTCGGCCTGGGCCACGAACAACTCGCCGCCCACGAGGGCCATGCCGAAGGGCGAGTTCAGCCCTTCGATGAAGGGCGCTTGCGTTTCGGCTCGGCCATCGCCGTCCGCATCCCGCAGCAGGCTGATTCGGTTGGGGCTGGGCACAGCGGCGCCGGCGCGGGCCATCACCAGGCCCATCACCCAGCCCCGGATGCCTCCGCCCGCGCCATCGGGTTTGCGCGGCGCGTTGGTTTCGGCCACCAGCACATCGCCATTGGGCAACACCATCAACCACCGGGGATGATCCAGGTCGGTCGCGAAGGCGGCCACCGCCGTGCCCGGCGCGGCGCTTGGTTTTGCACCCGCGGGCCAGCCCTTGGCCGGTGCGATGTGCACGGTGGGCAGCAGGCTCGAGCGAGGCGCGACCAGGGTGGGGTTGGGGCCGGTGATGGCCGCATCGGGCACCTTGGCCGGCTCACCGCAGCCGGTGAGGCCGATGGACACGACAGTCGCTGCGGCCACGAGAGCACAAGGGACAGAAAAAACCGAGGGAGAGGGCACCGCGCGCTCCAGAAGGGATCGATACGGTGACTCTCATCCAGTTCGTCGCCACCTGGTGCCATCCCAGCGCGCGATCGGCTGTGGGCGGCGTCCGACAGCGCGTGGCTCAGATCACGGGCTGGTTCACCCGTTTCATCAGCTCGGTCGCGCTTTCGCGCCGTTCGCTGTAGCAATCCACCAGGTAAGGCGCCACGTCGCGGGTGAGCAGCGTGAACTTCATCAGCTCTTCCATCACATCCACCACCCGCTCGTAGAAGGATGAGGGCTTCATGCGGCCGGCCTCGTCGAACTCCTGATAGGCCTTGGCCACGGACGACTGGTTGGGGATCGTGATCATGCGCACCCAGCGCCCGAGCACCCGCAGCTGGTTGACGGCGTTGAACGATTGCGAGCCGCCGCTCACCTGCATCACCGCCAGCGTCTTGCCTTGCGTCGGCCGCACGGCGCCCAGGCTGAGCGGGATCCAGTCGATCTGCGCTTTCATGATGCCGGTCATCGCGCCGTGGCGTTCGGGGGATGTCCACACCATGCCTTCGGCCCACGCGGCGGCTTCGCGCAGTTCCCGCACTTTGGGATGGCTGGCGGGCGCGTCGTCGGGCAGCGGCAGGCCGGAGGGATCGAAGATGCGCACCTCACCGCCCATGGCCTGCAGCAAACGTGCGGCTTCGAGCGTCAGCAGCCGGCTGTAGGAGCGTTCGCGCAGCGAGCCGTAGAGCAGCAGGAAGCGCGGTGCATGGCCCGATGCGCCAACACCGGCCAGGCGTGCGGCCGTGGGCGTGTCGAACAGCGCACTGTCGACCTGCGGCAGGCTCGGATCAAGGAGCGACACGTTGGCCCTTGGCATCGACGACCTGTTCGCCATCTTCCTTGGTGAAGGCTGCGCGTTGCGGCGACGGCAGGATGTCGAGCACGGCTTCCGAGGGCCGGCACAGGCGGGTGCCGAGCGTCGTCACCACGATGGGCCGATCCATCAGGATCGGGTGCTGCACGATGAAGTCGATCAACTGCGCATCGCTCCACAGCGGATCATCGAGTTTCAGCTCGTCGTAGGGCGTGCCTTTGCGGCGCAGCACGCTGCGCACCGGCACGCCCATGGCGGTGATCAATTCGACCAGCCGCGTGCGCCCAGGTGGTGTGGTCAGGTACTCGACGATCACCGGCTCCACGCCGCTGTTGCGGATGAGTGCCAGCGTGTTGCGCGAGGTGCCGCAGGCCGGGTTGTGGTAGATCGTGATGGTCATGTCGGGCGGGTGTGCGTTGGGCATGGCGAAGGTGAAAAAAAGTTCAAGAGTGCGTGCTGGCGCGGCGCGCGCCGAGTGCGTGATGAAGGCCCAGGCCGATCAGCGCACCCACAGCCTGCGCCACCACGAAGCCCGCGACGCTGCCCGGCGCGATGCCGGCAAAGCTGTTGGAGAACATGCGCCCGAAGGCCGCGGCCGGATTGGCGAACGAGGTGGAGGCGGTGAACCAGTACGCCGCGCCGATGTAACACGCCACCATCGCGGCCGCGCGGTCGGCCGGCGCGCGCAGGATCACCAGCAGCAGGCCGGCTGTGGCCACCGCTTCGGCGATCCATTGGCCGGCACCGCTGCGCACATGGGTGGAGAACTGCAGGATCGCCATGTCGAACATCGCGTGAGCCAGCCACGCGCCGAGCATCGCGCCGATCAACTGGGCAGCGATGTAGGGCAGCAGCGCCGCCTTCGGCAAATCGCCCCGCAAGGCCATGATGGCGCTGACGGCCGGGTTGAAATGCGCACCGCTGACCGGGCCGAACACCTCGATCAGGATGTACAGGCCGCCCACCGTGGCCAGCGTATTGGCGAGCAGCGCGATGGCGGCGTTGCCGCCTGCCAAGCGCTCGGCCATGATGCCCGAGCCGATCACCACGGCGAGCAGCAAGGCGGTGCCGAGGGTTTCGGCGATGAGCCGGTGACGAAGCTCGATCATGCTTGCGCGCGCCGCGGCCTGCGTGGGCTCAGCAGGTGGTGCAGCCGGAGGGCGCCGCGATGTCGCAGGCCGCGCCCTGGCAGCAATGGGCGGTGAGGTAGTCGAGCAGCGCATTCATCTGGTCGATTGACGGCCGGTAGATCAGGTTGCGACCCTCCCGCTCTTGCGACACCAGCCTGGCGTGCATCAGCTCCTTGAGGTGGAACGACAAGGTGGAGGCCGGCACACCCAGGGTGGCCGATAGCACCCCGGGTGTCATGCCCTGTGGCGCGGCGCCCACCAGGGCCCGGAAGACCCGAAGGCGCATGCCCTGGGCCAGGGCGGCGAGTGAGATGACGGCGGCTTGTTCTTCCATGATTCGACTATGTTGGAAAGATTGGAGCGTGTCAAGCCATTCGGTTGTGACCAGCCGATGGGGCCCTGAGGCGCCGGCCTTGCCGCCGGCGTGGGCAGCGCCCGTTGATGCGATCATCGACCGTCATCGCATCCCTCGGAACACACCCCTCATGAAATCTCGCGCAGCCGTGGCCTGGAAGGCCGGCGAACCTCTTTCGATCGAAACCATTGACCTCGACGGCCCCCGGGCTGGCGAGGTGCTGGTCGAGATAAAGGCCACGGGCATCTGCCACACCGATTACTACACCCTGTCGGGCGCCGATCCCGAAGGCCTGTTTCCGGCCATCCTGGGCCACGAAGGCGCCGGGGTGGTGGTGGATGTGGGCCCGGGTGTCACCTCGCTGCGCAAGGATGACCACGTCATTCCGCTGTACACACCGGAATGCCGGCAGTGCAAGTTCTGCCTCTCGCGCAAGACCAATCTGTGCCAGCAGATCCGCGGCACGCAGGGCAAGGGCCTGATGCCCGACGCCACCAGCCGCTTTTCGCTCAATGGCCAGCCCATCCTGCACTACATGGGCACCAGCACCTTCTCCAACTACGTGGTGGTGCCGGAGATCGCGCTGGCGAAGATCCGCCCCGACGCGCCATTCGACAAGGTCTGCTACATCGGCTGCGGCGTGACCACCGGGGTGGGCGCGGTGCTCTTCACCGCCAAGGTGGAAGCGGGTGCCAATGTGGTGGTCTTCGGCCTCGGCGGCATCGGCCTCAATGTGATTCAAGGCGCCAGGATGGTGGGGGCCGACAAGATCATCGGCGTCGATCTCAACCCGGGCCGCGAGGCGATGGCACGCCAGTTCGGCATGACGCACTTCATCAATCCGGGCCACGTGGACAACGTGGTCGACGCCATCGTGCAGCTCACCGATGGCGGCGCCGACTACAGCTTCGAATGCATCGGCAACACCAAGGTGATGCGCCAGGCGCTGGAGTGCACGCACAAGGGCTGGGGCCGCAGCATCATCATCGGCGTGGCCGAAGCCGGCGCCGAGATCGCCACGCGCCCCTTCCAGCTGGTGACCGGCCGCAAGTGGGAAGGCTCGGCCTTCGGTGGCGCGCGCGGGCGCACCGATGTACCGAAGATCGTCGACTGGTACATGGACGGCAAGATCAACATCGACGACCTCATCACCCACAAGCTGCGGCTCGAAGACATCAACGAGGGCTTTGCATTGATGAAGCGCGGCGAGTCGATCCGCTCGGTGGTGATGTACTGAGGGCGGGCGGCAACATGCAAGGCAATCGCACGTTCACCACGATCAGCGAGCACACCTGCTTCGGCGGCGTGCAGGGCTTTTATCAACATGATTCCGTCGAGACCGGCACGCCGATGAAGTTTGGCGTGTTCGTGCCACCGCAGGCCCTGCACGGGCCGGTGCCGGTGCTCTTTTTTCTCGCCGGTCTGACCTGCAGCGAAGAAACCTTCGCGATCAAGGCCGGTGCCCAACGCCATGCGGCCGAGCTCGGGCTGATGCTGGTCACGCCCGATACCAGCCCGCGCCACACCGGCATCGAAGGGGCCGATGCGGCCTGGGATTTCGGCACCGCGGCGGGTTTCTATCTCGATGCCACCGAGGCGCCCTGGAGCCGCCACTGGCGCATGGGCAGCTACATCACGCGCGAATTGCGCGCGATGGTGCTGGCGCACTTCAAGGCGCGGGACGATCGCGTCGGCCTGTTCGGCCATTCGATGGGCGGGCATGGCGCGCTCACGCTGGCATTGAAGAATCCGGGGCTGTACCACAGCGTCTCGGCCTTGGCGCCGATCGCGGCGCCGATGCAGTGCCCGTGGGGCGTAAAGGCCTTCAGCGGCTATCTCGGCGACGACCGCCGGCATTGGGCCCTTCACGATGCCACCGAGCTGATCAGGGCCGGCGCACGGCTGCCGCCGCTGTTGATCGACCAGGGCCTGGCCGACAAGTTCCTCGCCGAGCAGCTCCATCCCGATCGCTTCGAGCAGGTGTGCCGGCAGGCCGATCAGCCCCTCACCTTGCGCCGACATGCCGGATACGACCACGGCTACTACTTCATCTCGACGTTCATCGAGGATCACTTGCGTCACCATGCCAAAACGCTGGCGGGTATCGCAGCGTGAAAGGATCTCCCATGCACCCGATCGTTTCACTCGTTGCAGGCGCGCTGGCGCTGATGGGCAGCATTGCCATGGCGGCCGCGCCGGCCGCGTCATCCGTGGCCGCATCCGCTGACGCGGTCTATCAGAAGGAGCGGGCGGCCTGCCTGGATCCAGACTCCAAGAAGGATCGCACCGCCTGCCTGAAGGAGGCCGACGCGGCGCTCGCCGATACACGCCGCTCGAAGCTCGGCAACAACGAAGATGCCAAGACGCTGGCCGCCAACGCCATCGAGCGCTGCAAGGCCAAGCCTGAAAAAGAGCGCCCGGCCTGCGAGCGCCTGGCACGCAACGAGGCCGCCGGCTCCGGTTCGGTGGAAGGCGGCGGCGTGCTCAAGGAGCGGGTGACGATCTCGGTGGTGCCGGCCGCCTCCGCCGCATCGGCCGCGAGCGCATCGGCATCGGAAGCGGCACGCTGATCGTCTCGATGCGCAGTTCGAAGCAACCACCTTCGATTCCCTGGCCCATGTCAGCCCCTCGCCAGCGGCAAACCGTTGGCGGTCCCCCGAGGGGACGTCCGCTAGCTTGGGGCGGCCCGGCGCGGCGCTCATGTCGGTTGCTCCACCGCGCTTGTGGCGAGCCGCGACGCATCGAACTTGGGTTTGTCTCCGGGGCGTGTGTGGCGCGTGCCAAGGGCGTCGGGAGCCCGACTCCGCTCATGTCTTGCAGACCGCGCCGGGCCGGACTGCGTCCGTCCCTCCCCCTTGACTTCGCTGCGTCGGGCACCCGACGCCCTTGGCATGAACGGTTCTCTCTTCGCGGCGCTTGAACAGCCAAAACGGTGCCGGATCAGGCCGACGGGGCGCTCTGCGCCGCGAAGTCAAGGAGGAGGAGGAGGCCGAAGGCCGACGACGGGGGACATGAGCGGAGCAGAGCGCCCCGTCGGCCTGATCCCGCTCCAGCCGTAGCAGGCCTGCGGATGAAAGGTTGGCCCGGAGTCAACTGATCCGGGAGGCAGTTTCGTCCTAGTCACGTTCCTTCTTGGGCTGCTTGTTGGCCCGCTGCTCGGCGCGTTGCTCGGCCTCCTGTTTCACAGCGGCACGGCGCTCCGCTTTCGACTGGGCCGCCTTGGGCTCCGGCGCATCCGCTTCCGCTGCGCGCGGCGCTGGGGTCGCTTCGGCGTCGGCTTGAGCGCGTGCCGGCGGCTGCCCATCCGCGGGCTTGGCCCCCGGCATTGCTTCCTTAGTCGCGGGCTTGCCGGAGGACGCGGCTTCCTTCGTGTCGGGCTTGTCCGCCGCGGCGGGCTCTTCTCGCGCACGCACCGCACCGGCGTCGGAAAACGCGTCAGCCTTGGGCGTGGCGGCGATTTTCGGCGTGCCGCGATTCACCGAGGCCTTTTGATCGGGCGTGGCGAGTGCCGTGCGCTCGTGCTGGGATTGGTTCTCGGTCGGCTCGATGTGCTTGGCCTTCTGCACCCGCAGCTCCTGCGCATCCGGCTTGGCGGTAACGCCGCCTGTGCCGCCGTTGAAGCTGGCGCGGGTGGTGTTGTGGTTGATCACCACCGTGTTGTAGGTGTTGTGAACCACCGTCTTGTTGACGTTGTTGACCTGGGTGTTGTACTTGAAGACACCCCGATCCCAACGCCCGCCCTGGTAACCACGGCCGGTGTACCCGAAGCCGTAGTTGATGCCGCCGTAGAAGCC
>JANMAS010000034.1:0-3736 GCA_031359975.1 Burkholderiales bacterium
CCGCCCTGATCAGGCGACCGTGTGGCGGTTCAAGTTTGGGAATACATGGTCCGCTGCGATGCCTGCCAGCTCGCGGGCCGAAGGCGGGATCGCTGGTCGCTGATTGAATCAGCGGCCCAGCTGCTGCAGCCGGCCGGGTTCGACGATCTCGATCCAGTAGCCGTCGGGATCCTTGATGAAGGCGACGTCCTTCATCTTGCCTTGCTCGGGGCGCTTCACGTAGACCACCTGGTTGGCATCGAACCAGGCGATGGCGGTATCGAGTTCGGGCACCGAGAAGCAGATGTGGCCGAAGCCCTGCGGCTGGGCATTGCCGTCGTGGCATTTGAAATCCGCCTGCGATTCGGTGCCCCAGTTGTGGGTGAGCATCGAGGATGCCGCGTTGGGAGAACCTTCAGGCGGTGCGTTGGGTTTCAGCGGTCTCAACCGTAAGAGCCGTTTTCTCAACTCATGTGGAGCAGGGGCCGTTGAGCAGATTTTCCAGACTGCCGATAACTGCGAGGTAGAACCGCTTCCACTTGGCGACGACGATGTGCGAATTGGGGGTGAGCACCCAGCCGATCTTCTGATGGGGCATGCGCGTCGGTTACGCCCAATAGCCAGGTTAGCCAATGGCGGCCGCCGCCGCACGGCTTCGTGTGGCCCGCGCCTTGGTTTGCGCGGGCGCCAGTTCTTCTCTCACGACCTGACGCACGGCATCGAGCACGTTGCGTTGCTGAATGTAGGCTGTCAAGGCGTCGTTGATCAGGGTCTGGTAGTTGCCGGAACCTGCCTCTTCGACCAGCGCGCGGAAGTGCTCGACAACCGCGTTGTCGAGTCGAATGGAAATCTTTGTCTTTCCTGGCTCCATTTTGATGACGGGGCCGCGCTTGGCCTTCGAAAAATCGAAATCGCGGCGTTGATCAGCGACGGGTTTTTTCATATTGGGCTCTCTGCGGTTTGTTCGCCTTCCAGGACGAAATGATTCGATAGGTGTCGGGCTCCCGATGCGTGTAGACGAGAACAAGCAGGGCGCCGGTGGCGGTCATCCCCAAGGTGACAAATCGCTGCTCGCCGAGAGAGTCTGGATCTTCCCGAGTCAACGCGTAGTCGTCCGTCAGCACGGTAGCGGCCTCTGCAAACCGCACGCCATGCGCCTTGAGATTCGCAGCTGCCTTGGCCAGGTCCCATTCGATATCCACCGAAAAAGTGTATGGACAATTGTCATCCGTGTCAACCGTGGCCGGCGATGTCCGGTGGTTGTCTGTCGCCGTAGGGTTCGCGACGTGCCGCGGCCGCGCCGTGTTCAAAATCGGGGACACTCCGATACACGTGGCGCTCGCCCCGCATAACTCGATCAGGAGACATCCCGTGGCCTCAATTCGCTCCCGCCTGAAGACCCCTCATCGAAACGCGCCGCAGCTACTGTTGGGCAGCCTGCTGATGGCCGGGCTGCTGGCCCTGCCGGGTGCCCAGGCGCAAGCGCCGGCCAAGCTCAAGGTGGGCCTGATGCTGCCGGCCACCGGCACCTACGCCTCACTCGGCGTGGCCATCGAAAACGGCTTCAAGCTCTATGTGACCGAGCACGGCGGCAAGCTGGGTGGGCGCGAGATCGAGTATTTCAAGGTCGACGACGAATCCGATCCTTCAAAGGCCACCGACAACGTCAACAAGCTGATCAAGCGCGACAACGTGGATGTGATCGTCGGCACCGTGCATTCGGGCGTGGCGCTGGCGATGGCGCGTGCCGCCAAGGAAAGCAACACGCTGCTGATCGTGCCCAACGCCGGCGCCGATGCGATCACCGGGCCGATGTGCGCCACCAATATCTTCCGCAGCAGTTTCTCCAACTGGCAATCGGCGTACGCCGCCGGTGCGGTGGTGGCCAAGGAAGGCAAGAAAAAGGCGGTCACGATCACCTGGAAATACGCGGCTGGCGACGAGATGGCGGCGGCTTTCAAGGATGGTTTCGAGAAGGCCGGTGGTCAGGTGGTCAAGGAGATCACGCTGCCGTTTCCGAATGTCGAGTTCCAGGCGCTGCTGACCGACATCGCCGCCACCAAGCCCGACGCCACGTTTGCGTTTTTCTCCGGTGGCGGTGCGGTGAAGTTCGTCAAGGATTACGCCGCTGCCGGCCTGTCGAAGGCGATCCCGCTGTATGGCCCGGGCTTCCTCACCGATGGCACGCTGGAGGCGCAGGGCGATTCGGCGCAGGGCATGATCACCACGCTGCACTACGCCGATGGCCTGAACACCCCGCGCGACGACGCCTTTCGCCTGGCCTATGCCAAGACCTACAAGCTCCAGCCCGACGTGTTCGCGGTGCAGGGCTACGACGCCGCGCAGATCCTCGGCATCGGCCTGGCCGCCACCAAGGGTGACGTGAGCAAAAAGGCCGAGTTCGCCGCCGGGGTGGTGAAGGCGAAGATCGACAGCCCGCGCGGCGCTTTCATGCTCTCGGCGGCCCACAACCCGGTGCAGGATATCTACGTGCGCAAGGTGGTGGGCAAGCAAAACCTGCTCAGCGGCGTGGCCGTGAAGGCGCTGGCCGATCCGGCGCGCGGCTGCAAGATGTGAGCGAGCCGGCGCCGCTGCCCGCGGCGCCGCGCCTCAGCGGCCGAGTTGCCGCAAGCGGCCGGGCTCGACGATCTCGATCCAGTAGCCGTCGGGATCCTTGATGAAGGCGACGTCTTTCATCTTGCCTTGCTCGGGCCGCTTCACGTAGACCACCTGGTTGGCATCGAACCAGGCGATCGCGGTGTCGAGATCGGGCACCGAAAAGCAGATGTGGCCAAAGCCTTGCGGCTGCGCATTGCCATCGTGATACTTGAAATCCGCCTGCGACTCGGTGCCCCAGTTGTGGGTGAGCTCCAGGATGCCGCGCTGAGAAAACGTCCACGCGGTGCGCTCGCCGATGTCGTCGGGCGGGGTTTCGCCGGCAGCGGGCCGGGCGAGAAAGTACAGCGAGAACTTCATCTCCGGAAAGTCGAGCTTGCGCAGCACGCTCATCCCGAACACGCGGGTATAAAACGCCAGCGATACGGCTGGATCCTTCACCCGCAGCATCGAATGGTTGAGCACGAAGCCGGTGGTTTCGGCCGGTGGCTGAGGGTGGACGCCGGGGTGGGTTTCGGTGGTGAAGCTCATAGCAAGGGATGGGATGAGGGGTTCAGGCTGTCGCCGCGATCGGTATCACCGTGGGCACGGCCACCGGGCGCTTTCGGGGCACCGCGCCAACGGCCATGTCGCCGTTTGGGAGCGTCACCAGCCGGCGCTGCAGGTAGCGCATGCAGGTCACCCGCAGAAACGACGCGAAGTTCGGCACCTCGCCGCGCTGCTGCAGGATCTCGTCGTGGAAGGTGGCGATCAAGGCGCTGGTGGTGCAGCTTTCGGCGGCCGCCATCTCGGCCAGCACATCCCACACCAGGTTTTCGAGCCGGATGCTGGTGAGCACGCCGTGGATGCGCACCGTGCGTGAGCGCGTTTCATAGAGGATCGGATCGGCTTTCACGAAGAACTCACACATGGTCTTGTCTCCCGGCGGGGCCGCGAAAAGCGTGGGTAGGGACGAGCGATCAAATCGTTCTGGCGGTCATCTGCTTGGCAATGTACTCGGCCTGCCGGATGGCCAGGGTAACGATGGTGAGCGTGGGGTTTTCCGCGCCGCCGGTGGTGAACTGGCTGCCATCGGAGATGAACAGGTTGCTCACGTCGTGCGTCTGGCCGAAGGCATTGCACACACTGTCTTTTGCGCTCG
>JANMAS010000154.1:0-1888 GCA_031359975.1 Burkholderiales bacterium
AAGTGATGCGCAAGGAAGTCGACGGCTACAAACAAAGCCCGCTCGGCACGCACGAGTTCAAGGGTGTGGCGTTGAAGTAGCCGGCGCAACTGCTTGTGTCCGGCCCAGCTGTTCCGCCACGTGCGTTGCGTTGCATTACACTGCGGTGCAACGCACGACGAAGGAGAGTGACGACATGGTGACCGCCGCGAAAGACACTCAGGTGAGCGTACGCCTACCGTCCGAGCTGAACGATACGGTGGCGAGTTACTCCGCACTCACCGGGCGCACCAAGAGCCACGTGGTGATGGAAGCGCTGGCTGAATACATGACTTGGCGGGTGCCACAGTCGGCTGATTTGAAAGAGGCGCTGGCTGCGGCCGATCGCGGCGAGTTTGCCGAAGACAGCGAGATCGATGCCGTGTTTGCCAAGCTCGGCGCGGCCGAATCGGGTGCGCAGTCTTCGCCTGCCAGGCCTCGCAAGTCCACGCGACGCAGCGCATGAACCTGCGATGGACGCGCAGGGCGCTCCATGATCTCGAACGAATCGGCGCCTTCATTGCGCGAGACAAGCCGCTTGCGGCCAAGGCGTTTGCGGTCGAGGTGCGCGGCAAAGTGAAGAACCTCGAGCGCTTTCCGTTCATGGGCCGCGCTGGCGCGCTGCCTGACACGCGCGAACTGATCGTGCATCGCAACTACCTCGTCACCTACCGCGTTCGCGCCGACGAAATCCAGATCGTGCAGGTCTGGCATGTCGCGCGGCATCGATAGCGTGCGAGGATCACCCACCGCATGCTCCGCTTCCTCCTCAAACGCCTGGCGCTGACGATCCCGACGTTCATCGCGCTGATGTTCGTCACCTTTGTCGCGATCCGGCTGGTGCCCGGCGATCCGGTGGAGGTGCGGGTGGGGGAGCGCGGCATCAGCCCCGAGCGGCTGGCGCAGTTTCGCCATGAGCTGGGCCTGGACCAGCCGGTGTGGAAGCAGTTTCTCGACTATTGCGGGCAGCTGGTGCAGGGCGACTTCGGCACCTCGCTGGCCACCAACCAGAAAGTGTTGACCGAGTTCGCCGCGCTGTTCCCGGCCACTCTGGAGCTGTCGTTCTTCGCGATGCTGTTCGCCGCACTGATCGGCGTGCCGGCCGGTGTGCTGGCGGCTGCCAAACGAGGCAGTCTGGCTGACCAGACCTTGATGAGCCTGTCGGTCACCGGCTATTCGATGCCGATCTTCTGGTGGGGGCTGCTGCTGATCATGTTCGTCGGCGAACGCTGGGGGCTCACGCCGGTATCCGGCCGCATCGATCTGATCCAGTTCTACTTCGAGCCGGTGACCGGCTTCATGACCATCGATGCCTGGCTTTCCGGGCAGGAAGGCGCGGTGCTCGATGCCCTGCACCACCTGGTGCTGCCGGCCATCGTGCTGGGCACCGTGCCGCTGGCGGTGGTGGCGCGCATGACACGCTCGGCCATGCTCGAAGTGCTGAACGAAGACTACGTGCGCACCGCCCGCGCCAAGGGGTTGCCGGCCTGGCGCATCGTGGGCGTGCATGCGCTGCGCAACGCGATGATCCCGGTGATCACCATCATCGGCCTGCAGGTGGGCGCGCTGATGGCCGGCGCGGTGCTCACCGAAACCATTTTCTCGTGGCCGGGCATCGGCAAATGGCTGATCGAATCGATCGCGCGGCGCGACTATCCGGCGCTGCAAGGCGGCGTGATGCTCGTCTCCACCGTGGTCATCGTGGTGAACCTGTTCGTCGACCTGACCTACGGCCTGATCAACCCGAAGATCCGCCATGGCTGAGTCTGCCGCGCAGCCCACCCTCACCGTGGCTCCGCCCGCGATACCGAGCCGCGCGCGCGAGTTCTGGTCCGCGTTCAGCGACAACCGTGGCGCGGTGGCCGGCCTG
>JANMAS010000128.1:0-54137 GCA_031359975.1 Burkholderiales bacterium
GCCGCGTTCGTCCATCAGAGTGAGTTCGAAGTCAATCTGCTGCCAATGCCAATCAACGGTAGCTTGGCCCGGGCTGAAGCGGTGATTCTTGTGCTCAATCCCGGTCTCGATAGCGAGGACTACGAATGGGAGAGAAGCGGCGATTTTCGAGCTAGCCTCCTCCGAAGCATCCATCAAACGCACAGCCAGCATGACTATCCGCTTGTGTACCTGGATTCTGCTTTCAGTCAGCATCCAGGAGCTGGGTACTGGAGTCGGACCCGAGTACCAAAACGCCCGAAGCGGGAGCAACAGAAATTGCGCGGGATCGTGGAGGGGCTCGCGAGGCGAGATGGCGTGTCAATTGAGGCTGCGCAAGCGCACGTATCGCGCAAGGTTGCCATACTTCAACTCTTCCCCTACCACTCCGCGAATATGGCGCGCCGAGACTTGCTCAGCCGGCTCCCAAGTAGCTTGCAGGCGCGAACTTTGAAGAATGCCTTGGTCAGCTCCGGCGACAAGCTGGTTGTCGCTACGAGGGCGGTTAGCGAGTGGGGCTTTGGCGAACCAGTGGAATCGGCGAGCCTCGTTGTCTACGCGAGCTCACTCGGAGCGTCGGCCTCCCTCACGCTGGCCAGCGCTGGCGGAGCAGCAATACTACGGCGACTATCGCGAGTTACTTGAGGCTACCCTCTGACCGACCCATTGGCGCCGCGATGCCATTCTTCGTCGTCGTCCGCAGCTGGCCTCGAAGATTGCGCTTGAGCCGCTCCAGGTAGACGCCAATACGATATGTATATACAAGTGGCGAATGGAGTTCACTTGGTCAGAACAAAAACGTGCGCTCAATCTGTAGGAGCACGGGCTGGACTTCGTTGACGCGCCAAGCGTGTTTGAAGGACTGACCTTCACGTTTGAAGATGACCGGCTCTCCTACGGCGAACAGCGTTTCATCACGCTCGGCCTGCTCGCCGCCAATGCAGTCTCCATTGCCCATACGGAGAACGATCATGAAGTCCGCGTCATCTCCTTCCGCAAAGCCACCAAACGTGAAACGCAAATCTACTTCCACGAAGTCCAAGACTGATTGGGCCAAGCTGCAATCCAACGCGGTAGCAGGTACGCCGACGGTGGAGCACCCCGAGGCCGATGTGAGGCACATCGTGCGCGGCATGGTGCGACGAGGCTTACGGCCTCTGAGCCCGAAAGCGTCGATCTCGCTGAGGGTCGACAACGATGTGCTGGAGTGGTTCAAGGCCCAGGGGCCCGGCTACCAAAGCCGAATCAACACGGTGCTTCGGGCATTTCGGGATGCTTCCGTTTGACGGGTTGGGGACGCTGCTGACCCTCAAGCGACCCATCCTTGCAGTCGTAGACAGCTCGGGGCCTCAATCGCCGGGACCGCCCAGATTTGGTGATGCCGCGCAGGCTTGCTGCGGCTGGAGCGGGATCAGGCCGACGGGGCGCTCTGCTCCGCTCATGTCCCCCGTCGGCCTGCGGCCTCCTCCTCCTTTACTTCGCTGCGCAGAGCGCCCCGCCGGCCTGATCCGGCACGGTTTTGGCTGTTCGAGCGCCGCGAAGAGAGAACGGTTCATGCCAAGGGCGTTGGGTGCCCGACGCAGCGAAGTCAAGGGGGAGGGGCGGACGCAGTCCGGCCCGGAGGACATGAGCGGAGTCGGACACCCAACGCCCTTGGCACGCGCCACCCACGCCACTGAGACAAACCCAAGTTCGATGCGTCGCGGCTCGCCACAAGCGTGGTGGAGCCACTGATATGCCACTGTCCCCAAGGCGGCGCCCCCGGCCCGGCGAATACAAGAAGAACAAAGGTGAAGGGTTTTCCTTTCACTGCTAGCCGTCGGTTCCACGTTCGTAACGAAGGCGCTCGGTGTGCCGATGCAAGCCGGTGGCGCGCATCCGCACGCCCCTGAGTGATCGCTGGTTGCCGGTGCCATCAACGCAGGCGGCACCACGCAGCCAGCGCTAGACTGCGCTAAACCTCCCGCGAAACACCCTGCCTGATCGTGTCAGCGAGCCGCCGGCTCAACCTCGCACCACCCACCATGAGCGCATCCACCCTGCTTCAGTCGCTGTTCACGTACAAGGCCTGGGCCAACGAGGAGTTGTTCACCGAGCTGGAGAAGGTGGATGCCGTGGCCTACCCGACCGAGCGGCATGCGGCGATTCGGCTTCTCAATCACATCCATGTGGTCGACCAGATTTTCGCTGCGCATCTGTCTGGCCGGGCGCACGCCTACACGGCCACCAACACCACCGAGACGCCCACGTTCGAAGCATTGCGCAGCGCGGTGGCCGCATCGGACGCGTGGTACGCCGATTACGTGGCCAAGCTGCCGGCCGAGCTGTTGCCCGAGCGCCTGTCGTTCACCCTCACCGATGGCGCCAAGGGCTGCATGTCGCGGGAGGAGATGTTGGCGCATGTGGCCACGCACGGTGGCTACCACCGTGGCGCGGTGGGGCGCATCATGGCGCAGGTGTCGGTGCCGCCGCCTCGCGATCTCTTCACCATCCATCTGCACCAGTCCGAGCCTGAGCGCCGCCTGGCCAGCTGACGCGTGGCGCGGTTTTGTGATGCACCTCCTGGCCAATATCGCCTGGCACACCCTCGCGGGCCCGCACGCTCAATACGCCGTGGGCACCGCCGACGCGCGCCGTTACGCGCCAGGCTTTTCGCCCATCCTGGGCTTTGCCGATATCGAGCGCCCCGGCTTCGATGCGCTCTTGCCCTACTGCGCGGCGGGCGAGCATTTCTACTGCAGCGGTTGGTCGGGCGCCGCGCCGGCGGGCTGGCAGATCGATGAAGAGACCACCTTGTTCAAGATGGTTTGGCAAGGTGCGATGCCCTCTGCGGATGACACCGATGACGCCGAAGACATGGTTCGCCTCGGCCCGGCGCATGCGCAGCAGGCACTCGATCTGGCGCTGCTGACAAAGCCCGGCCCGTTTGGCCTGAAGACCCTCGAGCTGGGCGAGTACTTCGGCACGTTCGATGGCGATCGGCTCGTGGCCATGGCCGGCGAGCGCATGCATGCCGGCCGGCTGCGCGAGATCAGCGGCGTCTGCACGCATCCAGATCACCAAGGCCGAGGGCTGGCGCGGCGGCTGATGGTCAAGCTCATCCAGCGGCAGATGCGGCGCGATGAAGTGCCGTTCCTGCATGTGATGCGCGCAAACACCGGCGCGCGCGGCCTGTACGAACGCATGGGGTTTGCCAACCACCTGGAATCGGTCGTTCGTGTGGTGTCGCGATGCTGAAGTCTTGCCAGTGGCCTGCCGGCTTTGCCGGGATCATGCGGTTTCGCTGGGGCTTCGCTTCGGCGGCTGTGGCCACAGCCATTGCCGGGTGCGCGATGAGCCCGGCCGAATACCGCGTTGCTCATGATCCTTCCCAAACACTCAGGACACAAAGCGAGGCTGAGCAGGCCTTCCTGATCGACGGGCTCTTTGGCGACAAATGGAACCAGTACGACAGGCGCCCGCGGGTGATCCACGCCGAACTGCCCCAATATCCCAAATCGGGGCGCAGGGCAGGAGCCCAGGGCCCGGTCGACTGTCTGGTGACGATCGCGCCGTCGGGCCGGGTGTCTGATGTGTCCATCCTGCAATCGCCCGATCCCTTGCTCTCCGACGAGGTGCTGCGCGCCGCAAGAGCCTGGGTGTTCGAGCCGATTCTCAAAGACGGTGTGGCAGTCGAAGTGAAGGTGCGGTATCGGTACATCTACCGCCTTCAATGAGGATCGAAATCGGAGGCTCACATGGCTGAATCAGATCAATCGTTTCGGGAGTTCCAGCGGCGCGGCGATCGTTTCGACATGCCCAAGCGGGCCGTGCCGGCCGTCGCGGTCAAGCCATGACGCTGACGATCAGCGAACGCCCTGCGGCCATGCGCGTCATTCACGCCGGCGATCTCACCTTGGAGCCGCAGGTGGCTGCGCATGCGGCGCAGATGTTCGTGGTGCTCAGTGATCCGGCGATCTACGAGTACGAGAACGAACCGCCGGTGTCGCTGGCCTGGTTGCACGAGCGGTTTGCAAGGCTCGAATCGCGGCGCTCGGCGGATGGGCAGGAGCTGTGGCTGAACTGGGTTGTGCGCATGCCGACGTCCGAACTCATCGGCTTCGTGCAGGCCACCGTGCAGCCCGGGGACAGGGCCGCCATCGCCTACGAGTTCTCCAGCACGTACTGGGGGCGTGGGCTGGCGCAGCAGGCGGTGCAGGGCATGATCACCGAGCTGGCCGCGCGCTACCCGGTGCGCAGCCTCTCGGCGGTGCTCAAGCAGCGCAACGGGCGTTCGCTGCGCCTGCTCGAGCGGCTTGGTTTTTCGCAGGGCTCGCCCGAGTTGGCTGGCCAGCAGCAGGTCGATCCCGACGAGTTTCTGATGCGTCGGGACATCAGCGGCTGATCATAGGCAGCCCGCAGCGGCCCGGCAGCACAGGCAGCCCGCACCGGCCTGGCAGCACAGGCCGTGGGCGGGCTTTGCTCAAAACGCCAGAACCACCTGATGCGCCTGCGGCCGCGCGTTGTTGCGGGGGGTGATGGCGACGACGACGTAGTGCGCGTTGATGGCGAAGTTCAGTGCCGGCAAGGCGACGTTGACGTTGTTGATGGCGCCCGCCGCGGGGCTGGCGACAAACGCTTCGATCGCGGTGGCACCGGTGACCTTGTTCTTCGAATACAAGGTGGCCGAGATGGAGCCACCCACCGTGTCGAGATACTGGAGCTGCATGCGGTTCCAGGTGGGCACGAAGGTGGCAAACGAATCCAGCACATTGCAGGTGTAGCGCAGTTGCGGGTTTTCCGCGCCCAGGGGCGCACGGATGAATCCGCCGACGGTGTTGAACTGCGGCAAGGCCAGCGAATCGATGGTCGCCGGCGTGCAGGCGGTGGCCACGCTTTGCCAATCCTCGACCTGCGCGTAGGCGGCGTTGACGAACCCGATCAAGGGCAGGGTGAGGGCAGCGAGTGAACGAAGGGTCTTGCTCATGGCTCAATCTCCAGGTGGGTGGGGGGTTTGAACAGGCCGCCCTTGGCGGCCTTGCCGGATCGCGCGAATCACCTGGCCCGCGATGGGCGACCGGTGATTTGTGCATCCGACATGAGCAAGAACGGGATCGAGCGGGCCAGACCGGACATCCAACGGCCCACTTTCATTCCTCAGGGCTGAAACGGCACGAAGGTGGAGATCAGCGGCGAATGGCCACCGTCGTCGGTGCGCAGCTCGACGAAGCCATTTTTGGCGGCCGAGTCGATCTGCGTGTCGAGCAGCAATTGGGCGGATGTTTGCCCGGGCCCGACGCCGTTCTCGAAAGTGAAGGTGATCACCTTGCCTGAGCCGCTGGAGCGCTTGACCTTGACGGAGCCGATGCCGCCCGGCACCAGATCATTGCGGAAGTCGCCCACCAGCCCGGCGGCCGGATGGTCGAACTTGGTGATTCGCAACGCGTTCACCCGCACACCGGCTGCCGATCCCGGCTTCAGCACAACACGCCAATAAGCATCGCAGGTGGCGTTGTCGGCGTTCACCACCTTTTGAATCAGGGTGCCCTTGACGCGGCCGCTGGGCGTTCCAAAGTCGAACGGGATCAGCTCGGTGATCACCGCCGAACCCTCCAGGTCGGGCGACAGGCTCGGGTTGGTGCCCGGCGTGGGCAAGGTGGCTCCGGGGATCAGGTCTTGCGCCAGAGTCCCCACGCCTTGCGACGGCACCCAGGCGCCGAGATTTTTCTTGATGGCCGAGCCTGGGCACAACGATGTGCCGCCTGCGCTGGCGAGGGTGGCGCATAGCGCGAGGCCGATGCCCAGCGCAGCGGTACGTGGTGTCACCCAACGAGCGGCGCGGCGGTTGATGGGCGTGATCGGACGAACATTCGATGCAGACATGGTGTGTCCCCTTGCGTGGTGAGTTGGGATGAGCGGGCCGCTCACATCGTGAAGAACGAGCTGGATCACGGGGATCCGGCCATCGCGTTACAAAACATCACAGATTCAGCCGGCGCGGGCCAGAGCCTGTTGGGCTTCGCGCAGCGGTTTTTGGAATTGCTCCCCCATCTCGGGTTGCGCCTTCAGCGCGGCCTGGCTCATTTCGATCTGGCGGCGCGCGGCAAGCGGGTCGCCCTGGGCCAGCAGCCACAAGCCAAAGCGGGCCCGCGTGACGGCCAGGTAAGGGTGCCGCGGATCGGCCACTTCGAGCAGGGCGATGGCGCGCCCGAAGTGCTCGGTGGCACGCTGCTTCTGCCCCAGCTGGGCGGCGCTGCGGGCCGAGAGCTCATAGAGCTGAAACAGCACGTCGCGGTATTGGTCTTCGCGCGGTGTGCGCAGCGCGGCGTCGATTTGCGCATCGATCACCGGCTGGGCCTCGCCCGCGCGGCCTTGTTCGAGCAGCAGCGCGGCGCGCGCCAACAGGGCCTTGTGCTTCACCGATCCGAACACCGCTTCGCGTGAATCCTGCGAGGCGAGCACGGTGTCGATCTCGTGCTGCACTTCGTCGAGCCTGCCTTCGGCCAGCCACACCGAGGCGATGCGCAGCGAACGCTCGGCGGTATCGGGGTGATCGCGGCCGTAGCTGGCCGCGGTGCGCTCACGCAGGTTCACCAGCCAGGTGCGCGCATCCGCGAAGCGGCCCACATCGAGCAGGTAACGACCGTAGGACTGATCCAGCGTGGGATCGGCGGCCTCGGGCTGCTGCAGCCTGGTGCGTGTGGCGAGGGCCTGCCGCAGCGCCGTGCCGGCCTCGGCCAGCCGGCCGTCGAGCAGCAAGCCGTTGCCCACCGTGACTTGCGCTTCCAGCACCACCGGCGCATCGATCTGCGCGGCCTGACGATCGATCACCTCGCCAGCATGGAGGATGTGGCCCATCGCATCGGCGCGCAGGCCCATGTAGGCGGTGAGGCGGCCGAGGTTGAGCTCGATGCGTGCGGTGTAGGCATGCTCGGGCCCCAGTGCTTGCTGGGCAATCTCCCAGGCGCTGCGAAATTCACTCTCGGCGCGGGCCAGGTGGCGCATCGTCCACAGCGCGCGGCCGAGGCGATAGCGCGCCATCGCCAGACGCACCGATTGCGCACCCCACAGCTCGCGTTTGATCGAGATCGATTGCTGGAACAGGGCGTAAGACGCATCGGACTGGTTTTGCATCGCGCGCAGGATGCCCAGCAGCTCGAGCGCCTCGGCGTTTTCGATGCTGCGCGGTGCTTCCCGGCTCAGGGCCTGCTGGGCCGGTTCCACCTGCGCCAGCGCGGCATCCATGTGGCGCTCGGCGTAATCGAGCCGGCCCAATTCCATCTGCGTGACGCGGCAGGCCACCGTGGTGACGATGCCACCGCTCGTGCACAGCCGCATGCCGCTGCCCAAGGTGATGCGAGCCGCAGCCAGGTCGCCGTGGGCGCGCTCGCTGGTGCCCAGATCCAGCAGCGCCTGCACGCGCTGGGCGGCGGGCGCATCGGCGGCTTCGAGTTGCCGCACCCGCTGTTTGCGCAACTGGATCGCGGGCTCGGTGAGCGCCAGTTCCTGCAACAGGCGGCCCACCACACGCTGCAGCTCGTCGCGCACCTCGGGCTGGTCGCCCAGGCCTTGGCCGATGGTCTTGGCGCCTTGCTCCAGCAGTTGCTGCACGCTTTGCTGTCGTTTGCGCAGGCCGTCGACCTGATCGATGTCGTTGCTTTCGAACAGGCCGACCAGATAGTCCTTGATGGCCAGCGCCTTGGCGGCTTCACGCTGGGCGCGATCGGCCTGCCACAAGGCACCGGCCAGGCCAGCCGTGAGCGAGAGCACGATGACGCCGACGATGCCGATGGCCAGGCGGTTGCGCACCAGGTACTTGACGGTGCGGTAGCGGGCACTGTCGGGCCGCGCGCGCACCGGCCTGTCGTGCAGCCAGTTGTCGAGATCATCGGCCAGCGCGGTAACGGTGCCGTAGCGCGCCTCGGGCGCCTTCTTCAGCGCCTTGAGAATGATGGTGTCGAGATCACCGCGCAAGGTGCGCGAGAGCTTGCTGTCGGCCACGGCCACACTGGGCGCCACCGGCTCGGCATGCAGGATCGCTTCTTCGAGTGCCGCGGCGGTATGGCGGGCGGGCCGGCAGGGGCGCTCGCCGGTGAGCAGCTCGTAGAGCACCACGCCCAGCGCATAGATATCGGTGGCGGTGCTGATCGGCTTGCCGAGGATCTGCTCCGGCGCCGCGTAATGCGGCGTCATCACACGCGCCGCATTCAAGGTGAGCTCGGGCTGGCCGGCTTGCGCTTCGCCCACCAGCTTGGCGATGCCGAAGTCGAGCAGGCGGGCTTCGCCGGCGGGTGTCACGAGGATGTTGCTGGGTTTGAGGTCGCGGTGCACCACCAGCTTGGCGTGGGCATGCGCCACGGCCTGCGCCACCTGCAGAAACAGCGCCACGCGCTGCTTCACCGTCAGCGCCTGCGCGCGGCAGTAGGCGTCGATGGGCTGGCCTTCCACATACTCCAGCGCCAGGTAGGGCTGGCCGTCGGCGGCCACGCCGGCATCGTAGATGCGGGCGATGTGCGGGTGCTCCAGCAGCCCGAGGATCTCGCGCTCTTGCGCCATGCGCTGCGCGAGGCCCGAATGGCGCCAGGTGGCCCGCGGCAGCTTCAGCGCCACCGGCCGGTTGAGCAACACATCGGTGCGCTCGGCCAGCCACACGCTGCTCATGCCGCCTTCGCCGAGCAGGCGGATCGGACGGTAGGGGCCGGCGTCGGGCGGGATGGGCAGTGGCGTGTCGGCGGCGGCCGTTGCATTGGCGCTTGCTTCGGCAAGCTGAGGCAGGTTGTCGAAGCGCTCAAGGGTGGCTTCGTCGCCGGCGTGATCGAGCAGGCGGCGCAGGCGAGGTTTCAGCGCTTGCGCCTCGGGCGGCAGAGCGGCCAGCCACGGCTCGCGGGCCGCGGGCGCCAGGGCCAGGCCTTCATCGAGCAACCGGCGCAACAGCGCCCACGCCGCCGGTTCCAGCTTGAACGGGCTGTTCATCGGCCGCCGATCGCCGCGGGCGATTCAGCCCAGCGCTTCGGCGAGGAACAGCTTGGCCTGGCTCCAATCGCGCCGCACGGTGCGCTCGTTGACCTGCAGCACCTGCGCCACTTCGGCTTCGGTCATGCCGGCGTAGTAGCGCATCTCCACCACACGCGCCATGCGCGGGTCGAGGCGTTCGAGTTCTTCGAGTGCGTCGTGTACCCGCAGGATCTCGCGCTCGCCTTCGTCGGCGGCCAGATGCTCGCCGAACTGGGTGGACAGCACCAGATGCACTACATCGCCACCGCGCCGCTCGGTCTGCCGCTCGCGCACCAGATCCACGATCACCGAGCGCATCACCCGCCCGGCGTAAACCATGAAGCGCAGCCGATCTTCGAAGGCCAGGCCGTCGGCCTTGGCCAGACGCAGGTACGACTCGTGCACCAGCGCGGTGGTGTCGAGCACCGTGTTGCGCCCGCCGGAGGCCAGGCGTACCCGCGCCAGGTGGCGCAATTCGCGGTACGACGCGGCATAGAGCGCATCGAGGTGGTCGCGGTCGACGGGGTCGGAGCTTGCGGCGCCATCGGCCTTGCCCGTTGCGGTGTTGGTGTTCATGCGAAGCCTGCCTGGCCGTCGCAGCCTGGCCGCGCGAAGGCACGGCACGGGGGGGTGGCGCGACGGTATCCCGAAGCGGATTGGACGCTCACCGCCGCAGGCCCGCAACCCCTATTCGGGTGGGATGCCGATCGCCAGTGCGCCGGGCTCAGGCCCAGCACACCCGGTTGCGGCCCGCGTGCTTGGCGCGGTAGAGCGCGCGGTCGCTGGCTTCCAGCATCTCGGGCGCTACCGGCCCGGTCTGCGGCAGCAGCACCGACACACCGCCCAGGCTGATCGATAAACCGCTGCCGGCCGTTGATCTGGCGTGCGCGATGCCGAGGTCTCGCACCGCCTGACGCGCCTGCTCGGCCACGACGCGGGCGCCCTCGGCATCGGTGTCGGGCAGGAACAGCACAAACTCCTCACCACCATAACGCGCCACGAGATCGGTGTCGCGCTTGAGCAGTTGCTGCAAGGTGAGCGCCACCCGGCGCAGAACCCGATCGCCCGCCGCATGGCCGTAGTGATCGTTGTAGTGCTTGAAGTCATCCACGTCGATCATCACCAGCGACATCTGCCGCCCTTTGGGCCACGGCCCCTGCATCGCGTTTTCGAGGCGACGGCGATTCGGGATCTCGGTGAGCGCATCCACCAGCGCCAGGTGTTCGAGCAGCCGCCGGTGCGACACCGCCTGCACGTGGTTGCGGATGCGGGCACGCACGATCGGCGGATGGAAGGGCTTGGCGATGTAATCGGCGGCGCCCAGCAGCAGGCCCTTTTCTTCGTCTTCCAGACTATCCAGCGCGGAGATGAAGATCACCGGGATGACGCGCGTCTCGTCGCGGCCTTTCAGCTCGCGCAGCACCTGATAGCCATCCATGCCGGGCATCACCACATCGAGCAGCACGATATCGGGCCGGTGGCGCAGCGCCAGCGCGAGCGCCATCTCGCCATCCTTGGCCAGCATCACCCGGTAGTCGTCCTTCAGCAGTTCGGTGAGCAGCAGGCGATTGGCCTTTTCGTCATCGACCACCAGCACCTTGGCGTATTCGACGGTCATGACGCCCCGGCGCCCGCGGCCTCGAGCTCTTGCGACAGCGCCTGAGCAACAGCCTGTGCCGACGGGTACTCGACGTCTTCGATCAGCAGCACCAGTTGCTCCGCCGCCTGCGCATGGTGAGTGCCGGCCAGGTGATGCCGCAGCGTTTGCGCCAGATCGAGCGCGGCAGCGTCATCCTGCGCGAGCCGGCGCATCAGCTTGCGCAAGACCGAAGGCAGATCGGCAACCGCGGCCGACGGCGCGACCCACGAGCGGGTTTCGGCCGCGGCGGGAAGTTCCTTGAGTGCCAGCAGCACCTGGGTCAACGCGTCGATCAGCAGGGTGAGCGCGTCGGCCGGCGGCAGCTCTTGGCGTGAATCGTCTTCCACCACGCGCGCCGCCGCCGCGAGCGCAAAGGCGCCGATGCCGTCGCTGGCCGCCTTGAGCGTGTGCGAGAGCCGATGAATCACCTCGCGATCACCGGCGCGCAGCGCGGTTTCCAGCGTGGCTGGTGCGCTGGCGTACTCGGTGGCAAACGAGCGCAGCACGCCGAGGTAGAAGGGCAGGCGATTCATGTGGTGGCCCAGGCCCCGCTCGACATCGATGCCCTGCGTGATCAGCCGATCGAAACCCGGGTGCAACGTGGCTGTGAGAGCGCCGACGTCGGTATCGGGAAAATCGCCTCGGGCCTCGGCGGTCGATGCTGATGCCGAAGCCGAAGCCGGTGCCAGCGGATCGGTGCCGCGCCGCCGCGGCAGCCACCGCGCCAGCGCCGCGTACAGATGCTCCGGGTCGATCGGCTTGGTGAGGTGATCGTTCATGCCGGCGGCGAGGCTCAGATCGTGATCGCTGCTCATGGCGTGAGCCGTCATCGCGATGATCGGCAGCTCGGCAAAGCGCGGGTCTTCGCGCAGGGCCTGCGCGGCGCTGATGCCGTCGAGCCCGGGCATCTGGATGTCCATCAGCACCAGGTCATACGAACCGGCGCGCACCCGTTCAACGGCTTCGACACCGTTCACCGCCACATCCGCCGTGATGCCGATCTCGGCCAGAAATTCGAGCGCCACCTGGCGATTGAGCGCGCTGTCTTCAGCCAGCAGCACCTTGGCGCCGCGTTGGCGCACCAGCTCGGCCGGCGGCGCCACCGGGCGGATACGCTGCTGGCGGCGGGCTTTGAGGGCTTCGCTACCGAGCAGGCACTCGACAATCGCATCGTGCAGCGTGGATTCGTTCACCGGCTTGGTGAGCACCTGCTCGATACCGGCCTCGGCGGCCTCGCCCGCCAGCCCTTCATGGGTGAATGCGGTAACCATCAGGATGGCCATCGGCGTGCCCAGATGCGCCTCCTGGCGAATGCGCCGCGCGGTTTCAACGCCGTCGATGCCGGGCATGTGGCAGTCGAGCAGCATCAGCGCATACGGATCGTCTTCGGCGGCGGCCGCGCGCATCTGCGCCAAACCCGCCTCGCCGGAATCGGCGCCGTCGGCACGCAGGCCCATCTGGCCGAGCACCCGGGTGAGGATGTCGCGCGCCAGCGCGTTGTCGTCCACCACCAGCGCGCGTGCATCGTGCAGCCAGTCCACCACCGGCCCGCGCTGATCGGCGCGGCCGAGAGTCGACGCCAGCCCCAGCTTCACCGTGAAGGCAAAGCGGCTGCCGCGGCCGAGTTCGCTCTCGACCCAGATACGGCCCTGCATCATGTCGACCAGCTGCCTGCAGATCGCCAGGCCCAAGCCGGTGCCGCCGTATTTGCGGGTGATCGAATCGTCTTCCTGGGAGAAGGGCTGGAAGAGCGCGTCGAGCCTGTCGGCCGCCACGCCGGTGCCGCTGTCGGTCACGCAAAAGCGCAGCTCGGCGGTATCGGCGGCGCGATGATCACAGCTCACCCGCACCACCACCTCACCGTGTTGGGTGAACTTGACGGCATTGGTGACCAGATTGATCAGCACCTGGCTCAGGCGCAGCGCATCGCCCACCAGGCAGCGCGGTACATCGGCGTCCACGTCGAAGAGCAGCTCCAGGCCCTTGGCTTGCGCTTTGAGCGAGGCCACGCCGGCCACGCTCTTCAGCACGTCGAGCAATCGGAAGTCGATCTGCTCCAGCGTCATGCGGCCGGCCTCGATCTTGGAGAAATCGAGGATGTCGTTGAGGATGCGCAGCAACGATTCTGCCGAGCCGTAGATCTTGTCGAGGTAGTCGCGCTGTCGGGCGGTGAGATCGGTTTTCAGGGCCAGCCGGCTCATGCCTATCACCGCGTTCATCGGGGTGCGGATCTCGTGGCTCATGCGGGCCAGAAAGTTCGACTTGGCCTCATTGGCCTTGCGCGCGTCGTCGATCGCCAGATCGAGCTGGCGGGTGCGCGCTTCAACCTTGTGCTCCAGGTTCTCGCGGTAGTCATCGACATGCTGGCTCATCGAGCGGAAGGTTCGCGCCAGCACGCCGATCTCGTCGTTGCGATGTTCGGGCAGCGCGAGCGCGCCGCTGGCCACGCGGTGGTAATCACCCGTCGCCACCACGCTCGAGGCCTCCACGAACACCCGCAGCGGTGCCACCACCTTCTGGCGCAGCACCAGGTACAGCGCCAGCAGCTCGACGATCAGTGCCAGCAGGCTCAAGCCCAGGATGAATTCGGCGGTGGTGAGCGCGGTGGATCGCAGCAGCTCCTTCGGATACACCGTGACGAACCACCAGCCCGGCCCTTCGAGGCGGGTGGCGGCGAGGAAGGCGGCGTTGTGCTGGTCGTCCACGATCAGGGTGGAGACATCCTTGTGTGCCACGGCGGCCATCAATTGCTGGTGCATGCTGGACAAGGCGGGGTCCCCCAGCTGCTTGAGATCGAGCACGCCCTTGGCCTCGCCCAGCTCCCTGATCTTGTCGGGGTGCGCCACCAGGCGGCCGTCGTCACGCACGATGAAATTCTTGGTGCCCGCGAGGTGATCGTCGAACACACGCTTGAACAGGCTGTTGAGCAGGATGTCCTGGCCCACGGTGACGAGATGGCGGCCCTGGTCGTCGACCGGTGTTTCGGCGGAGACCATCCACTCGTTGGCGGTGGGGTCGAAATACAGGCCGGTCCATACCGTGGCCCGTGTGGGGTTGGCTTTCTGCGTGGCGATCGTCATCCACTCTTCGACCGTCATGTCCAGGCCCGGCTCGGCGTTCAGGCCCCACGGCAGATTGGGCCAATAGACGATGTTGAAGTTTTCGGGCGAGTGCAGGTAGACGTTGGCAAAACGATTCACCCAGGCCGGCCCGAAACGATCGAGCAGCCGCCATGAGAGCACCAGGCGCTTCTTCAGATCGGCATCGATCGCCTCCGGCTTGCGGCCCACGAAGCCGCTCACATAGCGGCTGGACGTGCCATCAGCGCGCTTCAACTCGCCATACACCTCGTGGCGCAGGCGGGTGGAGCCATCCGGCAGCGCCTCGTACAAGGCGCTGTACTCGGCTTCGGTGGGTGCACGCATCGCGCGGTAATCCTCCAGGAACGCGTACTTCAGCACTTCTTCGTTGTCCACAGCCAACTTGAAGATCGCGCTTTCCTTGGCGCCGCGCTCCGAGATGTACTGCAGCAGCTTGTCTTGCGTGGCATCGGCCAGCGAGCGAAAGATGTGCCAGTACGACGCCAGCGTGACCACCACCACCACCGCCGTGATGCGCAGCGACATCTGCAGCAGCGTGCGCGCGGTGAGTGAATCGCGCCAGGCGATGCGGGGCTCGAGCGCGTATTGCGCGAGAGAAGGATCAGGTGCCATCGGAGTTGCCGGGGTCGAGGCCGCTTTGTTGCGCGGCACAGTGAAGTTCGCGGCAGCGCATTCACGCGCCGGATGGACCGTTGACACCACGACCCATCCATGCCTTACCAGCATCGTTATCGGCGCAAATGTGAACTTCTGTCAATCAAGCACTTTTTGTATCGGCTTGACAAGCCGGTGACCAACCGGCATGGGGTGAGGGCGCCCCGGGGCGACGCGCAGGCCCTAGCGCCGCCGCGAGCCCCCACCCAGGATGCTGCCAAGCACGCCGCGGATGATTTCGCGGCCGACGGTGGAGCCCACCGTGCGCACGGCCGAGCGGGCGGCCGATTCCATCAGGCCTTCGTGTTTGCCGCCGCGCGGGCCGGTGCTGCCGAAGAGCACCTCGCGCAGACCGCCGAGCAGGCCGCCACCATCGGCCGGCGCGGCTGCGCCCGGTATGGAACTCGCCTTGCCCGCGGCCGGCGCCTGGCGGATCGCATCGGCCGCGTCGCCACTGGCGATGGCGCGGCCCTTGAGCTTTTCGTAGGCCGACTCACGATCCACCGTTTTTTCGTACACACCGGCCACCAGCGATCCGGCGATCAAGGCCTGGCGCTGGGCCGGAGTGATCGGGCCGATCTGGCTGCCGGGAGGGATCACGAACACCCGTTCGGTGACGCTGGGGCGGCCCTTGTCGTCGAGAAAGCTCACCAGCGCCTCGCCCACGGCCAGCTCGGTGATCGCGGTGGCCATCTCGCCGATCTTGGGGTTGGCGCGCATCGTGTCGGCGGCTGCTTTGACGGCCTTCTGGTCGCGTGGGGTGAAGGCGCGCAGCGCATGCTGCACGCGGTTGCCGAGCTGGGCGAGCACGGTGTCGGGCACGTCGAGCGGGTTTTGCGTCACGAAGTACACGCCCACGCCCTTGCTGCGCACCAGGCGCACGACGAGCTCGATGCGCTCCACCAGCGCGGCCGGCGCATCCTTGAACAGCAGGTGCGCCTCGTCGAAGAAAAACACGACCTTCGGCTTGTCGAGATCGCCCACTTCGGGCAGCAGCTCGAACAGCTCGGAGAGCATCCACAGCAGGAAGGTGGCGTACAGGCGCGGCGAATTCATCAGCTTGTCGGCGGTGAGGATGTTGATCACACCCTTGCCATCCACCGTCTGCATGAAATCGTCGATGCCGAGCATCGGCTCGCCGAAGAACTTGTCGCCGCCTTGCTCTTCGATCTGCAACAAGCCGCGCTGGATGGCGCCGATCGAGGCCGCGCTCACGTTGCCGTATTCGGTGGTGAACTGGCTCGCGTTTTCGCCCACGTGCTGCAGCATCGCGCGCAGATCCTTCATGTCGAGCAGGAGCAGGCCTTTGTCGTCGGCGATCTTGAAGACGAGGTTGAGCACGCCGGATTGCGTTTCGTTGAGCGCCAGCATGCGGCCCAGCAGCAACGGGCCCATGTCGGACACGGTGGCGCGCACCGGGTGCCCTTGTTCGCCAAACACATCCCACAGCGTGGCCGGGCAGATGGCCGGTTCGGGCTTGGCGATGCCGCGCTCGGCGAGGATCCTGGCCACCTTCTCGGGCAGTGCGCCGGGCTGGGTGATGCCGGTGAGATCGCCCTTCACATCGGCCATGAACACCGGCACGCCGATCAGCGACAAGCTCTCGGCGAGCTTTTGCAGCGTGATCGTCTTGCCGGTGCCGGTGGCGCCGGTGATCAGGCCGTGGCGATTGGCCAGGCCCGGCAGCAGCGCACACTCGATCTCGCCGTGGCGGGCTATCAGCAGGGGATCGGGCATGGGGCGGCTCCGTGAGGCATCGTGGGATGCGGTGGAGTCTAGCGAAGTCCCCCGCTGCAGCCGCCCTGCGGGATCAGTTGTCGATGCCGTTGAAAGCCGCGACGCTGTCGAAGCGGGTGGCTTTCACACAGGCCGGCAGGTCGAGCTCCTGGGCGGCGGCGCGCATCTTGGCGTAGTAGTTGGTGCTGGTGAGGCCGCCGTTCAGCCGTGTCTGGGCATAGAGCTGCAGCATCTGGTACGCGCTGGGGCGCTCGGGGCAGCTGGCGCTGGTGTTGGTGTAGAAATCCCAGAAGAAGCGCATCCAGTCCTCGTTGGTGGAGGCGTTGGCGAACGGGCCGCCGCACTGGTTTTCCATGCGTCCGCCGGTGAGCGTGCCGGCGCCGAAGTCATAGCGCTCCAGATCATGGGTGGACGATTCGAACCAGTGGAACGCGGCCTCGGTGCCGGATGAGTTGTTCCAGATCGCCGCCGCGACGAAGTGCGCAAACGCCTCGCGAAAATTCACCGAACTCCATTCCACCGATCGGATCGAGTAGAAGCTGCCACCCTGGTCGCAGGCGCCTTGTGCGGGATGGCTGTACAGCATCGCTGGCTCACCGCCATTCACCGCGCCGGGCTGCGAGCCGTAGTACAGCGCGGCGATGGCGTGGCCGAGTTCATGCGTGACGATGAACTTGCGCATCGTTTGCGGCGTGCTCACGCCGGGCACATACGCACAGTTGCCCAGCACCAGGTGATGGCGGCCCTGGGTGATGAACGAATTGGAGCTGCCGTAGTGGGCGGATGCATCGCCGCAGGTGGTGTTCAGGCCCACGTGGAAAGACTTGTTGGCCAGGCCCACGTTGTAGCGATACAGGCCGAACGCCAGCACGGCCATGGCCGTCCATTTGGAATCGTAGCTGCCCACCGCATAGGTATCGGTGCCGTTGGATGTGGGTGTGAGGTTGCTGCGCAGGATCGAATAGGTGGCGCCGGGATAGCTGCTGAAATCGTTGGGGCTGTCGTGGATGCGCACGACGTTGTTGCTGCCCAGCGTGGCGTAGCCGTACACCCGCATGCTGAAGCCGCTGGTGGATGCGTTCGACCACGAAAAACACCCGGTGGCGGGCTCGGCGTCGAAGGTTTGCGACCACGCGCCGCGCGCCATCTTCACCCGCACGCCGCGCGCAATCACGTCCACGCCCGCGTTGGTGGTGGTGTAGTAATCCTCGACGCCGCCGGCGTTCGGCCCGTTCGGAATGCCGATGCCGGCATCGACCGTCTTGATCTGGAACTGGATGCAGGTGCGGTAGTTGCCGGCGTGGGCGGCCGAGGCCGGTCCGAGCACGAGCGCGATCAGCGCCGCGAGGGCCCAGGCCAGGCGGGCGAGCACGGGTCGGGTTGAGGGTGGGCGGCGGTTGGCGGAAATGAAGCGCATGGATGTCTCCTGGCCGAGGCCTTGTGCGGCCTGGGCGAATGGTTGTGAGGGATAGCGGGCGCCGCCGAGCGGCGGCCGTGTCAAGGCGTGCAGGTGGCCGGCGTGAGCAGCATCTGGCCCAGCGCGGGCAGGCCGGCGGCCTGGCTCTTGATCAGTTCGGCCTCGATGTAGAACGGGCCGTTGTCAAAATCCCAGGTGACGCTGATGCACTTGCTGAGCGTCTGGTACGCCACCGCCGCGGGGAAGGCATTGCTGTCGAAAGTGGCGAGGGTGACGTAGGTGCCGGTGCCGGTGTATTGGCGCAGCGTCAGGCGCACCTGGCTGTCGACGCCGTTGTCGCGCAGCCGGGCCACCCAGTTCATCGTCTTGGTGCCGGCGAAGCCCTTGAGCGCGACGACGTTGTAGCGCAGGTTGACCACCGTGCCGGGCAGTGCGGCGGCGAGGACGCGCGCTTCGCCGGCGGCCAGGTCAAGCTGCGCGCTGTCCTCGTTGTCCACGGTGCCGGCCGAGCCGATGGTGGACCAGGTGGCAGCGTGGGTGGCGCCGGCTGCCACAAGCAGCGCGAGCGCGGCCAGGCTGCGAGAGTGACGTTGCAAGTTCATGGGAGATCCTTGAGGAAGAAGACGCCGAGGGCCTGCGTCGAGCCGGGTCGTTTGGATGGGTTCGACCTGCAGCCAGTGTTCAGGCACCGATCCCACCGATCTCCCACCGATGGCCGGCTCATTTGCGTGTTTTCCCCCCTAGTTCAGGGGCCCTCAAGGTTCTTTCAAGGTCTCCGGTGACGGCCACACCACCGGGCCGCTCAGTTCGTCAGCATCACCATGTGCGCCTCGACGGCCTGGGTGCCGTTTTCCAGTTCCAGCACCACGTAGTAGGCGTTGATCGCAAAGTCCACCGTGTTGCGCAGCGGCACGGAGACGGTGTGGATCGTGCTGGAAGGGACGCTGGAAGCGCTGGCGACGAGCTTCACGATGCCGGTGCTGCGGTTCTTCGAATACAGGCGGGCGCGCACCTGGCCGCCGGTGCTGGTGGGATCGCGAAACTGAAGCTGCAGATGGCTCCAGGTGGAGGCGGTGGTCAAGTCGTCGGGGTTCCACACCGGGCAGTAATACGCCAGCGGCGGATTGCGGCCTTCGGCCCTGGCGCCCACAGCGGCGCCGGCTTGCAGGAAGCCCCCCAAGGCGCTGGTGATGCCGAGGCTCAATGTTCGCTTCGAATCCGGCGTGCAGGTGGGGGCGGCCGTCGTCCAGTCGCTGGTGGCCCAGACCGGCGCATGCATCGCGGCCAGGCCAACGCCGACGACGAGCATCGTGCGGCGCAGCCAGGCCGGTACGGAGCCGGTAGGGCGGATGGAACGATCGGTGCGGGTGGCTGCCATGAGTTGCTCCTGGGGATTTGAGGGCTGCGGTGACTTGAGGGTTTGAGGACTTGGGCGCTTGGGGGGAAAGATCGGCGCGCTGCGCGGCCGCCTTGCAGCTTGCGGGCGGAGGCCTTACCGATACCTTACCGATCGTTCTTCTGGCGCGCTGGCCCGGCCCCATCAAGGCCGGGCCAGCCCCAGCTCGGCGGCCAGGGCCTGGGTTTCGCGCGAGGGCCCCATGCCGGCGCTCACCATCAGCATCGTGCTGCAGGTGCGCCACACACGCAAGGCTTCGGCATGGTCGCCGCGCTGGGCATGCAGGCGCATCAGCCGGCGCGAGAGCGATTCGGCCAGCGGCTCCACATCCAGCGCACGCTGGTAGAGCTGGATGCCCGCGTGCGGATCGATCGGCTCCATGTGCGCCGCCAGCTGGGCCACGGTGACGACGAAGCGCTGGCGGTAGCGCTCGCGTGCGGCGAGCACCCAGTCGGCGTCTTCGCCGGCCAGCAGCGGGCCGCGCATCAGGCCGAGCAGCTGGCGCGCCCAGCGCTGCAGCTGGTCGAGGCCGGCGCCGTGGGCCGATCCGATGCGGTGCATCAGCGCATGCAGCGCGCCCACATCGCTCCAGCACCACTGTTCGTCGAGCCACAGGCGGCCGCCTTCGAGGTGCAGCAGCCGCGCATCGCCCAGCAGCCGACGCAGGCGCAGCAGCGCCACGTCGAAGGATTTGCGTTGCGCGCCCGCATCGGCGTCGGGCCACAGCCATTGGGTGGCGGTGGCCACCGGCAGCGGGGTGGGGCCGTGCGCCACCAGCGCGCGCAGCAGATCGAGTGGGCGTTGGGCCGTCTTGCCGCTGCCGCGGGCCAGCGGGGCATCGTCGAGCAGCACCTCGAACTCGCCAAAGCCACGCAGCGCCAACGGCCAGGGCCAGCGATCGAGCGCCGGATCGGGGCCCGGCAGCGCGCGCTGGCGCACGAAGCGCCGCATGTAGCCGCTTTCGATCTCGTGCTCGATCGCCAGGCCGGCCAGCGTGGTGATCACCTGGGGTAACCACCAGCCGGCGGTGGTGCGGTAGTCGCGGCGCGCGCCTTCGGCCAGCGCGTTGGCCAGCGCGGTGAGGGCTTCGTCGGTTCTCTGCAGGCGCAGCAGGCAGGCTGATCGCATCAACGCGGCGGTGAAGGAGATCAGGCCGGCGTTGATCTCGCGGGCGACGCGTTCGGCGTGTTCGAGCTCGGCGAGCGCGGCGGCGGGTTCGTCGGCTTGCAGGAGTGTCTGCCCCAGGCTGAGGCGGTGCGAGGCGATGCGATATGGGCCGCCGATCTCGTCGGAATTCTGCAGCGCGGCACGCGCCAGTTCCACTGCACGCGACACCTCGCCGTTGAGCAGGCTCAATCCCGCGTGGAAGTGCCAGTAGTGCGTCTGATCCGCCTGCGGCCCGCGATCGAGCACAGGGCGCATCGCGTCGAGATGCACCTGCGCGGTGGCGGCGTCTTCAGCAGCCAGGGCGAGTGACGCGCCGTGGGCATGCAGCGCGTACTTGTGTTCGCGCAGGCCGTTGGCCCGGGCCAGGCGCAAGGCGGCGTCGACCGCCTCGTAGCCTCGTTGATGCTGCGCCGAGAAGCGCGCGTGGCTGGCCACACTCTCCAGCCAGACCATCGCTTCGCTGGGCAGCAGGCCGGTCAGGTCCAGCCCCGGCAGCGCATCGACGATCAGCCCGGTGCGGCCGAACTCGCCGCGCCACAGGTGGTATTGCATCAGGAAGGTGGCCAGCTTCAGCCGCCCCGGCCCCGGCTTGAGCTGGCGCACCAGCGCCGCGCCGCGCTCGGCCCACGGCGCCAGCAGCGGGTGCGCCTGATCGCGCAGGATGATGCCAATGCCGCAGGCCATCACCAGCGCTTCGAGATCGGGGGACGGCCAGGTGCCGGCTGCGGGCAGCCCGGCCACCAGCTCGGCGATCCAGGCGTCCAGCGGATCGAGCGCGCCCTCTTCGACGTAGAAGCTCTCGATCACCGCGGCGATGCACAGCAACTCGCCGATGCGATCCTGGCGCTGCCGCATCGCACCGTGCGCGGCGGCGTACAGGCGCCGCGCTTCAACAGCCTCCAGCGAGGCATCGAGCCGGGTGGCCCAATAGGCGCTCCACGGCGCTTCCGCAGCCGATGCCAGCGTGGGCGAGGGCAGGCTCAGCGCGTGCCACAGCGCCGGCTGGGCCAGCAGGCTCAGCGAGGCCGCCGCCAACTCCGGCTCGGACAGGCGCGTGGGCGCTGAGGGAGTCTGTACGGCACGCAGGGCGGTCATGGCACGAGTGTGCGAATCGGGTGCGCCGTTGTCAAACAGCCCCGGCCGGTAGAATTTGAGCCCATTCCACTTTCAGATCAGTCCGGGCTGCGTGCCTTGGCAAGGAGTCGATTTTCATGGCCGGGCATTCCAAGTGGGCCAATATCCAGCATCGCAAGGGCCGGCAAGACGAAAAGCGCGGCAAGGTATGGACACGCGTGATCCGCGAGATCATGGTCTCCGCACGCCAAGGCGGCGGCGACCCGAAAGACAACCCGCGCCTGCGCCTGGCGGTGGACAAAGCCAAGGCCGCCAACATGCCGGCCGATACGGTGAAGCGCAACATCGACAAGGCCACCGGCGCCCTCGAAGGCGTGCACTACGAGGAGATCCGCTACGAGGGCTACGGCATCGGCGGCGCGGCGATCATCGTCGATTGCCTCACCGACAACCGGGTGCGCACCGTGGCCGAGGTGCGGCACGCGTTCAGCAAATACGGCGGCAACCTGGGCACCGATGGCTCGGTGGCGTTTCAGTTCCGGCATTGCGGCCAATTGATCTTTGCCCCGGGCACGAGTGAAGACAAGGTCATGGACGTGGCGCTCGAAGCCGGCGCCGATGATGTGATCACCGACGACGACGGCGCCATCGAGGTGCTGAGCGCGCAAGGCACCTTCCAGGCGGTGAAAGATGCGCTGGAAGCGGCCGGTCTGGTGGCCGAGATCGCCGGCGTGACGATGCGGCCCGAGGCCACGGTGCCGCTGGCCGGTGAGGAGGCTCAACGCATGCAGAAGCTGCTCGACGTGATCGAGGATCTCGATGACGTGCAGGAGGTTTTTCACAACGCCGAGATGGACCAATGACTTTCCCCCCAGCTCTCCTTGAAGCGGCTCGGCGGAGGCCGGCATGAAAGTCCTGGTGATCGGCAGTGGCGGGCGCGAACACGCGCTGGCCTGGAAGCTGGCGCAAAGCCCGAAGGTGCAGTGTGTCTACGTGGCGCCTGGCAACGGTGGCACGGCGATCCACGAGGCGATGGAAAACGTGCCGATCAGCGATGTGACGGCCCTGGCCGACTTCGCTGAAGGCCAGAAGATCACGCTCACCGTGGTGGGCCCCGAAGCGGCCCTGGCGGCCGGCGTGGTGGACATCTTCCGCGCCCGCGGCTTGCGTGTCTTCGGGCCCACCCGGGCCGCCGCGCAGCTGGAAAGCTCCAAGGCCTTTGCCAAGGCCTTCATGAAGCGCCACGGCATTCCCACGGCGGCGTACGACACCTTCACCGATGCGGCTGCGGCACATGCGTATGTCGACGCCCGAGGCGCACCCATCGTCATCAAGGCCGATGGCCTGGCCGCCGGCAAGGGCGTGGTGGTGGCCGAGACACTTGCACAGGCCCACGAGGCGATCGATTTCATGCTGGTGGACAACACCTTCGGCGTGCAGCACAACGACGGCGGCGCGCGGGTGGTGATCGAGGAGTTTCTGCAGGGCGAAGAGGCCAGCTTCATCGTGATGTGCGATGGCCGCAACGTGGTGCCGCTGGCCGCCAGCCAGGATCACAAGCGCCTGCTCGATGGCGACCAGGGCCCCAACACCGGCGGCATGGGCGCGTATTCGCCGGCGCCGGTGGTCACGCCCAATGTGCATGCGCGCGCCATGCACGAGATCATTCTGCCGGCGGTGCAAGGCATGGCCAAGGATGGTGTGCCGTTCACCGGTTTTCTGTATGCCGGCCTGATGATCGATGCGCACGGCGCGCCGAAGACGGTGGAGTTCAACGCCCGGCTCGGTGACCCGGAAGCCGAAGTCATCATGATGCGGCTCAAGAGCGATCTGGCCGACGCGCTGATGCACGCCACCGATGGCACGCTCGACCAGGTGGAGCTGCAATGGGATCGCCGCTTCGCGCTCGGAGTGGTGATGGCGGCGGCGGGCTATCCGATGTCGCCGCGCAAGGCCGATGTGGTGACGGGCCTGCCGCCCGATGCCGACGATGCGGTGGCCTTCCATGCCGGCACGGCGCGGGTGAATGGCCGCACGCTCACCTCGGGTGGGCGGGTGCTGTGTGTCACTGCGCTCGGTGATTCGGCCCGCACCGCGCAGCAGCGCGCCTACGCGGCGCTCAGCGGTATCCAGTTCGATGGCGCGCAGTACCGACGCGACATCGGCCACCGCGCGATCAAGCGCTGAATGTGATTGCCATCCAATGACCACTGACGACCGCATCGACACCGTGGCTGTGCGCGAAGCCTGGCTGGCGCTGCAGGATCGCATCACCGCCGAACTCGGCCGCCTGGATGGGCAGCCCTTCGTCACCGATGCCTGGGCGCGCGAGCCCGGTGGCAAGCTCGAAGGCGACGGCATCTCGCGGCTGCTCGAAGGCGGCCGCTTGCTGGAGCGCGGTGGCTGCGGCTTCAGCCACGTCAAGGGCAAGGCGCTGCCGGTATCGGCCACGCAGCACCGCCCCGAGCTGGCCGGTGCGCCGTTCGAGGCGATGGGGGTGTCGCTGGTGTTCCATCCGCGCAATCCGTACGTGCCCACGGTGCATATGAACATCCGCCTGTTCAGCGCCACGCCTCCGAACGGCGAGCCGGTATTCTGGTTTGGCGGCGGCATGGATCTCACGCCGTATTACGGCTTCGAAGAGGATGCCAGCCACTTTCATCGAACCTGCCACGACGCGCTGGCGCCGTTTGGCGACGACAAATACCCGCGCTTCAAGCGCTGGTGCGACGAGTACTTTTTTCTCAAGCACCGCAACGAGCCGCGCGGCATCGGCGGTGTGTTCTTCGACGACTTTTCCGAAGGCGGCTTCGCGCGCAGCTTCGAGATGACGCGCACACTCGGCGATGCCTTGCTCGCCGCTTATGTGCCGATCGTCGAGCGCCGCTCCGACATGGCCTACGGCGAACGCGAGCGCGATTTTCAGGCCTATCGGCGTGGGCGCTATGTCGAGTTCAACCTGGTTTTCGACCGCGGCACCTTGTTCGGCCTGCAATCGGGCGGGCGCACCGAAAGCATCCTGATGTCGATGCCGCCGATCGTGACCTGGCGCTACAACTGGCAGCCCGAAGCCGGCACACCCGAAGCGCGCCTGTACACCGATTTTCTGCGGCCCCGGGACTGGATCGCTTGAAGCGCATCGGCCTGCTGGGCGGCAGCTTCGATCCGGTGCACAACGCCCACATGGCGCTGGGCCAGGCCGCGTTGGCCGATCTGGCGCTCGACGAACTGCGTTGGATACCCGCCGGCCTGGCCTGGCAGAAGGCCGGCGCCGGCGGCACCACCTCGGCCGCCAGCGGCGAACACCGCTTGAACATGCTCAAGCTGGCCCTCGTGGCGCAGACGCGCTGCACGATCGAAACCAGCGAGCTGCGGCGCAGCGGGCCCAGCTACACGATCGATACCGTGATCGATCTGCAATCGAAGGCATCGCCCTCGGCCAATGCACGATCGATCTGGTTTCTCATCGTCGGCCAGGATCAATACGGCCGCATCGATACATGGCACCGCTGGCGCGAGTTGCTCACCCTCGTCACCCTGGCGGTGGCGGGCCGCGCCGGTGACGAACCCAAAGCCGCGGCGGCCCTGATCAACACCCCCCATCGTTGGGCAGCCTTGCCCATGCCGCCGATGCCCATCTCGTCCACCGATATCCGCCAGCGGGTGGCGGCGGGCGAGCGCATCGATGATCTGGTGCCACCGGAAGTGGCGCGCTATATTGAACAACTCGGCCTGTATCAGTCCCACCGCATGAGCTGAATGGACATCCGAAAGCTGCTTCGGGCCATCGTCGATGGCCTCGAAGACGTGAAGGCCAACGACATCGTGGTCTTCAACACCGAGCATCTCTCACCGCTGTTCGAGCGCGTGATCATTGCCTCGGGCACCAGCAACCGGCAGACCAAGGCGCTCGCCGCCAGTGTGCGCGATGCCGTGCGATCGAACGGCATGCAGGTGCTGCGCACCGAGGGCGAGGCCAACGGCGAATGGATCATCGTGGACTGCGGCGCCGCTGTGGCGCACATCATGCAGCCCTCGATCCGCGAGTACTACCACCTCGAAGAGCTGTGGGGCGACAAGCCAGTGAAGATGAAGCTCGACGGCCAGACCCGCGTGCTGGTGAAGGCGGAAGTACCCCAGGCGGCCGAAGCGCCGGCTCGTGGCGCTGGCAAATCCCGTCCGGCGCCCAGGGCCAAGCCAAAACCCGCCAAGCTGCCGGCGCCCACACCAGGCTCGGCTCGCGCCGCGGCGCTGAAGCGCGCCAAGCCACCGGCGGCCAAGCCCAAGGCCGCGGTGACCCAGCTCGCCGCCACGGCCGCCAAGAAGACGACAACCCGCAAGAAGCCCACAGCGCCCGATACCTCCCTGGTGATCACCAAGGTGGTGAAGCCACGTTCCCGTGTGACATCGATCTCCGGCACTGCGCCGCGCGCCGGCCGCGCCGTGGCCGCGAAAGTACCGGTGAAGACCGCTCCGAAGCCGCCGATGAAAGCCTCCGCCAGGCCGGCCGAACCCACCACCCAGCGCGCACTGCGCCGCTCGATGCCTGAAATGCCCAAGCCGGCGCGCAAGGTGGCGGCCAAGGCCGCCGCGCCACGCAAGACAACGCGGCCGCGTTGAGCTGACAGCGCCGCATGCGGCTCGTGATCGCGGCGGTCGGCGAGCGCCAGCCGGCCTGGGCACAGCAGGCGTTCGACGATTTCGCCAAACGCTTTCCCCGCGAAGCCAGGTTGGCGCTCAAAGCGGTGAAGGCCGAGGCGCGAGATGGCCGCAGCGCCGCGCAGATGATGGCGGCCGAAGCGCAGCGCCTCGAAGCGGCGATCCCCAAAGGGGCGCGCCGCGTGGTGCTCGATGAGCGCGGCACCGCCTGCACCACCGCGCAGCTGGCGCAGCGCTGGCGTTTCTGGCTCGGCGATGGGCGCGATGTGGCGTTGCTCATTGGCGGGCCCGACGGCCTCGACCCCGCACTCAAGGCCACCGCCGACGAAACACTGCGCCTGTCCGATCTCACCCTGCCGCATGCGATGGCGCGTGTGCTGCTTGCCGAGGCGCTGTATCGGGCCTGGTCGGTCGAAGCGGGCCATCCGTATCACCGCGAATGAAGCAAGCTCTCCACACCTTTGTCTATCTCGCGTCGCAAAGCCCGCGTCGGGGCCAGTTGCTCCACCAGCTCGGCGTGGCGCACCGGCCGCTGGTGGCGGGGCCGGATGAAGATGCCGAAGCGCTGGAGGCGGAGCGCGCGGGCGAGCTGGCGCTGGCCTATGTGCAGCGCGTCACCCGCGCCAAGCTGCGCGCCGCGCAGGTGCGCCTCGTGTTGCGAGGGTTGCCGCCCGCGCCGGTGCTCACCGCCGATACCACCGTGGTGGTGGGCCGCCAGATCCTGGCCAAGCCGGTGGACGCCGCCGATGCCGTGCGCATGCTGCGCCAACTCGCCGGGCGCAGCCATCGGGTGCTCACCGCGGTTGCGGTGCACGATGGCCGTCGTGCGCGGCTGGCCTTGAGCGTGTCGCGGGTATTCGTCGCACCATTGCCCGACGCGGTGATCGAACGCTACGTGGCCAGCGGCGAGCCCTTCGGCAAGGCCGGGGGCTACGCCATCCAGAGCGGCATCGCCGGCTGGATCGAACGCATCGACGGCAGCTACAGCGGTATCATGGGTTTGCCCCTGTTCGAGACGGCACAACTCCTTCAACAAGCCCGCGTTCGACTGTGATTTCAGGGCGCCGGCTCCACCGCGAGATCTGAGTGGCCAGCCAGGACATCCTCATCAATTGGGCCCCGCAGGAAACGCGGGTGGCGATCGTCGAAAACGGATCGGTGCAAGAGCTGCATGTCGAGCGCACGCTCGAGCGCGGCCTGGTGGGCAATTGCTACCTCGGCCGTGTGGCGCGGGTACTGCCCGGCATGCAAAGCGCCTTCATCGACATCGGCCTCGATCGCGCGGCCTTCCTGCATGTGGCGGATCTGCATTCCAACTACGGCCCGCGCGTGGAAGGGCATGTGGCGCCGCCCATCGAGAAACAGGTGTTCGAGGGCCAGACGCTTACTGTGCAGGTGATCAAGGATCCGATCGGCACCAAGGGTGCGCGGCTGTCCACCCAGATCAGCGTCGCCGGGCGCATGCTCGTCTTTCTGCCGCAAGACACGCACATCGGCATCTCGCAGAAGATCGGTTCGCCCGAGCTGCGTGAGCAATTGCGCCTGCGCATGCAGGCCCTGCTCGGGCGCGGCGAGGTGGAGGGCGAAGCCGCCGCGGTGGCCACCGATTCGGCGATGCACGGCCCCGGCGGCTTCATCCTGCGCACCAACGCCGAAGAAGCCACCGACGTGGAGCTGGGCGAAGACATCGCCTACCTGCGCCGCACCTGGAAGCAGATCCGCGACAAGGCCTACATCAGCCCGGCCGGCACCTTGCTGCACCAGGATCTGAGCCTGGCCGAGCGCGTGCTGCGCGATCTGGCCAACGAAGCCACGCAGACGATCCGCATCGATTCGAAAATGCAGTTCGACGCGCTGAAGGCGTTTGGCGATGCCTACACCCCGGCCTCGGCGCGCAAGCTCGAACACTACAAAGGCGAGCGCCCGATCTTCGATCTGTTCGGCATCGAAGAAGAGATCGCGCGCGCCCTGGCGCGGCGTGTCGATCTGAAGAGCGGCGGCTACCTCATCATCGACCAGACCGAGGCGCTCACCACGGTGGATGTGAACACCGGCGGTTATGTGGGCGCGCGCAACTTCGACGACACGATCTTCAAGACCAACCTCGAAGCGGCAGGCGCCATCGCCCGCCAGCTGCGCCTGCGCAATCTCGGCGGCATCATCATCTCGGATTTCATCGACATGGTGCGCGAAGAGCATCGCCACGCGGTGCTGGCCGAATTTCGCAAACAACTCGCCCGCGACCGCACCAAGACCACCGTGAGCGGCTTCACCCAGCTCGGCCTGGTGGAGATGACGCGCAAGCGCACCCGCGAATCACTCGCCCACATGCTGTGCGAGCCATGCCCCACCTGCGGCGGCCGCGGCCAGGTGAAAACCGCCCGCAGTGTGTGCTACGACATCCTGCGCGAGATCCTGCGCGAAGCGCGCCAGTTCAACCCGAAGGAGTTCCGCATCGTGGCCTCCGCCGGCGTGGTCGAAATGCTGCTCGATGAAGAAAGCCAGCACCTGGCCGATCTCTCGGCCTTCATCGGCAAGCCGGTATCGCTGAGCGCGGAGCCGACGATGAATCCGGAGCAGTACGACATTGTGTTGATGTGAGGGGGCCGGGGAGGTTCGGCCGGGCACAATTGAGGTCTTGAAAGTAGCAGCGATGAATGTGAGCCTTGTCGATGCCGGAGACCGGAGTTTTCAATGAAGCGCGATGAAGTGCTGGACCAGCTTGCTCGCAGCAAGCCGACCTTGGTCGTCCGCTATGGGGTCGACCGCCTGGCGCTGTTCGGCTCGACCGTGCGTGGCGCGGCGCGCGATGACAGCGACATCGACATCGACATCCTCGTCTCCTTCGATGGCCCGGCTACATCGGAACGCTATTTCGGCGCCCAGTTCTTTCTAGAAGATCTGCTCGGGCGTCCTGTCGATCTGGTCACCGACAAGGCATTGCGACCCGAGCTGCGCCCCTTCATCGAGCGAGAGGCAGTGCATGTCTGAGCCTGTCGAGCGCGAGTGGCGGTTCTACATCGACGACATGATCTCGTTCGCCGAAAAGGTGGTTGCCTACACGGCCGGGTTGGATCAGCTGGCGTTTGTGGCGAGCGGCCTGGTTTATGGCGCGACACTGCGCAATCTGGAGTTGATCGGCGAGGCCGCAACGCATGTGCCGGATGCGGTTCGCGCAGCGCATGCTCATCTACCGTGGCGCTTGGTCGTGGCGACGCGTTAACATATTGGTGTTAAAGCACCAATGTGAGGTCGAAATGAGTCGTCTGACCATCACGCTGTCCGAATCGCGCTACCGGGCGCTGAAAGAAGCCTCCGCGCAGCGCGACAAGACCATCGGGCAACTGATCGACGAGAGCCTGGATTTCTACGGTATCAAGTCGCGTGACGAAGCCCGCGATCTCGTGCGCCGCGCGCGAGCGCACGGCAAGCTCACCGAAGATCAAGCGGTGGCTGTTGCCCAAGAACAGGTTCGCGCGGTACGCCGCAAGTCGTGAGCCGGCAGGCCGTCATCGTCGACACGAATGTTGTCGTTGCCGGTTTGCTGACGGGCAATGACGCATCACCGGTGGCGCGCATCCTGGACGGCATGCTCGCGGCGGCGTTTCCCTTTGTCGTGTCCGAAGTGCTGCTCGCTGAGTACCGCAACGTGCTCATCCGGCCCGGCCTGCGCAAGCTGCACGGGCTGACGGTTGCCGAAGTCGAGACGCTTCTCACCGATATTGCTCAACATGCGATCGTGTTGGTGCCCGTGGCCGCACCGCCTGCGCCGGACCCCGGCGACCAGTTGCTGTGGGAACTGCTCGCCGCCAGGGCTGACTTGCTTCTCGTGACGGGCGACAAGGCGCTGCTGCGCGATGCGGGCATGCAAGCGCGAGTGGTATCTCCGTTGTCCTTCGTTGAGAGGGTGAGTCCGTGATGGCTGGCAGCTCGCAGCAGAGCAACTTCACGCACCTCCGGGCGCACGACGAGCAGCTCGTGCGCCTAGCGCTGCTTGCGGAGCGCTACTTCGCCGAAGACCCGAACACTTGCCTGTTGAAGCCGCGCCAATTGACAGAAGGCCGCGCGCAACTGGCGGCATCGAAGGTCGGGCTGTTCACGTCATCTGATGAGAAGCAGGTCGACCTGCTCAGACGCCTGCAAGATCAAGGCATCGTCCCGCGCGAAGTGGGGGGCTTGTTTGCCGAGGTGCGCAGGGCGGGTACCCACCATCAACGGGCGTCCGGTTCCATCAGGAGGACGTGCTCGGCCGCTCGTCGCACAAGGGATCATCACGGCGTGCTGGAAGCAGGCCGAGCTGTGGTGATGTCATGCGTTGCGTCAAGCTCAATTGCCCACGACAACCGGGCCCGTGGTGTCACGTCGAATCAGTTGAATGGGCAGGATGTCGTGCGCCACTGGCGCGACGCTGCCCGGGCTCATGCGTTCGATGAGCCGCCGTGCGGCCATCTTGGCCATCGCTTCGACAGGCTGGCGGATCGTCGTCAAACCGATCAATGCCGAACCCGCCATCGGTATGTCGTCAAATCCGATGACCGAGAGTTGACCAGGAACAGCGACACCGCGCCGTTTCGCGGCGTCCAGAACACCAAAGGCAATCGTGTCGTTGGCGGCGGCAATGGCCGTCACCGGCCTGTCGCCATTGAGTAACTTCATGGCGCTGGAGTAGCCGCTCTCGGTCGTGTACTCGCCCCAGATGGTTTGTACCGACTCTGCAGGCGCGCCCGCCTCACGAAGGAAGCGCAACAGCCCGGCTGAGCGATCACGGCTGGTGGAGGTGTTCTCGGGCCCCAACACCTGGCCGATGCGTCGGTGGCCCAATTCCCACAAGTGCCGCGCGGCCTCGATACCCGCCTGCACGTTGTCGACCTCGACGGTGTCAACGGCCGGGTTGTCAACTGATCGAACCACCAGTACCAGCGGAATACCGCGGCGCTTCAGTTCGGAAACGACCGGCGAATCCAGCGTGGCCGTCGCAAAGATCATCCCATCCAGGTACCCGTCGATCAGCGGGCGGAAGGCCAGCAAGTTCCGAGGGGCGCTCATCGAGTCGATCAGCAGGGTGACCTGATAGCCCGACTCCTGCAGGGCATTGTGGAGATGCTCGAGCAGCAGTGTCATGAAGCGGTTGTGCAGGGCACCGACCACCACGCCGACCATCTTGGTTGCCGCCTTGCGGGCTCTGCGGCCTTGTTCCGGCACCCGGTATCCAAGCGCGGCCGCGGCGATCTGCGCGGCCTCGCGGGTCTCGGCGCTCACTTCTGTGCTGCCGGCCAGCGCCCTGGATACCGTGGACACCGCAACGCCAAGTCGATCGGCAATGTGCTGAAGTTTCGGAGCGCTGGATCGAGGCATAAGGTACTTTGCGTTGATTTGCGCTGCCATTGTGCCGGAAGGATGGATAGTTGGAGGCGCTGTGTGGGTGGAAGCACCTATCGTTTGCGGTGCAATTGCGTCAATGAACAGTGGAAAATTTCGGAAACCAAGCGGCTTTTGCGAGCAAGGAGACCCGGAATGAAGCTCACTGTCGGACAGATCATTGGCAAGGCCCTGAAGGCCTACGGCGTGCCCTACATCACCGGCTTGCCCGGCCACGGCAACTGGAACCTGCTCGATGCCTTCAACGACAAGGGTTCGGACGTGCCGGTGGTGCAGGTGATGCACGAGCAGGCCGCGGTGCACATCGCCGATGCCCACTACCGCGTCACCGGCCAGCCGATTGCGGCCTGCACGTCGATCGGCCCGGGAGCCGCCAACACGGTGATGGGGCTGGCCAATGCGTACTGCGATTCGACCGCGCTGCTGATGCTGTCGGGCAGCGCCAGCACCCACATGCGCGGCCACGGCGTGATGCAGGAGATGGACCGCGAAAACGTGCCCGACTTCCTGCAGGTCTCGCGCTCGGTGACCAAGCGCAACTTCGATCTGCACCGCGCCGACCATGCGCCCTTCGTGATGCACCGAGCCTTCAACGCGATGCTCACCGGCCGGCCGGGGCCGGTGCACATCGAGATCCCGCTCGACGTGCAGGTGGAAACGACCGAAATCGACATCGCCGAATTGAGCCAGCGCATCCCGGTGGGTAAGCCGCGCGCCGATGCACAGGCTGTTGAAGCCGCGCTGAAGCTGCTGCTGGCGGCCGAGCGGCCGTGCATCGTGGTGGGCGGCGGCACCATCACCAGCAATGCCAGCGGTGAACTCGCGCGCCTCGTGGAACGTCTGGGCATACCGGTGGTGTTCACCTGGAATGGCAAGGGCTCACTGCCCGAAGACCACCCGATGAATGCCGGCACCGTGGGCTGGCCCGGATCGCTGCCGGGCAACACCCTGGCCTCGACAGCCGACGTGGTGATGTCCCTGGGTTGCCGCTTCACGGACTGGTCGGCCTCGTCCTGGCGCAAGGGCGTGAGCTTCTCCATCCCCGAGAGCAAGCTGATTCAGGTGGACATCGACGCCCGTGAGATCGGCAAGAACTATCCCGCCGAGGTGGGCGTGGTGGGCGACATCCGCAGCGTGCTGGCCGACATGAACGCCGGCGTCTCCGACGCGCAAGCCGCTGCCGTGCTGGGCCGCCGCGCCCACTTCCACGACAAGCTGCGCCGCCTGTGGACCGAATGGGATCAGATCCAGGTGCCGCGCCGCACCCACGACAAGATCCCCACCACCATGCTGCGCACGCTGGCCGAGCTGCGCAAGGTGCTGCCGCGCCACGGCATCGTCACCGTGGGGTCGGGCCACCCGCAAAGCAGCACCAAGCAAGATTTTCCCGTCTACGAGCCGCGCACCCATATCACGCCGGGCAGTTATTCGCCCATGGGCTTTGCACTGCCCGCGGCCATCGGCGCCAAGCTGGCCAAGCGCGACACGCCGGTGGTCTGCATCATCGGTGACGGCGACTTCATGATGTGCGTGCAGGAACTCGCCACCTGCGTGGCCTACGACATCCCGGTGGTCTTCCTGGTGCTGAACAACGCGGGCTACATCAGCATCCGCGACGGGCAGGACGCGCTGATGGGCCGCAACATCATCAGCGAGTTCAAGAACCAGCGCACCGGCGAGCCCTACTCGGTGGACTTCGTGGCGCTGGCCAAGAGCTTCGGCTTCGAGGTGGCCAGCCGCGTGCAGCGGGTCGAGGACATCGGCCCCACGATCAAGCGTGCACTCGAGTCGAACAGCCCGGCGTTGGTCGAAGTCCCGATCACGCGCGATGTGTCGATCGCGGCATCCAACGTCGTCGGCTGGTGGGATTTCCCGCCGGTGCCCACCGCGCCCGAAGGGGTGCGCACCGACTACGCCGCCGGTATCCCCGCCGAGCAGCATGAGGGCAGAGACACATCCCAGGTAGCAATCGTCAAGGCCAGTGGTGCTGTCGGCTGACCCCAATCTCGCAGCCATCACTTCAACCCAGCAGGAGACTTCCCATGACCAAGTTCGGCGCCTCGCGTCGGCGCAGCCTTGCGCTTCTTTCCACACTCACCGCGGCCATCGGCCTCGGTGCGGCCGGCAGTGCGTTGGCCCAGTACCAGGGCTCGCCGCGCACCTTCTTGTGGAACCCAGGTTTCAACGAGATGGTCGACACCACCAAGTTCAAGAAGGAAGGGCCCTACACGATCGGCTTTGCCAACGCGTCGCAGGGCGACCTGTGGCTGGTGGCCTTCACCCACGGCGTGCAATGGGAGGTGTCGCAGAACAAGGGCATGGTGAAGAAATTCATCATGACCGACGCCAACGGCAACGCGTCCAAGCAGATCAGCGACATCCAGGACCTGGTCAACCAGAAGATCGACATCCTGATCGTCAACCCGGCAGCCGCCGACCCGCTGGACCCGGTGCTGCAGCGTGTGATGAAGCAGGGCATCCCGGTCATCACGGTGGCACGCCGACCCAAGAGCGACAGCTCTTATGTCTCGTTCGTCACGGCCTCTGACCAGGCCCTGGCGCGCCTGAATGCCACCTGGCTGGCCGAACGACTCGGCGGCAAGGGCAACATCGTGTTGCTGCCCGGCCTGGCCGGTGCCAGCCCCGCCGAGATGCGTCTGAAGGCGGCCAGGGAAGTTTTCTCGCAGTACCCGGGACTGAAGATCCTGGACACCCAGTACACCGGCTGGAGCCCGGCCACCGGCAAGACCGTCACCGCCGCGATGATTCAGAAGTTCGGCAAGACCATCAACGGCGTGTGGGCCGACTCCGGCCTGCAAGGCTCCGGCGCGGTCGAAGCGTTCCTCGGTGCGGACGTCGCCGGAAAGGACGTGCCGCCGATCACCGGCGGCGACCTGAACCGCATGTACAAGCTGGCCGCGCAGCACGGCTTCCCGTACGTCGGCATCGACTACACGCCGTCGATCGGCATTCGCGCAGTCGACATCGCATTGGCCGTGCTGCAGGGCAAGGGTGTGCCCAAGACCGAGACCGTGAACTTCCAGATCGTCGTCTCCGAAGGGCACGAGACGACGTCGGTCAAGGCCGACGTCAAGCTCAAGGACTACGTGCGCATGGACGGGCCCGACGACCTGATCATGGGCCACGGTATGGGGGCTTCGTACAACCCGAAGACCTTCAAGGTCGAGCTGCCATAACTTTTTGAAAGACCGGCATCAACCTCCAGCGATGACAACCATGCTTGAACTGCGCGGCATCACCAAGTCTTTCCCCGGCGTGAAGTCGCTCGACGGGGTGGGCTTCGCCGCGCGGGCCGGCGAGGTGCATGCGCTGCTGGGCGAGAACGGCGCCGGCAAGTCGACGCTGACGAAGATCATCTCCGGCGCCTACCTGCCCGACGCCGGGGAGATCCACTTCGACGGCCGCCGTCGCGAGTGGGCAACGCCTGCCGATGCCAAAGCAGCCGGCATCCACGTCATCCACCAGGAACTGCAGATGTTCCCCGAGCTGACGGTGGCGCAGAACGTCTTTCTGGGCGACGAGCCGCAGCGCCGCCTGGGGCCGCTGAAGGTGCTCGACCACAAGGCCATGATCGAGCGCACGCGCGCCGTGCTGCGACGCCTGGGCCACAACCTGGACCCGCGGGCGCGGGTGGGCAGCTTGTCGGTGGCCGACCAGCAGATGGTGGAAATTGCCAAGGCCCTGGTCGGTGAGGTCAAGCTGCTGATCCTGGACGAACCCACCGCGGCCATCTCGTCGCGTGAAGCCGCGCTGCTGTTCGAGCGGGTGCGCGAACTGCGCGGGCGCGGCGTCTGCGTTGTGTATATCTCGCATCGGCTGGAAGAAGTCGAAGCCGTCTGCGACCGCCTCACCGTGCTCAAGGATGGCAGGCTGGTCGGCACCCGCACGGTGGCCGACACCCCGCGCGCGAAGATCGTGTCGATGATGGTCGGGCGCGAGCTGCAAGACATCTATCCGCCCAAGCGCCCGACCGACCACAGCACGCCGGTGATCCTGTCCGTACGCAATCTCGCCAGCGCGCCACGGGTGCGTGATGTCAGCCTGGAACTGCACGCCGGTGAGATTCTGGGCATTGCCGGGCTGGTGGGTTCGGGCCGCACCGAGACTGCGCACGCCATCTTCGGCAGCGCGCAGCGCAACGAAAGCAGCGTCTTCATCGACGGACGCCCGTTGCCCTCGGGCGATGTGCCCGCGGCGATCGCGGCCGGGCTGGGTTACGTCACCGAAGACCGCAAGGGCGAAGGCCTGTTGATGCGCCATTCGATGGCCGCCAACATCAGCGCACCCGTGCTCAGGGACTACACCCGATCGGGTGCCGTCGACAGCGACGCCGAAGCCACGGCAGCCACCGAGGAGATCGAGCGCTTTCGTGTCGCCATCCCCGGGCCGCGAGCCGGAGTGGCCAAACTCTCGGGCGGCAACCAGCAAAAGATCCTGCTCGGCCGCTGGGCCCGCGCCTGCCGGCATGTGCTGATCCTCGACGAACCGACACGCGGTGTGGACGTTGGCGCCAAGGTCGAGATCTACCGCGTCATCCACGAGTTGGCCGCCGCCGGCATCGGTGTCATCGTCATCTCGAGCGAGCTGCAGGAAGTGGTCGGCCTGGCCGACCGGGTGCTGGTCATCCGTGAAGGCCGCGGCGTCGGTGAGGTGCGCGGTGCGCGAGTCAGTGAACAAGAAATCATGAGCCTGGCCGCGCTGGGCGAAGCCGCGCAGGCTGCATGAAGAAAGACCCGCGATGAACACCCGAACCCTGATGCCACGCTGGGACCGCGCGCACCTCATCGTGCTCGGCTTGATCGCCGTGCTGGCGATTGCCGGTGCGCTGGTCAACGAAGCTTTTGCGACCACCGGCAACCTGGGCAACCTGCTCGAACAGTCGGTGGCGGTGGGGTTGGTCAGCCTCGGGCAGACCGTGGTCGTGCTGGCCGGCGGCATCGACCTGTCGGTGGGTGCGCTGGTCAGTGCGCTGGGGGTGATGTTCGCCGGCCTTTCCGCCGAGTCGCCCGAACATGCACCCTGGTTCCTGCTGCTCACACTCGTTGCGGGGCTGGCGGTGGGCGCGCTCAACGCCGGGTTGATCCTGCTGCTGCGCGTGCACGCGTTGGTGGTCACCATCGGCATGGCGGCCTTGCTCAACGGCCTGACCTTGATGGTCACGCGCCAGCCCGCCGGCACGGTGCCCGACTGGGCCCAGGAGATCGCCTACGGCCAGCTGGCCGGCGTGCCGGTGGCTGGGGTGGTGATGCTCGTGTGCTTTGCCGGGGTGGGCTGGTGGTTGCGCCAGACGCGGGGTGGCATGCATCTGTACGCATCGGGCGGCAACCCCGACGCGGCGCGCTTGTCGGGCCTCAGCCCGGCCCGCTCGACGCTGATCGCCTTTTCGGCCTGCGGGCTCTTCGCGGCGCTGGCGGCGGTGTATTTGGTATCGCGCACCGGCACCGGCGACCCGCTGGTCGGTGAGCCGCTGACGCTGGCTTCGATCACACCGGTGGTCATCGGCGGCGCCGTGCTGGGGGGTGGCAAGGGCGGAGTGCTCGGCACGCTGCTGGGGGTCTTCCTCTTCGCTTTACTGGGCAATGTCTTGAACTACATGAACATCTCGACCTTCGTGCAGTGGACGATCCAGGGCTTCATCATCATCGCCGCCGTGTTCTTCCAGGCCCGCCGCGGCGGGGGCCGGCCATGAGCCCAGGCGCCGGTGCCCGCGACAACCCGATCGTGTCGCGCGAGGTGCTCATCCTGGGCGCCATGCTGGTTCTGCTGGTCGTCGCGGCGGGAGTCCTGTCGCCGGCCTTCCTGAGCCGCGGCAACCTCGGCAACGTGCTGGTGCAAGCGGCGCCACTGTGCCTGGCCGTGCTGGGCCAGGGCATCGTCATCATCGCCCGTGGCCTGGATTTGTCGGTCGGCTCAACCATGGCCACGGTGGCGGTGATGGCCACGGCTTTCGAAACCACGGCCAACACGATGGTGTTGCCGATCGTGCTGGCGACCTTGCTTTTTGCCACCGCAGTGGGCGCATTCAACGGCTATCTGGTCGTCAAACGGGGCATCAGCCCGTTCCTGGCCACGCTGGCCACCATGATCGTGTTGCAGGGGCTGCGTTTTGCATACACCAAGGGTGCGCCGTCGGGTGAACTGCCCGCTGGTGTTCGGTTCATCGGCACCGGGCTGGTCGCCGGCCTGCCGTTTTCGATCTTCCTCGTCGCTGGGGTGACGCTGCTGATGGTGTGGCTGCTGCACCGCTCGGGCTTCGGCCGCCGTGTGTTCATCGTCGGCACCAACCCGCGTGCCGCCGACCTGGTGGGCATCGCATCGGGCCGCATCACGATCGCGTGCTATGCCATCGGTTCATTGCTGGCCGGCTTGGCCGGCTTGGTCTTGATCGGTTACGTCGGCACTGTCGACAACTGGGTCGGGCGTGGTTACGAGCTGGACAGCATCGTCGCCGCCGTGGTCGGTGGCGTGGTGCTGGGCGGGGGCACGGGCAGCGTGCTGGGCGCGCTGCTCGGCGCACTGATCCTGATGGTGCTCTTCAACCTGGTGCTCATCCTGGGGCTGCCGGTCGAGGGCCAGCTTGTCATCAAGGGTTTCATCATCATCCTGGCCGCTGCGGTGCACGTTCGCCGCGTGTCGCGTTGAGGCCAGGGCTCACTGGAGATTCATCATGGTTCGCTTCCTGAAGACCGGCCGAACGGCCGAACAATCCACCCAAGACGCCTCGAAGGTGCGGGACACCGTCACCGGCATCCTCGAGGACATCGAGCGCCGCGGCGACACCGCGGTGGCCGAGCTGTCGATGAAGTACGACCGCTGGTCGCCGGCATCGTTTCGGCTTTCTGAGGACGAGATCGCAGGCTGTGTCAACGCTCTGTCGCCGGGCCAGCTCGACGACATCAAGTTCGCGCAGAAGCAGGTGCGCAACTTCGCGCAGGTGCAAAAGAGCTCGATGCACGACGTCGAGGTCGAGACGATGCCGGGGGTGGTGCTCGGCCACAAGAACATGCCGGTGGAGAGCGTGGCGTGTTATGTGCCCGGCGGCAAATTCCCGCTCGTGGCGTCTGCGCACATGGGTGTGGTCACCGCCAAGGTGGCTGGGGTCTCGCGCATCATCACCGCATCGCCGCCGGTGCAGGGCCGGCCCATTCCAGCGGTAGTCGCAGCCATGCACCTGGGCGGTGCCGATGAGATCTACACCTTCGGCGGTGTGCAGGCGATCGGCGCGATGGCCCTGGGCACGCAGAGCGTGAAACCGGTGGCGATGGTTGTCGGCCCGGGCAATGCCTACGTGGCCGAAGCCAAGCGGCAACTCTTCGGCCGTATCGGCATCGACTTGATTGCCGGACCCTCGGAGACCTTGATCATCGCCGACGACAGCGTCGATGCCGAGATGTGCGCCACCGACCTGCTCGGCCAGGCCGAGCATGGCTACAACACACCGGCGATCCTGCTGACGACTTCCGAGGCGCTCGCCCATGCGACCATCGCCGAGGTCGAGCGGCTGCTGAAGATCCTGCCCACCGCCAATACCGCGGGTGTGTCGTGGCGCGACTATGGCGAGGTCATCGTCTGCGACAGCATCGACGAGATGGTGCAACAGGCCGACCGCATCGCCAGCGAACATGTGCAGGTGATGACGTCCGACCCGGACCTGTTTCTGCGGCGCATGAAAAACTACGGCGCGCTGTTCCTGGGGCCGCGCACCAACGTGGCCTATGGCGACAAGGTCATCGGCACCAACCACACCCTGCCGACCGGCAAGGCAGCGCGCTACACCGGCGGCCTGTGGGTCGGCAAGTTCATCAAGACCTGCACCTACCAGAAAGTGCTGACCGATGAGGCCAGCGTACTGATCGGCCGCTATTGTTCGAGGCTGTGCGCCATTGAAGGCATGGTTGCGCATGGGGAGCAGGCGAATGTACGGGTTCGGCGCTACGGCGGGCAGGACGTGCCGTATGCGGGCGCGGCGTTGTAGCCGCTTCGCACCCCGCGTGCTCGCACTCACATCCTTCATCGCCCGCCTCCCGCACCATCGCCCCGCCGAGGGACAGCCTGGCCACGCCGCTGATCGCGCAGCATGAACAGGTACAGCCCTTCCACCTTCTCGCGCGCCCACGGCGTCTTGCGCAGCAGCTTCAGGCTCGACGTCACGCTCGGGTCGGTGGTGAAGCAGCGCAGCGGGATGCGTTCGGCCAGGCCTTCCCAGCCGTAGTGGGCCACCAGCGCGGTGACGATAGCCTCCAGGGTGAGGCCGTGCAGCGGGTTGCGGGGTTGGTTGGGCGGTGCGGGTGGCGTGCTCATCGGGTGATTTTCGGGGCGATTGGCCGATGCGGCAAAACCATGGAATAAACGGCGAGGGCGGGCCGTCCACCCGATGGTCAGGCGCCTATCGCTCACCTGCCTCACAACGCACCACCTACGACTCACCACCCACGATCGGAACCCCACATGTTCAAACTTGCGTCTCTTTCCGCGCTGGCCGCCGCCGCCATCATCACCACCGGCTGCTCCTCTTACGGCGCATCGGCTCCGATGGCTGCCGCCGGCCCGGCCAAGATCACCAGCGGCGCGCTGGTGGGGCCCAATGGCATGACGCTCTACATCTTCGACAAGGATGCGGCCGGATCGGGCAAGAGTGTGTGCAACGGCCCGTGCGCCACGCTGTGGCCGCCGATGATGGCCGCCGCCGCGGACCAGCCGGCCGGTGCCTACTCGATCATCACCCGCGACGATGGCGGGCGCCAGTGGGCGTACAAGGGCAAGCCGCTGTATTTCTACCAAGCCGACGTGAAAGCCGGTGATCGCGCCGGTGACAACTTCAAGGATGTATGGCATATCGTCAAGGAATGACGCGCCGCTTTCCAGCCACCTCCGGCCCATGCACGACGATCAGCAACTGCTGACCTGGGTGCCGCGCCTGCGCCGCTATGCGCGGGCGCTGGCCGGCAACCGCGATGATGCCGACGATCTCGTGCAGGACACGCTGGAGCGTGCCTGGGCCAAGGCCAACCTGTGGCGCGGCGTGGGCGATATGCGTGCCTGGCTCTTCAGCATCATGCACAACCTGCACGTGGATGGTGTGCGGCGCCCGCGTCTGCGCACGGTGACGATGGACGACGACACGCCCGAGGTGCCTGTGGCGCCTGCGCAAGGCGATCGCCTGGCGGTGCTCGATCTGCAGGCCGCGCTCGATCTGCTGCCGGTGGAGCAAAAGGAGATCGTGTTGCTGGTGGCGCTGGAAGACATGGCTTACGCCGATGTGGCCAGTACCTTGGGGATTCCGATCGGCACGGTGATGTCGCGGTTGTCGCGTGGCCGTGAGCGCTTGCGGGCCCTGATGGAAGGCCGAGCCGAGCCGGTGCGATTGAAGGTCGTCAAATGAGCAGTGCCCCATGAGCCCGCCGCTGAATTCGCCCATCACCGAATCCGATCTGCAGGCGTTTGTGGATGGGCAGCTTGCGCTCGAGCGGCAACGCGAAGTGCAGGCCTATCTCGACGGACGGCCCGATGAGGCGCAGCGCGTGGCGGTATATCGCGCACAAAAGCGCGAGCTGCGCGCGCTTTTCGATCCGGTGCTCGACGAGGCGCTGCCGCCGCGCCTGCTGCAACGTGCGCAGCCGCGTGTGCCGTGGTTTCGCCAGAGCCTGGCTGCGGGCATCGTGATCGCCGCGGTCAGCCTGGTCAGCGGTGCCGGGGGCTGGGCGCTGCGGGGTGCGCAGGCGCCGCAAGCGGTGGTGATGATCCCCGCGGCCACCGGATTCGCGCAACGCGCGGCGGTGGCCCATGCGGTGTACAGCCCCGAACAGCGGCGGCCGGTGGAGGTGGACGCCGCGCACCAAGACCAACTCGTCACCTGGCTGTCCAAGCGCATGGGCGCACCGATGAAGGCGCCGCATCTGCAGGAGGTGGGTTACGCGCTGGAAGGTGGGCGCCTGCTGCCGGGCCGCCAGGGGCCGGTGGCGCAGTTCATGTACCGCGACGAGGCCGGCGCGCGGCTCACGCTGTACGTATCGAGTGAAATCAGCGATCTCGCCGCGCCGCCGGGTGCCTCGGCAGCCACGAATGCCGAGACGGCGTTCCGCTTTGCGCAGGAGGGCCCGTTGAACGTTTTCTACTGGGTCGACGGCCCTTGGGGCTATGCCATCTCGGCCAGTGCCGATCGCGCCGTGCTGGCGCGGGTGTCGAGCGAGGTGTATCGGCAGCTGGGCAGCGAGCGCCGCTGATCGGGCGCCAACAAGAAGAAGGGCCCGCCGTTCCGCGTGGAACGGCGGGCCCTGGAGGTCGGCTTCGAAAAGCGCGCGCTGATTACATCGGCGTACGGTCCTTCGTGAACCAGTTGTCGTCGGCGGTCTTTTCCCAAGCGCTGACCTGCTTCTCCGCCTCATCCTTGGCCACGCCGTAGCGCTCCTGGATCTTGCCGGCGAGCTGATCGCGGCGGCCGGCGATGACGTCGAAATCGTCATCCGTCAGCTTGCCCCATTGCTCCTTGGTCTTGCCCTTGAGTTGTTTCCAGTTGCCTTCGATACGGTCCCAGTTCATGGACTACTCCTTCAAGTGAATGGAAAAAAATGCGATGAGGGTCAACCGCGCACGGCGATCGAGTTCTTCACCGACTTGACACCCTTGACGTCACGCGTCAGGGATTCGGCGGTCATGCGCTCGGCTTCGCTCTTCGCAAAGCCGGAGAGCATCACCGTGCCGTTCAGGGTCTCGACGCTGATCGACGAGGCATCGACCGTCTTGTTTTCGACGAACTTGGCCTTCACCGTGGTGGTGATGGCGCTGTCGTCGATGTAGGCACCCACGGTGGACTGGTCGCGTGTCACGGCACAGCCAGGCAGGGTGAGGAGGGCGGAAGCGGCAATAGCGGCGGCGATGGTGGTGCGGATGATCATGGTGAGACTCCTGTGCTTGTCTAAGCGTTTGGTTTCTTGGGTGGGTTTGGGCTGCAACAGCTTTACTGCTTGAGCATGTCGGCGAGCTCGTCGGCATGCTCTTCTTCATCACGAAGAATCTCTTCGAGAAGGCGGCGGGTGGTGGTGTCCTTGTCGCCGATGAGCTGGATCATCTGGCGATAGGTTTCAACGGCCACGCGTTCGGCCTTCAGATTGGCGCGCACCATGGCTTTGAGGTCCGACGATTCGTCGTACGCCGCATGGCTGCGCTTGGTGAGGGTATCGGGAGAAAAATCGGGCTCGCCACCGAGCTGAACGATGCGTTGTGCGATGCGATCCGCATGCGCGGTTTCTTCCAGCGCATGCACCATGAATTCAGCGGCGATGCTCGGCGATTCCATGCCGTGCGCGGTGAAGTGGTGGCGCTTGTAGCGCAGCACGCACACCAGCTCGGTGGCCAGCGAATCATTCAGCAGCTTGACGATGCTGTCGCGATGCGGCCCGTAGCTGGGCGTCACGGCACCGTCACCGAGATGGCTCTTGGCGGCTTCGATGGCCTCCATGTCGAGTTCGAAACGCTCGGGCGCAGAGCGTGCCAATGCTTGAACGTTGGTGGGGGTGATCGGGCTGGTGGGGCTGGTGGGGCTTTTGGCACTCATTTTCGTGGGCTCCGGCGGTTGGCTGGCCGCGTTGTTCGATGCGTCAACTCTAGGATCGCGCCCTTGTCGAAGGGATCGGAGCGAAGCGGTTTGCCGTGTAGGACGGAGCCGGGTCCGGGTGTGGTCAGCCCAGCGCCGGCGCGGCGCTGGTGGTGCCTGGATCGGTGGTGCCGGCAGCCGGCGATGGCTCGGTCAGCAGCACCAGATACCGGCGTATGCCACCCGTGTGCGCCAGCGTGTGCCACTGCCCGGCGGCCCACGGTGTGGCGCCTTGCGACATGGCTTCCTGGATGGCGCTGGTGGCCTGCGGGGTGCAGACGATGAACTGGTGCAGCGTGTCGCCGCGATGCAGATCGAGCGTGACGTGTGGCCAGTGCGAGGGCAACTGGGGGCAGAGCCGCACACGGGCGCCGTTCACCTGCAGGCCGACCATCGATTCGATGGCGGCGCGGTGCATCCAGGCCGCCGACCCGGTATACCAGCTCCAGCCACCCCGGCCCACATACGGCGCCTGCGAGTAGATGTCGCCGGCCATCACATACGGCTCCAGCCCGTAGACGCTGGCCTGGCTCTGGTCACGCGAGCGATGCGCGGGGCTGAGATAGGTAAAGAGCCGCCAGGCTTCGTCACGATGGCCCAGTTGCGCCTGCGCCATCAGCGCCCACACACCGGCATGGGAATATTGGCCGCCGTTTTCGCGCACACCGGCTGGATAAGCCTGGATGTAGCCCGCGCTGGGCTGCGCGAGGGCCAGCGGCGGATCGAGCAGCCGTACGAGGCCGGCGTCAGCATCCACCAGCAGGCGCTCGGTGGCGGCCATGGCCGCCGCTTGCCGCTCAGGCGGGGCGGCGCCCGAGAGCACCGACCAGGCCTGCGCGATCAGATCGATGCGGCACTCGGCGTTGTGTTGCGAGCCCAGTGGCGAGCCGTCGTCGAAATAGGCACGCACATACCACGCACCATCCCAGGCGGTATCGCGCAGGGCCGCTTGCCAGCCGCGCAATGCGGCCAGCCAGTGATCGGCGCGCAGCGCATCGCCACGCGCCTGGGCGATGGGCGCGTAGTCGGCCACCAGCCGCACGAGAAACCAGCCCAGCCAGACCGATTCACCGCGGCCTTCGTGGCCCACGCGGTTCATGCCGTCGTTCCAGTCGCCGGTGCCCATCAAGGGCAGGCCGTGCACGCCCACGGCGAGGCTGCGATCGATGGTGCGGGCACAGTGCTCGTACAGCGAAGCGCTGTGCGCTCCGGCATGCGCCACGGCGTAGATGTCTTCGGCACCGGCCGGCACCGGGTCGCCTTCGAGAAACGGCGTTGATTCGTCGAGCACAGCCTGATCGCCGGTGACGCGCAGGTAATGCACGGCGGCGTGCGGCAGCCACAGCAAATCATCGGAAAAATGCGTGCGCACGCCAGCGCCGGTGGGTGCATGCCACCAGTGCTGCACGTCGCCTTGCGGAAACTGGCGCGACGCGGCGAGCAGCAACTGCGCGCGCAGCATGTGCGGTGCCGAGACGGCGAGCGCCATCGCATCCTGCAACTGATCGCGAAAGCCGAACGCGCCGCCGGCCTGGTAGAAACCGGCGCGGGCCCAGAGGCGGCAGGCGACGGTCTGATACAGCAGCCAACGATTGACGAGGGCATCGAAGAGCGGATCGGGCGTGTGCACCTTGGCGGTGCCGAGCAGCACATCCCAGTGCGCACGCACTTGCCGCAGGCGTTGCGCCGGCTCGATGCGCAGTGCCTCGCCGGCGAGCGTGCGCGCCGCCTCGGGCGTGGCCGCATGGCCGAGCAGGAAGCTGCACGACTTGCTTTCGCCAGGGGCCAGCACCAGCGTGGTGGCCAGTGCGGCGCAGGGGTCGAGCCCGGCGCCTGTCAATTCGCCGAGGTGATCGGGCAGCACCAGGGCGCCGCGCGAATCGAAGAACTCGCGGCGATCGCTGGTCCATTCGCCATGCACGTCGGGGGCACGGCCGTCGCGTTGCAGGGCGAAGAATGCGGTGGCGCCGCCAAAGCCGGCATGGCCGTCGTGCTGCGTGGCCAGCAGCACCTGCGGCGACGATTCGAGCTGGCTCAGGCTGAAGCGATCGCTCTCCACCGATTGGCGATCGCTGCGTGTGGCGCCCATCATCCATTCAACGAGCCCCACAACGCGCAATCGCCGCGCCTGCGTACCGCCGTTGCGCACGCGAATGCTGCACTGCTTGACCGCCGCGCCCGCATCCACACACCAGATGGCCTGCACATCGAGCCGATCATGGTGATGGCTGATGGTGGTTGATCCCTGGGTGTGTTCCACCCGATAGGTTTCGACGGCGGCGCCGGCTCCCGGTGCGATGTTCCACACCGCGCGCGTGCCCAGGTCTTGCAGCAGAAAGCGTTCGCTGGCTTGATCGGTCACCGGATCGTTGGACCACGCGGTGAGCTGGTGCATGCGGCTGTTGCCGGCCCAGGTGTAGCCGGCGCCGGCCTCCGACACCTGGGCACCGAACCCGGGGTTGGCGAGCACGTTGATCCACGGTCGCGGGGGTCGCGACGCCGCGCTCACATCAAAGCGAAAGCGCGCGCCATCGTCGATGAACTCACCCACCGGCGCTGGCGCCGGTTTGCCGGCTGCGGGCAGTGGCGCTGGCAAGGTGGCCACCGCCCGTTCCATGCGTTCGTCGAGCGCGTCGTCATGCCACTCCACCAGATCCTGCACATGCTGCGCCAAGGGGCGGCCATCGGCGTTGAGGTGGATGCGGGCCAGCGCGGTGAGCGCCGCGCGTTCTTCGGTGCTCACGTCCGCGGCGCGCAGGATCAGCAGCTTGCAGGTGCGATCGGCCGGCACCGCGCCATTGGCCGAGGCCACGAAGCGCTCTTCGATGGCGGCCAGATCCTGCCGCAGCGGCATCAGGTACGACGCCGCCTCGGCGTTGATCACCACGAGATCGCAGGCCACGCCGCCCCATGTCCACAGCATCGTGGCCTGCGCCAGCGTGCGCACCAGGCCCGCGCCTTCCGGTGTGTCGACGGTGACGAGCACGATGGGCCGGTCGCCGGAAAGCCCGAAGCGCCACAGCACCCGGCGATCCAGGCCTGCCGCGGCAGGCGGCTGCCGCGGACGCGCCATGAGCAGTACAAGGGGTGTGGTGAGCGTCTGGATGGCGGCCAGGTTGGCGCTGACGATGCGTTGCTCGCGCAGGCGTATGCCGGCCAGCGTGGCGGACATCATCGACGAGCGTTCGACGATCGCCGGCTGCCGATACTTGTCGACCAGCGCTTCCAGGGTGTCGCGCGAGGAGGCGGCCGCCGTGGCGATGCTGAAACGTGCCGTGCCGTGCGCGGGCACGCTCACACGCAGCGACAGCGAGGCGATCGGATCGAGGCCGGTGACGCGTTCGGTGCCGACATCGGACGTGCTGTCGTAGCGCGCGAGCGGATGGGCGCCGCTGCGTTGCCGGCCCAGCCAGCGCTCGCGATCGGCCTGCACCCGCACCGATCGCACATGGCGGTCGGCGCGCGCCAGGAAATGCACCGCGTGCACGCCTTGTTCGGTGCCCAGCCGAGGCTTGCGCTCGAGGTACAGCGCACGCTCGGCGGCATGCCAGTCGGCACGCACGAAGAGATTGGCAAATGCCGGATGGGCTTCGTCGGCACGCGCATCGGCCAACGACACCTCGAACGCGGTCATCAGCTCGATGTCGATGGTGGTATCGGTGAGGTTGTGCAGCTCCACCTGGCGCAGCTCGATATCGTCCTCGGGGCTCACCCACACCACGCAGCGGGTGCGCAAGTCATGCCAGATCGCATCCAGGTACACGCGGTCGCTGTGGAACACCGCTTCGTAGTGGGCGTTGGCGTCGGGCGCTGGATGCTGGGTGAGCGACACCGGTTCGTGCAGTGCGGTGCGGCGCAGGTAGATGAAGGTGCCGTAGGCATCGCGCAGCGCGTCGTCGCGCCAGCGCGATACGTACGCGGTGCCGAAGCGGCTCCATCCGGCGCCGTTGGTGCGCAGGGCCACGCTGTAGCGGCCGTTGGACAGCAGATGCGTGGGCTGCAGCGCCGAGGTGCCAGGCACGATCTCGCGGGCCAGTCCGATGCCGAAGGGCTGGCGGTTGGTGTTGGCGTTGGCCGGCGGCGGCGCAAACAGCAGCGAAACCTCACGCGCCACGCGTTCCTGCAGCAGCGGCGCCACCGCATGCAGGCGCGGCTCGGCCATCGCCCAGCGGCGCGGCGCCGCATCGAGCAGCACATTGGCCAGGGCCACGATCGTCATGCCCTGGTGGTGGGCCATGAAGGTGCCAACACGCGTGCAGGCCTGCCCGCCGGCCTGGCGCTCGGGGGTGTAGTCGAGCGCTTCCACGAAGCCGAAGGTGTCGCGTGCGTTGAGCGCGGGCAGGGCTTCGATGCGGCGCAGGTTGGCGGCGGCGGCGGCAGGGGCCACCAGCGTGGCCAGGGCGGTGGCGTAGGGCGCCACCACCAGCTCGTCGGCGGGTGTGCGCCGCAGCGCCAGCGCCGGCACGCCTTGCGGTGCGTATTGGTAGGCGAGGGTGTGATCGCTGGCCGCGTAGGCCGATTCGGAGATGCCCCAGGGCACGCCGTGCTCGCGGGCAAAGCGGATCTGCGTGTGCACGGCGGCGAGCGCGGCACTGTCGAGCACGCTGTCTTGCGGCTCGTCGAGCAGCAGCGTGGGCATGAGGTACTCGAACATCGAGCCCGACCACGATTGCAAACCCGCCCGGCTGCCATCGGCAAAAGTGGGGCGGCCCAGCGTGGCCCAATGGTTGACCGGCACATCGCCCTTGCCAATGGCCCACAGGCTGGCCAGGCGCGATTCGGAGGCCAGCAGGTCGTAGAAACTGGCGTCGAGTTGTTGCTCCACCACCCGATAGCCGATGTGAAAAAGGCGCCGGCGGCGGTTGTACAGAAACTCGAAATCAGCCTCCTCGGCAAGGCGGCGCAAGCCCGAGGCCAGCGCGCGCAGGCGCGGCACCACATCGTCGGCATCACCATGGGATGAGGTGTCGATGGCCAGGGAGCGCAAGGTGGCGAGGTGATCGCGCACCAGCCAGGCGGCCTGGATGAGGGTGGGCCGCGTGAGCGAATCGTCTTCAACCGGCGAGGCCGATTCCTGAAGCCACGGCAACAACTCGGCTCCCGCACGATGCAGCAGCGCCTCGAAGCCGACAGGGTCGTCGCGCATGCGCGCCAGCGGATCGGGCTGCGCCAGCATGGCATCGATGGCGCCGTGCGTGGCCAGCGCCCGCACCGCCGCCGCGTGGGCGGCCAGGCGCCGCTGCGACGCCGCCAGCGCAGCCCGCGCGGCTGCGTCATCGTGCGGCGCGGCGGCGAAGGCTTCGCAGGCCTGCGCCGCTGCCACCAGACAACCACACAGGTTGCCGCTGTCCACCGTGGACACATACGCGGGCGCCAGTGCCTGCAGGGTCTGCGTGTCGGTCCAGTTGAGAAAGTGGCCGCGATGGCGGGCCAGGCGATGCAGGCTGGCCAGAGTGCGTTCACCGCGGCGAAGCATGTCGCGCGTGCCGATCCAGCCGAACTGCCGCGCGCAGGCGATGGCCACCAGATACAGGCCGATGTTGGTGGGCGACGTGCGGTGCGCCACCATCGTGCGAGGCACGGTCTGCACGTTGTCGGGCGGCAGATCGTTGTCTTCCGCGCCGACGCTGGTTTCAAAAAGACGCCAGGTGTCGCGTGCCACATCGAGCAGGTATTCGCGATCGACCGCCGCGAGCGGCGCCTGGCGGGTGGTGTGTCGTGGCCGGCTCACCCACCACGTCCATACCGGTGAGGCGGCCCACAGCAGGCACAGCGCCAGCGACAAGGTCGGATTCGGTGTGTCGGCGGCAATGAGCATGGCGAACAGGGCCACCGCGACAAGCGTGTCGCGCAGATGCTGGCGAGCGATCATCCCCAGGCTCAGGCTGGCCTTGGCTTGCGCGGCGGCGGCGGTTGTCCACTGCAGCAATCCACGCCGGCTGACGCTCATGCGATACAGCGCGCGGCCGATGGCGTCGAGGTGCAGCAATGCTTGCGGCAGCAGTTGGGCGAGATGCCAGGCGGTACTGGCCACGGCCCGGGCGAGATCGCCGAAGGCCTGGCGATAAAAGTGACGCAGCGCGATCTCGTCCCGGCTTGGAGCCAGCCCGGCCAGTGCGCCCAGCAGCGGCCCGGCACCCAACGCGGCGCCGATCAGCAGCAGCGCGGCAAGCGGGCTCAAACCCCAGCCGGCCAGGCTGGCCAGCAGCAGCGCCAGCGACAGCGGCGCCACCAGCGAACGCCGCAGGTTGTCGATCATCTTCCAGCGGTTGACCGCGCTGATGCCGTAGTCCTGGGCGCGCGCCAGGATCGGCAGCAGCTGCCAATCCCCGCGCGTCCATCGATGCACGCGCGAGGCAGCCACGTCGGCGTGCATGGGGGCGTCTTCGATCAAGGCGATGTCGCTGACACCGCCGCAGCGGGCGATCGAGCCTTCGAGCAGATCGTGGCTGAGCACCAGGCCCTCGGGCAGGCGCCCCTGCAGCACGGTGTGCATGGCCTGCACGTGCAGCAAGCCCTTGCCGGCAAACGTGCCGGCGCCGAACAGATCCTGGTACACCTCCGACGACGCGGTGCTGTACGGATCCATCCCACATTGCCCGGCGAACAACCAATGGAACGCGGTGGCTTCGCCGCGTGCCGGCAACGGCGTCACCACCCTCGGCTGCAGGATGCCGTAGCCGGCGGTCACACAACGGCGCTGCGCATCGATGCGGGGCTGGTTCAGCGGGTGTGCCGCCACGCCCACCAGCTCGCGCAAGCTGCCGGGAGGCAACTGGGTGTCGCTGTCGAGCGTCACCACATATGGTGTGGCCCGTACCACGCGGGAAAGCTCACCCAGATCGAGAAACGGCGATTCGGCTGGTGCGTCCACCCGGCCTGCCAGCACACCGATGAGTTGCTCCAGCTTGCCGCGTTTGCGCTCCCAACCGATCCAGCGCTGCTCGGATTCACTGAACCGGCGGGCCCGATGCAGCAGCACAAAGCGCGCCGCTTCGCTGCCGTCCACCGGATGCCGCTGGTTGAGCCCCTGAATCGCCTCGCGCGCCGCCGCGAGCAGCGGCGCGTCGCTGGCCATCTGGGCCGAATCCGCATCCACCGGATCGCTGAGTAGCGCGAACTGCGCCTGGCGCTCCGGGTTGGCCAGGTAATGGCGTTCGAGCAGCGCGGCCAGTTCGCGCACGGCAGGCTCGCTGGTCAGCAGGGTGGGGATGACGACGATGACCCGATGCTCGGGCGGGATGCCATCGCGAAAGGCCAGGCGGGGCAGCCTGCGCGGGCGCGCCGATTCGCTGATCAGCCGGTTGACGATGGCGATCACCGCTTCGCTGGCGGGCGCGGCGGCGAGCAGCGCGATCAGCCACAGCAGCGGCAGCGTGGGGGTTGAGTCGATCTGATGCTGAACCACGCACCAGGCGGTGAGCCCCACACTGCCGAGCAGCAGCGTGGCCAGATACACCGGCAAGCCGAGTTGGCGCCGCCAGGTGCTGCGGCTCGGCCACAGATGCGTGCGCAGGCCCAGGGCGTGGCGCAGCATCGGCCGCCCGGGCCCGCTGAGCCAGTAGCGAGGCGACTGCGCGGCGGCGGCGGTGGCCGCATCGGCGCCGGGCACGGGAGCCTGGATGCGCTGCAGCAGCGCCTGCGCCACCTGCAGCTCGCTGGCGCCGCTGCGGCGTGCGAGCCGTTCGATGCCGTGCAAGGTGGCATCCTGCGTATCGTCGCGTTCGGCGCGATAGGCCGGCGATTGCTGCATCTGGTGCATCAGCGCACTGGTGCGGCCGATCACGGTGCGCCAGTCGGTGTCGCCGAGCAGGCGCAGCGCGGTGATGGCGTTGCTCACGCTGAGGTTGTCGGCGGCTTGAACCGCTTGCTGTGCGGCTTGGGCGCCCGCCGCGTCGGGCAGGGCCTGGGCCAGCCAGCGCCGCACCACGCCGCCCGCGGGTGCGAACGTGTGCGCGGTGGGGTGATCCAGCCGCTGAGCCACTTGCAGCGCAAAGGCACGGCCGGCACCGCGTGCCTCGATGTCGGCGTACACCGGTTGCGGATCGGCATCCGGCGCGGTGGCCAGGCTGTCGCACCACAGGTTGGCCATCTCACGCGCTGCTTTGGCCGAGGCCACGCGCTCCGCGAGCCGGCGCAGGTTTTCGATGAGCACCACACGCAGCGTGGTGGGCAGGGCCCACAGTTCGCCGAGCGTCAAGGCGCAACGGTGCTGGTAGCCATCGAGAAAGGTGACCAGCAATTCGTCGTTGAAGGCGCTGTCGGTGTGCGCCACAAACGCCCAGGCCACGCTGTAGATGCGCGGCAGGCCTGCAAGATGCACACCCACCAGCACCGGCAGATCGAGAAAGTACCGGCGTGGCAGGCCGGCGTGGATTTCATGCAGCTGGGTGGCGACGATGTGAAAGTTGTCGAGCAACCACTCGCCAGCGGGGCTTACCGGCGCACCGCTGCGCTCCTGCAGGCCGATGTAATGATGTGCCTCGCGCAGCACCGTGATGTTGTCGCGCAGGCGAGGAAAAAACGCGGTTGAAGGCCGCGCGCGCACCACCTCGACGTGCGATTCGCCGAGGCTGTGGCCGTGCTGCTGAAATCGCTGGGCGCCGAAGATCTCGGCGCGGATGGGCGCCTCGAGTGCGCCGCGCGCCGGATCGAGCAAAGCCAGCGCCTGCTTCGCCGCGCCGGGCAACAGCGGCCGACGCCGGCGATCAGACATCGGCTAAACCGCCAGCATCGTGGCGGCAAGCACGACCAGGCTGAGCGCCAGCGTCGTGACGAAGCGCGGCGCCAGAAAGCCGTTGATCGACTCGGCCACGGTTTGCAGGCGATGCAGGCGGCCACTGGCCGCCGCACAGCGCTGGATGTGATCGTGCAGCAGCGAAGGATCGTGCGGCGCGCCAGGGAGTGATTCGAATGTGGTCATCCAGGTCCTCGGCTTGTGGTGCGTGGGGGCGGCGAGCGGGTGCCGGGGTGTCGAGTCAACCTCGTTTGACCAGGCCGTACAGGAAGCTGGCAATGGCCAGCACCAGGAACACGACAAACAGGATCTGGGCGATCCCGGCCGCGCTGGCGGCGATGCCACCAAAACCGAACAAGGCGGCGATGAGCGCGATGACAAAGAAGACGACGGCGTAATGCAACATGGTGGGTGCTCCTGAAGGTTGATCCGATCGGTGCCTGGGGGCCAGCCACACGATGAAAGGAGCTTACGAATTGCACCGCACACCGCCCATCAGGACGCAGCGGATTGGGCTGTCGGCCAACGGGGCGCGCCCGTGTAGGACGAGGCCGACGGCGGCTCAGGCGGGCGCGGACAAAGGCAGCGTGGCCTCGATGAGCGTGCCCTGGCCTGGCACCGAGTGAAGCGCCAGCGCGCCGCCGTCGGCTTCCACCCGGTAGTGCATGCCGAGCAGGCCGTGTGTGGAGGGCTTCTTGGCCTTGGGGTCGAAACCGACGCCGTCGTCGGTGACCTGCACGCGCGCACGGCCTTCGTGTTCGAGCAGCGTCACCTGCACGCGGCGGGCCTTTGCGTATTTGACGATGTTCGTCAGTGCCTCTTGCACCAGGCGATACACCGTGAGCTCGCTGGCCGGGCTCAAGGCCACTTTTTGCAGATCGCAATCCACCTGCAATTCCGAACGGGTGACGACATCCTGAACCAGATTCTCCAGGGCCGCGATGAGCCCGAGGTTGCTCAGCGAAGAAGGGCGCAGATCCTCGATGATGCGCCGCTTCAGGGCGATGCCGGCATTCAGCATCTCGTTCAGGTGGGCCAGCCTTTCGGCCGCCTCGGGTGACACCGGCGCCATCCGGGTTTTCAAGCGCGCCACATCCAGCTTGGCGGCGGTGAACAAGGCGCCGAGTTCGTCGTGCAGGTCGCGCGCGAGGCGGCCGCGTTCGTCTTCGCGGGCGGTGAGTAGGTGGCGCGACAGATCAGTCAGATCGGCCGTGCGGCTGGCCACCTCGATCTCGAGGTGATCGCGCTCGGCCTGGATGGCCAGTTGCTGCTGCCGCTGTTGTTCGTCCAGAGCGCGTGTCTGGCTCAGGTACAACAGCAAGGCGAGCAGGCTGAGCGCTGTCATGGCGCTCACGCCGATGCGATTGAACAGCAGCGAATCGGCCACCTTTTCGCGTGCCACCGCGCTGTCCTTGGCTTGCTCGGCCAGGATCTGCTCGGCTGCGGCGCGGATCGCATCCATGCGCTCCTTGCCGATGTTGGTGAGCATGAGATCGAGCGCCGCCTGCGCCTGGCCGTCGTCGCTGAGCTGCATGGTGGTGGCCAGTTCCGACAACTTCTCCGCGATCAGCTCTTCGAGCCGCTTCATCGAGGGCTGGAGATCCGGGTGGCCGGCGGAATAGGTCGCCAGCCGTTCCAGCACGATGGGCAGGCTCTCGATGGCGTTTCGATAGGGCTCCAGGTATTCCTTGCGGCCGGAGAGCAGATATCCGCGCTGGGCCGTTTCGGCGTCGACGACGTTGAGCAGCAGCCGCTGCACCCGCAGGCGGGTGGCGCTCAGATCGCTCACCTCGTCCAGCGCGCTGCGCGAGCGCCAGTGCGAGGTCTCGCTGATGAACAGCATCGCCAGCGCCGCCAGGGCCGCGACGGGAAAGGCAAACGGGCTGCGCCGCAGGCGCGAAACAATGGTCATCGACACGGGTTGCAACTAAACTCCATGGAAACTTAAAGTGCTTGGAACCGTACAACATGATTCGAATCGCCATCGTCGACGACCACGCCATCGTGCGTGCGGGATTGCGCCAGTTCTTCTCCGAGCAGGTGGATCTGCGCGTCACCGGTGAGGCCGCGAACGGGCGCGAGGCGCTCGAACTGGTGCGCAAGGGCGACATCGATGTGTTGCTGATGGATCTGTCGATGCCCGATCACAGCGGTGTGGATGCGCTGGCCGCGATCAAGGCGCGGGCGCCTGAGCTGCCGGTGCTGATCCTCTCCGGCTTTCCGGAGGCGCACTACGCCACCACGCTGCTGAAACAAGGGGCGAGCGGCTACCTCAACAAGGAGTGCGACCCGGAAGAGATCGTCAAGGCGATCCGCACCGTGCATCGGGGCCGCAAGTACATCTCCACCGCGGTGGCGGAACTGCTGGCCTCGGGCGTGGACCCCACCGCGTCGAAACCGCCTCACGAGCAGCTCTCCGAACGTGAGCTGCAGGTGTTTCTGCGCCTGGCTAAAGGCGAGACCATCGGCCACATGGCCGACAGCATGTCGTTGAGCGTAAAGACGGTGAGCACCTATCGCTCGCGGGTGATGGAAAAGATGAGCCTGCAGTCGAACAGCGACCTGACGTACT
>JANMAS010000134.1:0-1837 GCA_031359975.1 Burkholderiales bacterium
CGCGTCGCGCACATATTGCTCCATGCCCCACTCGTGGATGTAGCCGTGGCCGCCGAACACCTGCATGCACGACGAGGTGGCGGTCCAGGCGTTGTCGCTGATGAAGGCCTTGACGATCGGGGTGAGCAGCGCCACTTCGTCGGCCGCATCCTTGCGCTCCTGCTCGTCGGCTGAAGACAGCTCCTTGTCGAGCGTCAACGCGGTGTGGATCGCCATCGCGCGGCCGCCTTCGGCATAGGCGCGGGCGGTGAGCAGCATGCGGCGCACATCGGGGTGCACGATGATCGGATCGGCGGGTTTGTCGGGCGCCTTGGGGCCGGAGAGGGACCGCATCTGGATGCGATCCTTGGCGTAGATCACGGCGTTCTGATAAGCCACTTCGGTGAGGCCGAGCGACTGGTTGCCCACGCCCAGGCGGGCGGCATTCATCATCACGAACATCGCCGCCAGGCCCTTGTGCGGCTGGCCCACCAGCGTGCCGATGGCGCCATCGAGGTTGATCTGGCTGGTGGCATTGCCGTGGATGCCCATCTTGTGCTCGAGGCCGGTGCAGAACACCGGGTTGCGTTCGCCGAGCGAACCATCGGGCTTGACATGAAACTTGGGCACGATGAACAGCGAGATGCCCTTGCTGCCCACCGGCGCATCCGGCAGGCGCGCGAGCACCAGGTGCAGGATGTTCGGCACCATGTCGTGCTCGCCGGCCGAGATGAAGATCTTCTGGCCGGTGATGCGGTAGCTGCCGTCAGCCTGCGGTTCGGCCTTGGTGCGCAGCATGCCGAGATCGGTGCCGCAATGGGGCTCGGTGAGGCACATGGTGCCTGTCCATTCGCCACTGGTGAGCTTGCCGAGGTAGGTGGCCTTCTGCTCGGGCGTGCCGTGGGTGTGCAGGCACTCGTAGGCGCCGTGCGAGAGGCCGGGGTACATCGTCCACGCCTGGTTGGCCGAGTTGAGCATCTCGTAAACACACTGGTTCAGCGTGATCGGCAGCCCTTGCCCGCCATGCTCGGGATCGCAGCTCAACGAGGGCCAGCCCCCTTCCACGTACTGCGCATACGCGGCCTTGAAACCGGTGGGCGCCTTGACCTCGTGGGTGGCCTTGTCGAGCGTGCAGCCTTCGGTGTCGCCGATCTGATTGAGCGGAAAGATCACCTGCGATGCAAACTTGCCGGCTTCTTCGAGCACGGCGTTGATGGTGTCGGCATCCACCTCGGCATGGGCCGGCATGGCCTTGAAGGTATCGCTGACATTGAACAGCTCATGCAGCAGAAACTGCATGTCGCGCAATGGCGGGTTGTACTGGGGCATGCTGCGGGCTCCTTGGTGAATCAACGAAGGGTGTCAACGAGGGGTGGCCAGGCTGCGCCCGGCCGGTTTTTTCTTGGGAGCGGGCACGGCCGCGTCGGCGAGGATGCGCTCGAAGCCTCGGCGGGCTCGGCGCAAGGCATCGGGGCTGCGCAGGAAACGTGCATCGTGGTGCAGCGCCAGGATGAGGCCGTGCACCTCGAACAACATCTGATCGGCATCGGTATCGGCGCGCAATTGGCCTTCTTGCACGGCCATCGCGATGGCTTGCGCCAGCGCCTGGTGCCACGCACGCACCATCGCCACCAGCTCTTGCCGCACCGGGCCGGGCCGATCGTCGAACTCGACGGCGCCGCTGATGTAGATGCAGCCGGAATCCACCTCCACCGACACCCGCCGAACCCAGCGCTCGAACAGGCTTTGCAGGCGCGGCAAGCCGCGCGGTGCGGCCAACGCGGGCTCGAAAATCTCTTCAGAAAATTGCGCGTGGTACTCGCGCACCACCGAGATCTGCAGCTCCTCGCGCGAGCCG
>JANMAS010000140.1:0-4640 GCA_031359975.1 Burkholderiales bacterium
GCCAGGCCGCCGATCACCGGATGCTCCATGTTGAACAGGGTGAGGATGGTGTCGGGGTTGAGCGCACGCACGCCTTGAATGCCGCGCCGGGCCAGGTGCGGCGCGAGGTGACCGCCCGGCATCGCGAGGTTGGCAAATTCCAGCGGCAGCGAGCCGGCCTTGGTCACCACGCCATCGATCTCGGCATTCAGGAAGGCCAGCCAGCGCGGCTGGTTTTCTTCGATGATCGACACCTCCACCCGATCGAGCATCGGCAGGCGGCGGCCCTTGAATTGCGCCGCGATGGCCTGGCCTTCCTCATCATCCGCGGCGGGTTCAGCGTCGTAGGTGCGCTCGCGGTAGTCGGGGTTGCGACCGAGCACGATGAGCGACGAGCGACGCCACTGCAGCAGCCGAAACGGCCCCGTGCCCACCGGATGCTCGTAGGCCTTGTCGCCATAGTGCTCGACGACCTCGCGCGCCACCGCGCCGAGGTAGCTCGAATCGGCCAGTGTTTCAAGCAGGCGCGGGCGCGCTTGCTCGAACGCGATGCGCAAGGTGTGGCGATCCACGGCGCGCAGGCCGGGGATCTCGGTGTCGTAGTCGAACGGTCGTTGCCGCTTGATCGCATCGTCGCGCAGCGCCGCCAGGCCCAGGAAACCGAGTTCGAGCACCGATCCGGCGTTGGGGCCCTTGTTGGCCGGATCGACGATGCGCTTGAAAGCATAGACAAAATCCTGCGCCACCAGTTCGCGCGGCTGGCCCGCGAAGGCGGGATCGGCGGCGAAGTGGATGCCCGGGCGGATGCGGATCGTCCAGGTGCGGAAATCCTCGCTCACCTCCGGCATCGCGGCGGCCACCAGTGGGCGCACCTTGGCCGGCCGTGCCAGCGGGTCGAAGGCGTACAGCGCTTCGAAGATGTGGGCGGTGATCGTGCGTGAATAGACATCGTTGATGCGTGCCGGGTCGAGGCTGGTTTCGGCGCTGTTCATGGCCATGCGCAGCACGTGCTCGGCGCCGCCGCCGGGCTCGCCAAACGCCGCCGAGGCGCCCACCAGGGCGCAGCACACGGCCAGCCAACGCAGACCGATCCGTCGCACCCCCACAACCCTCTGCGCACCCGCGCCGTTCACGGCTGATGCCGCGCCTGCAGGGCGGGATCGACATCCACGTAACGCCAGAATTCACGCACAAACACGTTGCGGTGGTAGCCCACCACCCAGGGCTGGGCGAGATCGGTCCACACCCGGTGCACCGTGGCCTTGTAGGGCAGGTAGGCCACCAGCAGGCGGTTGGCCTGCGCCATCACCGCCACGCGCTCCGGGCCGTTGGGCATCTTGCGCTGTTGTTCGTACAGCGCGTTGAACGCCGGCAGGTCGAATCGGGCATGGTTGGCCTGCCCCTTGTTGGGCCCGTAACCCAGGGCCAGAAAGGTGTCGCCATCGGGATCGTTGGCCGACCACGACACGTTCCACATCATCAATTTGCCCGCCCGGCTGGCCTTCAGGTTCTCCGGCCACTTGGCGTTGGAAAATTGCACCCGAAGGCCGATGGCCCGCAGATTCTTCTGCCATTGCTCGGTGAGTTCGCGGCTTTGCTGGTCGGGCTGCGTGGCCTGGTCGAGCAGCAGAGGTTGGCCATCGGGTTGTTCGCGCCAGCCATCACCATCACGATCCACATAACCGGCCAGATCGAGCAGCGCCTTGGCGCGCGCGCGATTGAAATCACTCAGCTCGGTCTTCATGTCAGGCTGGTAGCCGAAGGTGCCCGGCGAGATGACACCTTGCGCGGGCAAGGCCTGGCCACGGCGAACAAGGCGAATCTCCTGTTCCACATCCACCGCCAGCGACATCGCACGGCGCAGGGCCACCCGCTCAGGTGTGTAGCCGCCCACCAGCGGATGCTCCATCGCGAAGTAGGTGAACGACACGTCGGCGCGTGGATACCGCACCATCTGGATGCCCTGTTTGTGCAGGTTGGGCGCGAGCTGGTTGTTGGGCATCACGACGTTGGCAAAGTCAGCCGGCACCTCCCAGAGGATATCGGCGTCGCCGCGCGCAAAACTCAGCCAGCGCGGCTGGTTCTCTTCGACGATGGCGATCTCCACCCGATCCAGGAACGGCATGCGCCGGCCCTGCAACGCCTGCACCGCGCGCTGCGCGATGGGATCATCGGCGGGTGCCTGCTCGTTGTAGATCACCTCGCGGTAGGTGGGATTGCGGGTGAACACCATCCGCGAGCTGCGCTTCCACTCCGAAAGCCGATAGGCTCCGGTGCCTACCGGATGCTCACCGATCTTGTCGCCATATAGATCCACCACTTCGCGCGCCATGGCGCCGGTGGTGGAGGCATCGGCCAGCAACTGCGGGAATCGCGGCGCCGCCTCGGCCAGCCGGATCTGCAAGGTGTAGCGATCGAGGGCCTTGAGGCCGTCGACCTCGCGGTCGTAATCGAACGGCTTCTTGGCGGCGATGAGCTCCTTGCGCAGCTCGGACAAGCCCAGGATCCTGGCGTTCTCGAACAGATAGAGGTTGCCGCTGCGCCAGCGCGGATCGTAGTGCCGCTTGATGCTGTAGACGTAGTCTTGCGCCACCAGCTCACGCCGCGCGCCCTTGAAGGCCGGATCGTCGGCAAAGTAGATGCCGGGGCGGATGCGCAAGGTGAAGGTCTTGAAATCGTCGCTCACCTCGGGCATGGCCACCGCGGTATTGGGGCGCATGGCCACCGGTCGCGCCAGGAAGGCGTATTCCAGCGGTGAATCGAAGATATTGCACACCGCGGTGCGCGAATAGAGATCGGTGATCTGCGCCGGATCGAAGCTGGTCTCGGCAATACGAAAGGCGTAGCGCAGGGTTTTTGTCGCCTGGCCGACCACGCCGCCCGATGGCGCCGATGCGTTTTGCGCGAGCGCATGGGCCACCAGCACACTGGCGACCAACGCACACAAGACGGATCGAATGGCCATGGCGGGTGTGAGCGACGGCGCCTTGCGCCGACAGGCGGGGGAAATCGGCAGTCTAGCGGCGTCACCGAGGCGCTGTGCCGCTGGATTCACCGGCGGCAGGCATGGCGAGCGGCTCTACACTCGCGCTTCCCGAGTGCCGGGCCAGCCCGGTGGAGCCTGCGTGCCATGTTGGCTTATGTGATTCGCCGCCTGTGGCAGATGATCCCCACGCTGCTGGGCGTGGTGCTGCTGGTGTTTGTGCTGTTCAAGTTTTTCGGCAACGACCCCGCCGAGATTCTGGGCGGGCTCAACGCCACCGCCGAGCAGGTGAATGTGATCCGCCAGCAGCTCGGCCTCAACGATCCCTGGTACGTGCAGCTGGGTATCTTCCTCAAGAGCATCGTCACCTTCGACTGGGGCAAGAGCTGGGCCACCAATGAAGCGGTGAGCCACCTCTTTGCCACCCGGTTGCCGGCCACGCTGACGGTGATGATCCCGATCCTGCTGCTCGACACGCTGATCGCGATCCCGATCGCGCTCGGCGTGGCCTATCTGCGCGGCTCGCTCACCGATCGCCTGATCATGGTGGTGACGACCGTGGCACTGTCGATCTCCTTCCTCGTCTACATCATCGTCGGGCAATATGTATTTGGCTTCCAGCTCGGCTGGTTTCCGGTGCAGGGCTGGAGCGACAGCGTGTGGACCAACCTCACCACCTACGCGCCGCTGCCGGTGCTGCTGGCGGTGATGGTGGGCATATCGCCGCAAACGCGCCTGTACCGCAGCTTCTTCCTCGACGAACTCGGCCACGACTACGTGCGCACCGCCCGCGCAAAGGGCCTGCCCGAAGGCACGGTGCTGTTCAAGCATGTGCTGCGCAACGCGATGATCCCGATCCTCACCAACATCGGCCTGGCCCTGCCCGGCATCTTCGTCGGCTCGTTCCTGATCGAAGTGTTCTTCTCGATCCCGGGCCTGGGGCGCGAGGTGCTGCTGGCCGTGAACCGCAGCGACTATCCGGTGATCCAGGCGGTGACGATCTACCTGGCGGCACTCACCGTGCTGATCAATCTGGGCACCGACATCCTCTACAAGGTTGTCGATCCACGGGTGGTGCTCAAGTGAGCGCCGTCTTGCCGGCGTCGGAGCTTGTGCTTTCAAGTAGACCCTCGGAGGGCGTCTGGCACGCGGCGTGGCGGCGATTCAGGGCTGACCGGGTGGGCATGGTGTCGTTGGTGATCGTGCTCGTGTTCCTGCTGCTGATCGCGCTCGCCGCGCTCGGCCTGGTGGCCAAGGGCTGGCAAGTGGAAGTGGGCGTGCCCAATGCGCAACCCACCTTTCTGGGCCCGGCGCCACCCGAGGCGCTGGCGGCCATCGAAAGCCCCAAGGGGCCGAACGTCGACCTCTCCGACATCGATCCGCTCGCGCCGCGCTACAAGGAATGGGCCGAACGCGCCGCCAAGTTCAGCACCGAAGAAGCGCCGCGCTCGCAAACCTTGCCCCTGGGCGGTGACCGCCTCGGCCGCGACGTGCTCGCCAAGACGATCAAGGGTACCCAGATCTCGGTCTTCGTGGGCGTGCTGGCCGCCGTGCTGGCCACCTTGATCGGTACCCTGCTGGGCGCTTTTGCCGGCTTCTTCGGCCAGAAGATCGGCGACTTTCTCGAGTGGGTCTACAACGTCTTCACCTCGATTCCCGACATCCTGCTGATCTTCGC
>JANMAS010000157.1:0-19072 GCA_031359975.1 Burkholderiales bacterium
ATCGCCGAAGCGATGTTGCCCAAGCTGGCGCAGGCGCTCGAAGAAGGCCTTCAGCGCATTGAACGCAAGCCAGGCAAGGGCGGGGCGCAAGGGCCCGACGACGCTGCCTTCGGCGCGCTCATCGATCGCGTAGAAGCCGTGACGCAGGAAACCGCGGCTGCCGACGCGCAGAGCCTGCTGCCGTCGATTCGTGAATCGCTCGCCGACTGGATGCAGAACCTGCATATGGGTGTGACCCTCGATTCCGCGCTGGGCAGGTATCTGGCGCGCAAGTATCTCGAAGCCAGGCTCAAGGCGGTGGCCCGCAGCGGGCATCGCGGCAGCGCTGCAGCAATCGCCGAGGTCGATCAGCTGCAGGCGCTGCTCACCGAGCTGCATCCGGTGGACGAGGCCGCGCTGGATTCGGGCTCGCCGCGGCTGGCCGCCGTGGTCGACTACTGGGAGACAACCGGCCCGCAAAAAGCGCGCACGCTGGGCGCCGCCGCCAATCTCGTCAAGCGCTTCGTGGCGCTGCACGGCGACATCCCGCTGGCCAGCATCACGCCCGAGCACTTCGTCGCGCTGCGCGATGCCATGCTGACCGAGGTGAAGCCGGCCACGATCACCACCAAGTTCAACCTGCTGCGCGGCGCGTTTGCCGCCTGCATCGATGATCGGCAGTTCGGCATCGGCGCCAATCCGATGCAGCATGTGAAGATCCGCGCCGACACCGAAGGCGCCGGCCGCGTGCACTTTTCAGTAGATCAGTTGCAGACGATCTTCGATGCGCCGCTGTTCACCGCCAGCCCGTGGCGCGTGGGCGCACCCGAAGGAGCCAACAAGGTGGCCGGCATCGGCAAGAGCGACACCGCGTTCTGGTTGCCGTTGTTGGGCTTGTTCACCGGAGCGCATCTCGAGGAACTGCTGCATCTGCGCACCAAGGATCTGCGCACGGAAGGCGGCGTCACGCTGATTCATCTCCGGCATCGGCCAGCCAAAGGGCAAAAAGCGGCCACCCAGCCCAAGCGCAAGGCGCAGCGCGTGGTGCCGGTGCACCCGGAACTGGTACGCCTTGGTTTGCTGACGTACAGCGCACACAGGGCGCGATCAGGCCCGTGGTTGTTTCCCGCCACCGATGTCGGCGCGCTTCAGCCGGCCCGCGGCGACGTGTGGAGCAAGTGGTTCGGTCGCTTTCTCGACGGGCTCGCGCTGCACGATGAAGGGCTGATGTTCCACAGTTTCCACCACACGTTCAATCACTTCGCCCAGGCCTCGGGCGTCACCGAAGCCATTCGCGATGCGATCACCGGGCGCCTGGGAGCGAAGCCGACGCGAACGGCAGCCAGGCGGCCGAATCATCGGCTCGGGATTCACGATCTGGCGCAAGCGATCGATCAGCTTCAATTCGGCTCGCTCGATCTGTCGAAGGTAAACCGCTGGGAAGCCACCGGACCGTGAGCGCTCAGGTAATCGTTCATCGTGTTCGAGGGCAAGGTTGTCCAAATCAGGCCATTGCAATGCGCGGCAATGTATATTATGTCAAATGCAATCCATGGCGCCCAACAGGCAAGGCGCCACGGCGCCCGCACCCTTCAAGCATCGCATGTCGCCGTGTTGATCTCGAACGAGAACAGAGTGCCTTTGCCGCGTTCGCTCGACACCTGCAATTCACCGCCCATGGCACGTGCCAGGCGCCGGCTGATCAACAAGCCGAGTCCGCCGCTGGGCTCGCGGGGTGCATCGGCGCTCGAACCGAGCTTCTTGTCGAAACAGAAGAGTTGCGAAAGCTGGTCGGGTGTCATGCCATCGCCGGTGTCTTCAATTTCAAATCGAAGGCGGACGTGCTCCGGCTGATCAGCCTTTGAATCCGCACCACACGGGGCCACGCTCACCCGCAGTTCGACATGACCGCTGTCGGTATGGTGTACGGCGTTGCCCAGCAAGTTGAGCAGCAACTGCCGCAAGCGCAGTGGATCCACCAGCCATCGCTGCCCGGCCTTGTGCGCCGGAACGGCGAACGGCTGCATGCGAAACGCGATCTGCTTGGCCTCGATATCGGGCCGCACCCACTGCGCGACATCGCCGAGCAACTGCTCCATGTCGATCTTCTCGGGCACCAGCGTGAGCTTGCCGGCACATGCTCGACCGAGGTCAACCATGTCGTCGGCCACGCCGAGCAGATGCTGCCCGCAATTCTTGATGGCGGCCAGAAAGCGCGTCTGTTTTGTAGTGAGACCGGGGTCGTCCGCCAGAAGCCGGGCCATGCCCACCATGCCGCTCAGCGGTGAGCGCACCTCGTGGGCCGCCTGGCTGAACTGAAACAGCAAGCGCTGCTCTCGCGCTTCCCAATTGTCGCGTGGTTTCGAATGAGATTTGAGCCAACCCACCGTACCTCCCGGCCTGCCTCGATGCATCAGCCGGCGTTGCGTGATCCGCACCGGCAGGGGCTCGCCATCCACGGTTTGCAGCGTGGTTTCCTCCGAAACCAGCTCGCCTCTTGCGATGACCGCATGGTCCCGCGCGGCAGACATCCTGGCCGACTCCGGCGCCAGCAGATCATCGTCGCACTGCCCCAGCATCTCCGAGGGTGTCATGCCGAACAAGGCCGCGTAGCCGCTGTTGGCGAACACATATCTGCGATTCGCGCCCTTGATCCACAACGGTGTGTCGTTGCTGTTGGCCAAATCCGCCAACCAGCCCAACACCGGTTGAAAGACGAGCGTGGTGTCGTCAATGGATGGCGTGTCGTTGATCGCCGGATCAAACTCGACGACATCCGCGAAGTGTGTGCAGGTGGACATGGCTGTTGACGCGCGCCCTGCCGCAAATCGGTGCGGTGGGTGGCATTCCGGGGGGTTTCGGTAGCTGAATGATCAGCGCGCGCCGGACGGCCGGGTGTGACTAAGCCATGACCAAACGGGCGCGTTGCCCTACCAGCAGACGCGTGTGATCAGCTCTCGCAGCTTCGGGGGTGAACCGCTGGCGAGAGCCTCGCGGTAGGCGGGCGTTGCTAGGAACGAAAAGTGCTCGTTAACCAAACCCGCGGCGGCCACAACCCGATCCCATTGCGCCACGGTATGAGCGCTCGGCGCGAGCCGCAGCAAGTAGGCCGAACGCACGATATCGACCGCCGGCTCCTCGGCAGAAAGAGCCACCACGTGGGCGAACAGCGACTCCAGCTCCGGCGTCTCGGCGTGCGGCGCCACGTCCTCCAGGAGCATCCAGGCCAAATCAAGGGTGATGCACACCGCCTCGATGCCTCGCAGGGGCACGGATTGCCAAAGGGCACGAAGCATCTCCAGCGCCTGTTTTCTCTGGCCCTGCGCCAGCACCAGCGCCGCGCGCCGGCGCTCGAACATGCCCGGGATGGGCGTTCCGTCCACACGAGTGAGCGCCGCCTGGCCCCGATCGAAACGGCCGAGCCGCGCATACATGAACACCAGTTCAGCATTGGCCGTGTGCGTCCAGTTGGTGCCCCCATCACTCGCTTCGGCCAGGTTCTGCAAAGCGGTGATGCTGGGCTCGATCCGCCCCAGTCGCCAGTCGAGCATCGCCGCAAGCATCTGCAGCATGCTCAGGTGCGCCCGTTGCATGCCGGCCTGCGCTCGCAGATCTTCGGCAGCTTGCAAGGCTTCGTCCAGGCGGTGCAACTGGATCAGAATCAACAGCTCCATCAGCCGTGCCCACAGGCGCGAAGCGACATTGCCGCAGCGTATCCACAAGGCAATGCTGCGACGCGCCGAATCGAGCGTGTCTTTGTAGTGGCCGCGGTTGTTCTGCACGTTGGCCAGGAGGCGCAGCGCGCGTGCCTCGTGATCGATAACGCCTGTCCTTCGGGCCAGCTCAACCGCATGTTGCACCACCGGCTCGGCCCGCAGGAAGAGGCCCATCAGATCCAGGATGATGGCCAGATGCAAACATGAGCGCGCAAGGACGTTGAGCTGCCCGAGCTTCTCCGCTTCAGCCACGGCCGCTTCGGCCAGACGCAGCGCGGCGGTCGGATCGGCTTGCCGCGCGGCCACGTTGGATGCGTAGCTCATGATCTCCGGGCGCAGCGCCTGTGTCCCTGGAACCGTTCGGGTGAGCGTCAGGGCCTCTTCATAATGGGCTCGCGCCTGCGGCAGCTTGTCGGCCGCAAAGTCGCACTGGCCCCACAGGATCAACAGCTGCACGCGAACCGGCGAAGCCACTGCGTCGTCGTTGCGCAAGGCGATCTCGATCTGTTCGCAGGCAGCATCCAGCTGATTGCACTCCAGCAGAACGCGGGCGTGCAAAAGCCGAAACTGCATCGACACCGCCAGGTGCGGTCGGCAGGCCTCCAACAGAGCCAAGGCCTGGTCAAACTGCCCCGACTGATGAAGGCCCATGGCCCTGGCGAATTGCTCATGCCAGAACAGATCGGGATGGGCATCGGCCCTCACCACCGAGGTGACCGCCAGTTCGTCGGCAAGTTGCAAGGTCAACTGAACAGGGTCGACGCCCGAAAATAAATATTCCTTGGCCTGTGCGAGGCTCGCTCCGCGAAGCGCACGCAGCGTGACCGCATCGTCGTCGCGACGGATCTCGCAGTGCAGTGCCTCGGCAACACCCAGACGACTGCACACCTGCTCCAGCCGATCGCCATCGGGCAGCACGCTCGCCCACACCAGGTTCACTTCCCGAACCGGGAGCAGGGCCATCGTGTTGGATCGCTCGATCACATGGTGCAGCAACCCCATCAGGCCCTGCTCGCACCATGACAGTGAACGATCCTGCGTGCTATCCACAAACGGCAGCAGGGCCATAACCCCTTGCCTGCTGTGAATGAACGGCTCGAAGGCAGCCTCCCCTGCGGGTTCCTGCATTTCGACAACCTCTGCATCGAGGCAATAGCCCACGCGCGACACGGTTCGCAAGAGCCGAGGTGAGGTGGCGTCATCCAGAATGGCGCGGCGCGCCTTCATCACCGCGCGCGCCACCACCGAATCGCTCACATACCGGCTGCGCCATACGGCGCTGAGGAGTTCCGGCTTGGGAACGGCACGTCGCGGATGGCGGGCAAAGTAGCACAGCAGGTCGAAGACAAGCGGCTGAATGTCCACCGCGTGACTATCAACAAAAAGTAACCGCTGAGACGTGTTCAGCCGGGCACGGTCAAACTGAAGTTCTGACATGGACTTTTCATACGGAAATTCCCCTGGCGCCGATTGTGAAGAATCCAAAACTCGGGCGCAAGGTGGGCAGCTTCGAGCCCCCGGCGCTGCGAACCGCCTGCGCGCCGCACCCCGCAGAATGCTGACCATGACAACTCTTCCTGTGACCAGGGCCTTGCGCGAACGTGTGCTGTCGATAATTCCGCCGATGACACAGCTCAACACGCCCTATCCTTCCACCGCGTATCTCACCGGCTTTCTGCGCTCGCGCGGCCTCGATGCGGTGCAGGAAGACCTGGCACTGGCCCTGGTGCTGGCCTTGTTTTCGCCCACGGGCTTGCAGTCGGTGCGCGCGGCGATCCATGAGTTGCCGGCTGGGCAGCGCACGCCGCTGGTGCTCGCGTTCGACACGCACTTCGAGCGTTATCTCGCCACCGTGGCGCCCACCTTGGCATTCCTGCAGGGCCGCGATTCAACGCTCGCCCACCGCATCGCCAGCCGCAGCTTCCTGCCCGAAGGGCCGCGCTTCGCGGCGCTGGATGTGTACATCGATCCCGACGATCCCGAAGGCGGCGATCCATTGGCCTGGGCCTTTGGTGCCCTGGGCCAGCAGGATCGCGCACGCCATCTCGCCACGCTGTACCTCAACGATCTGGCCGACGTGCTGCGCGACGCGGTGGATGCGCGCTTCGAGTTTGTGCGCTATGCCGAATCGCTGGCGATGAGCCAACCGAGCTTCGAGCCGCTGGCACATGCGCTGGCGGCACCGCCCAACCTGGTGGATCGCACGCTGCACACCCTGGTGCTCGATGCGGTGGTGCGGCACGAGCCCGATGTGGTGCTGGTCTCGGTGCCCTTCCCTGGCGCGGTGTATGCCGCGTTTCGTGTGGCCCAGGCCATCAAGGCGCATCACCCGCACATCAAGACGGTGCTCGGCGGTGGCTTCGTCAACACCGAGCTGCGCGAGCTCACCGAGCCGCGTGTGTTCGATCATTTCGACGCGGTCACGCTCGATGCCGGCGAGCGCCCGCTGCTCGCGCTGCTCGAGCACTTTCGAGGCAAGCGCTCGCAAGGGCGGCTGGTGCGCACCTTCGTGCGCAGCGGCGGTGCGGTGCGCTACATCGATATCGGCGAGGCCGATGTGCCTTTCTCGGACGTTGGCACACCCACCTGGGATGGCCTGCCGCTGGATCGTTATCTATCGCTGCTGGACATGCTCAACCCGATGCACCGGCTGTGGTCGGACGGGCGCTGGAACAAGCTCACCGTGGCGCATGGCTGCTATTGGAAGAAGTGCAGCTTCTGCGACGTGAGCCTGGATTACATCTCGCGCTACGACGCCGCCACCGCCGAGACGCTGGTCGACCGGGTCGAGGCCATCGTGCGCGAAACCGGCCAAACGGGTTTTCACTTCGTCGACGAAGCCGCACCGCCGAAGGCCCTGAAAGCACTCGCAGCCGAGCTGAGGCGCCGCCAGTTGTCGATCTCGTGGTGGGGCAACATCCGCTTCGAAAAGTCATTCACACCCGAGCTGTGCCAGGAGCTCGCCGACAGCGGCTGCATCGCGATTTCGGGCGGTCTCGAAGTGGCCTCCGACCGGCTGCTCAAGCTGATGAAGAAGGGCGTGTCGGTCGAACAGGTGGCGCGTGTCACCAAGGCCTTCTCCGACGCCGGCATTCTGGTGCATGCGTACCTGATGTACGGCTTTCCCACGCAGACGGTGCAAGACACGGTGGACGCTCTCGAGTACGTGCGTCAGTTGTTCGAGGCCGGCTGCATCCAGTCGGGCTTCTTCCACCGTTTTGCCTGCACCGTGCACTCGCCGGTGGGCCGGAACCCGCAGGATTACGGCGTGACGCTGCAGCCGTTGCCGCCGGTGTCGTTTGCCAAGAACGATGTGGGATTCATCGATCCCACCGGCGTGGATCATGATGCCCTCGGCATTGCGCTGAAGAAGGCGCTTTACAACTACATGCACGGCATCGGGCTCGACGAAGACGTGCGCAGCTGGTTTGGCGGGCGCACGCCGCGCACCACCGTGTCGCGCCATCGCATTGCCCGGGCGCTGGCCGCGGCAGGGCTATCGGATTGATACGGCGCCAGTGTTTACCCTAAAAGCAAAAAAACTATCAGTGCTCATCGTGCAATGACGTAGTGACAGCCCTCTGGCGCTCGTACGCTACAGGCATGGACATGGGGGCCGACTTGCTGGCAGGCCGCCCCGGGAAGACACGAAAACAAGCGCATTGGAGACAAGCGATGTCGCCGTATCTCGAACTGGTGGGTATCCAGGAACAGGAGTCGTTCAAGGTCTGGGCGCATGGCTATCCGTATGAAACGGTGCGCTGGCACTTTCACCCCGAGTACGAACTGAACCTGATCACCGCCACCAGCGGCCGCTACTTTGTCGGCGACCAGACCGGCCGCTTCGAGCCCGGGCAGCTGTGCATGATGGGTCCGAACCTGCCGCACAACTGGGTCAGCGAAGTGCCTGCGGGGCAATCGGTGGCCGAGCGCTGCATCGTGCTGCAGTTTTCCGGCAAGTGCGTGAACCGCGGCATCGCGGCCTTTCCCGAGCTGGGCTATCTGGAGCGGCTGCTGGCCGATTCCCAGCGCGGCATCCTGTTTTCGCCGGCGGTGGCGCAGCGCGGCGCGCAGATGCTGAAGGACCTGCTGGGCGCCAAGGGCTTTCAGCGGGTGCATCAGTTTCTCTCGTTGCTCGACATGCTCTCGCACGCTCAAGACAGCACCCTGCTCGCCACCCCCACCTTCCGGCCCGACCCGGACGATTACCAATCTTCCACGATCAACCAGGTGCTCGCCTACCTGGCGCAACACCTCGGCGATCGGCTGCGCGAATCCGATGTGGCGCGTTACGCCGGCATGGAAGCCAGCGCCTTCTCGCGCTTTTTCCGCCGCCACACTGGTGTGCCGTTTGTGCAGTACCTCACCCGCCTGCGGGTGAACCGTGCCTGCGAATTGCTGATCACCTCCGACGAGCCGATCACCGATATCTGCTACGGCTGCGGTTTCAACAACGTCTCCAATTTCAATCGGCAGTTCCTGGCCCAGAAGGCCATGCCGCCGTCCCAGTTCCGGCGCTATCACCGGCTCAACGACCTGTGTGAGGCGCCTGGCTGACCAGCCACCGTCCTCGCGGCTCATCTCCCTCCTACGTCCTGCTCGAAGCCGTGCCCTGCACGGCAAGAGCCGCGCTTTGCCCGAAATTTCCATTCAACCCACCACCATGAGCAATATCACCACCGACATGCAGGCCGTCGTCTGTCACGGCCCCAAGGATTACCGGCTCGAGCGGGTGGCCAAGCCTACGGCCGGCCCGAACGAGCTGATCATCGAGATCGCCGCCTGCGGCATCTGCGCCAGCGATTGCAAGTGCCATTCGGGCGCGGCGATGTTCTGGGGTGGCAACGGCAAACCGGCCTGGGTGAAGGCGCCGGTGATCCCTGGCCATGAATTCTTCGGCTATGTGGTCGAAGCTGGCCCGGGCGCCGAGGCGCACTTCGGTGTCGGCCTGGGTGATCGGGTGATCGCCGAGCAGATCGTGCCCTGCGGCAAATGCCGTTATTGCGTGAGCGGCAGTTATCACATGTGCGAGGTGCACAACATCTTCGGCTTCCAGCGCGTGGTGGCCGATGGCGGCATGGCGGATTACATGCGTCTGCCGCCCACCTCGCGGGTGCACAAGATCCCGGCCAGCCTCTCGGTGAGCGATGCCGCGATGATCGAGCCGATGGCCTGCTCGGTGCACACGGTCAACCGTGCCGACATCCAACTCGACGACGTGGTGGTGATCGCCGGCGCCGGCCCGCTGGGCCTGGGCATGGTGCAGATCGCCAAGCTCAAGACGCCGAAGAAGCTGGTGGTGATCGATCTGGTGCCGCAGCGCCTGGGCCTGGCGCGCGCGTTTGGCGCCGACGTGACGATCGATCCGAGCACCGAAGATGCCAAGGCCATCATCGACAGCCTCACCGGTGGCTACGGCTGCGATGTCTACATCGAAACCACCGGCGTGCCGGTGGGTGTCACCCAGGGCCTGGAGCTGATCCGCAAGCTCGGCCGCTTCGTCGAGTTCAGCGTGTTCGGCAAGGACACCACAGCCGACTGGTCGATCATCGGCGACCGCAAGGAGCTCGACGTGCGCGGCGCCCACCTCGGCCCCTACTGCTACCCGATCGTGATCGACCTGATGGAGCGCGGCCTGCTCACCTCGCGCGGCATCGTCACGCATGACTTTGCCTTGAGCGATTGGGAAGAAGCGTTTGCGCTGGCCAACTCGCTCGATTCGATCAAGGTGCTTCTGAAGCCGGTGCGGGGTTGACCCAAATGAACGCTCACGTCATCGGGGTGGACATTGGTACCCAGAGCACCAAGGCGGTGCTCGTGCGTGCCGACGGCCACATCATGGCGCAGCATGCGCAGGCCTACCAGGTGGAAACGCCGCGTCCGCTGTGGGCGCAGCAGTGGCCGGACGTGTGGCTGGAAGCGGTGGTGGCCTGCGTCCGTGGTGTGCTGCAAACCTCGGGCGTGGAGCCGGCGCTGGTGCAGGCGTTGTGCGTCAGCAGCCTGTACGGCGGCAGCGGCATTCCCATCGACAGCGAAGGCAAGGCGATCTACCCCTGCCTGATCTGGATGGATCGACGGGCGCAAGACGAAGTGGAATGGGTGCGCGCGAACGTGGATGTCGAGCGCCTGTACGACATCACCGGCAACGGCATCGACAGCTACTACGGCTACACCAAGATGCTGTGGCTGCGCGAGAAGGAGCCGCAGGTGTGGAGCCGCATCCACCGCTTCCTGCCGCCCAACAGCTACATCGCCTGGCAGTTCACCGGCGAGATGGCGGTGGATCACAGCTCGGCCGGCAACATCGGCGGTGTGTACGACGTGGCGCAGCGGGCCTGGTCGGACGAAGCGCTGCAGATGCTCGGCATTCCGCGCGCGATGATGCCGGATCGGCTGGTCGAGTCGAGCGGCGTGGTCGGCCGCCTGCTGCCTGATTGGGCCGGTCGCCTCGGCCTGCCCGCCGGGCTGCCGGTGATGGCCGGCGGTGTGGACGCCGCTGTGGCCACCCTCGCCGCCGGCGCCGCCCAACCGGGCAACCATGTGGCCATGATCGGCACCAGCATGTGCTGGGGCACGATCCGCCAGAGCGTGGATGCCCGGCACGGCCTGATCAGCATGCCGCATGTGTTCAACGGCGCCAAGGATCTGTATGTGTTTGGCGGTGCGATCACCGCCGGTGCGTCGGTCACCTGGTTCCGCGAGACCTTCTGCCAGGCCGAGATCGCCGCGGGGCGCGAGCAAGGCGTTGATCCGCACGAGCTGCTCGAACGCGAGGCCGCCCTGCTGCCGCCCGGCTGCGATGGCCTGATGTTCCTGCCCTACCTGATGGGCGAGCGCAGCCCGGTGTGGGATGCGCAGGCAAGCGGCAGCTTCGTGGGCCTGGGCCTGCACCACGGCCGCCCGCACCTGTATCGCGCGGTGCTCGAAGGCGTGACCTTCGCGCTGCGCCACAACATCGAAACCGGCGTGCAGGGTGTGGGCCGGCTCGACGACCGCCTGGTGGTGGTAGGCGGCGCCAGCCACTCCGATCTGTGGATGCAGATGATTGCCGATGCCACCGGCCGGCCGGTGTTCACCATCGAAGAAGACGTCGAAGCCTCGCTCGGCGCCGCGGTGCTCGCGGCCTATGGCGTGGGCCTGATCGATGCCGCCACGGTGCAACGCGGCTGGGTAACCCCCGTGCAGCGCGCCGTACCCGATGCCGCGGCCCACGTGCGCTACAGCGCGCTGTTCGCTCAATACGTGGCGCTCTACCCCGCGCTCAAGACCGTGATGCACACCCTGCGGGAGGTGACCCGCACCTGAGCTCGCAGCCCCCCAGACAACAGGAGAAATCCATGACCCGCCAGATCCTGCCACCCACTTACCCCGCTTTCCCCGCCGTGCAAAACCATGTCAACAAGGAGACAACCGTGATGAAGAAGTTTGTACTCAGCGCCCTCGGCGCCGCCATGCTCGCCCTCGCCATGCCGATGACTTCCGCGCAGGCGCAAACCGCCTGGGCCATCGACAAGGCCGCCGCCCCCTACAAGGGCACCAAGATCAAGGTGATGTTCCTCGATCGCCCCGGCTATCGCGCCATCATCAAGCTGCTGCCCGAGTTCGAAAAGCAGACCGGCATCAAGGTCAACTATGAGATCGTGCCCTACGAAAACGCCCGCGAAAAGCAGGTGCTGAACTTCACCTCCAAGGGTGATTTGACGATGGCGCTGGTCGATCTGGTGTGGATCGGCGAGTTCTCGGAAAGCGGCTGGATCGTGCCGGTGGACACCTTCACCAAGGATGCCGCGGTGACGGATCCGAACCTCAACCTCAAGGGCTTCTTCCCGCTGCTGCTCGATGCCTTCGGTTCGTGGGGCGGCAAGACCTACGGCCTGCCGTTCGACAACTACTCCGGCCTGATGTTCTACAACCAGTGCATGCTCAAGGAAGCCGGTTTCGACAAGCCGCCGCAGACGTGGGACGAAGTGATGAACGTCTACGCGCCCAAGCTCAACAAGCCCGAGAAGAAGCAGTACGCGTTTGCGCTGCAATCGCTGCGCGGTGAAACCCAGTCGGCCGACAGCTTCATGCGCTTCCTGTGGCCTTTTGGCGGCTCGCTGCTCGACAAGGATTTCAAGTCGAACCTGATGTCGAAGGAAAGCCAGACCGGCCTGAAGTTCCGGCAGGATCTGATGAAGTACATGCCCCCGGGCGTGGTGAGCTTCGATCATGCGGAAGCGGTGAACGCGCTGGCCCAAGGCCAGGTGGCGATGATCACCGAATGGTCGGCCTTCTACGGCACGCTCACCGATCCCAAGACGTCCAAACTGGGTGATTGCCTGGGCGTGGCGCCGGAGCCCAAGGGCCCGGCCGGTCGCCTGCCGGCGCTCGGTGGCTTCTCGCTCGCGGTGGCTTCTCAGGCCACGCCGGCGCAGCAGAAGGCTTCGTGGATCTTCATCCAGTGGGCCACCTCGGATGCCATCGCGCGTTCGTATGTGGAAGCTGGTGGTGTGTCGGGCCGCATGGCGATCTACAAGGATCCCGCGATCCAGGCCAAGTTCAAGTACGTGAACCCGATGGTCGACTCCTGGCAGAAGGGTGTGCCCGAGTACCGCCCGCGCTTCCCGGCGTGGTCGTCGATCACCGAACAGGTGGCCGAGTTCGGCAGCAAGATGATGCTGGGTGAAGTGACGATCGACCAGGGCGCCAAGGAGATCAGCACGCGCATGGAAGCCACCTTGAAGAAAGAGGGCTACTACGACGGCAAGAAGGCCAAGCTGCAGTAAGCGGCATCGCGGATGCGGCGCCCCGGGCATGGCCCCGGCGCCGCCAACGGGCTGGCGCTTCAGCAGCCTGCATGCAGCCGGTCAGCAGCCACAGGGATTCACCATGACAACACCCACCACGGCCTCCCGCACGCCCAACGCGATGCCCTCGCGTCGCGCGTCGCGCCTGGCGCACAACCGCTGGACGCCGCTGTGGTTTCTCGCGCCGGCGGTCGTCACGCTGTTTGCGATCGGCATCTACCCGACGATCTTCGCGGTGGTCACATCGCTGCGGCAATACAACCTCACCCGGGCGCGCGACGGCTTTCCGTTTGTCGGCCTCGACAACTACAAGGCCGTGCTGAGCGACTCCACCTTCTGGGAGACGCTGGGCCGCACCGCCAGCTTCTACCTCACGGTGATGCCGGTGGAGCTGGCGCTGGGCATGGTGATCGCGCTGATGCTGCACCGGCCTGGCTGGAGCTTCATGCGCTCGGCGGTGCGGGTGTCGCTGGTGGTGCCGCTGGCCACCACGTATGCGGTGGTCGGCCTGATCGGCCGCCTGATCTTCAACCGCGACTTCGGCGTGGCCAACCAGTTCGGCTCGTGGATCGGCATGGAGCCGCTCGATTGGCTGGGCAGCCAGACCGGCGCCTTTGCCGCGATCGCCATCATGGATGTGTGGCAGTGGACGCCCTTTTGCGCGCTGATCTTCCTCGCCGGCCTGTCGATGGTGCCGATGGAGGTGGAAGAAGCCGCGCGGTTGGAAACGTCGTCGAACCTTTCGCTGTTGCGCCATGTGCAACTGCCCTATCTGCTGCCCGGCCTGACCGCGGTATTGATCCTGCGATCGGCCGACATCCTGAAGCTCTTCGACATGGTGTTCACCATGACACGCGGCGGCCCGGGTGCGGCCACCGAGCTGGTATCGATCTACATCCAGCGGGTGGGTTTTCGAATATTCGACATGGGCACCGCCTCGGCGCAGGCCATCCTGCTGCTGGTGTTGACGATCGTGCTGAGCCGCTTGTTCATCACGGTGTTTTATCGGGAGATCGACTGATGAATCCACGCAACCTCGGCAAAACCGGCCACCTGCTCGGCCTCGCCGCCCTGCTCGCCTTCACGCTGTTTCCGTTTTACTGGATGGTCTCCAGCAGCCTCAAGGATCAGACCGATCTGCTCGCGTCGCCACCGGTGTGGACGTTTGTGCCCACGCTCTCGCACTACGCTGAAATCTGGGCCGACGACAAGGTGTTCGGCGCCATCATCAACTCGCTCATCGTGGCCAGCTGCACCACCGCGCTGGCGGTGATCCTGGGCACACCGGCGGCGTACTCGCTGGCGCGCTTCCAGTTTCGCGGCAAGAAGGATCTGTGGTTCTGGTTCATCTCCAACCGCATGACCAGCCCGATCGTGCTGGCGCTGCCGGTGTACCTGCTGGCGCAGAGCGCGGGCATGCTGGATACGCACCTGGTGCTGATCCTCATCTACCTGAGCTTCTGCCTGCCGATCGTGGTGTGGATCTGCACCGATCAGTTCCGCTCCATCCCGCCCGATCTGGAGCAGGCGGCACGCCTGGACAACGCCAACCAGTGGGACATCTTCTGGCGCATCTACCTGCCGCTGGCGCTGCCGGGCATCGCGGTGTCGGCGATCTTCAGCTTCATCTTCTCGTGGAACGAGCTGCTGTATGCGCTGGTGCTCACCCGCAGCGATGTGCAAACCGCGCCGGTGATCGCCACCAGCTACATGTCGGGCTACGAATTGCCCTGGGGAAAGATCATGGCCACCGGCACGGTGATCGTGCTGCCGGTGACGATCTTCGCCCTCTTCGTCTCTCGCCACATGGTGCGCGGATTGACGATGGGCGCGACCAAATAACGCCGGGAGGCCTGCATCATGGAATTTCTCAAACTCAACAGCGTCGTCAAGAAGTTCGGCGATGTCACGGTCATCAACGGCGTGAGCCTGGCTGCGCGCGAAGGCGAGTTCGTCGTCTTTGTCGGCCCCTCGGGCTGCGGCAAATCCACGCTGATGCGACTCGTGGCCGGGCTGGATGAGGTGAGCGACGGCAGCATCCACATCGATGGCGTGGATGTCACCGAAGTGCAGCCCGCCGCGCGGCGGGTGTCGATGGTGTTCCAGTCGTATGCGCTGTATCCGCACATGAATGTGCGCGAGAACATGTCGTTCGGCCTGAAGATGATCAAGACGCCGCAGGCCGAAATCGACAAACGCGTCAATGATGCTGCCGCCATCCTCAAGCTCGATCACCTGATGGCGCGGCGGCCGAAGGAGCTCTCTGGCGGCCAGCGCCAACGGGTGGCGATCGGCCGCGCGATCGTGCGCAAGCCCAAGCTCTTCCTGTTCGACGAGCCGCTGTCGAATCTCGATGCCGAACTGCGCGGCGAGATGCGGGTGGAGATCGCGCGCCTGCACCTGGAGCTGGGGGTGACGATGGTTTACGTGACACACGATCAGGTGGAGGCGATGACCTTGGCCGATCGCATCGTGGTGCTGCGTGCCGGCGTGGTGGAGCAGATCGGCAGCCCCTCGGAGCTGTACGACCATCCGGTGAATACCTTCGTGGCCGGCTTCATCGGTTCGCCGAGGATGAATTTCCTGCCGACGCAGGTGGTGAGCACCGAGGGCCAACTCGTGCGGCTGTCGCATCCGGCGCTGGAGGGTGGCGGTATCACGTTGCCGGTGCGCAGTGCGGCAGCGGTGCGCGCCGGCGATGCGATCACGCTCGGCCTGCGGCCTGAGCACATCGTGGTGGGCGGCGAATCGCCGCTGGCGATGACGGTGCGCGCCGAATATGTGGAAAACCTCGGCGGCACGTCGCAGTTCTATGCGCAGACGGCTGATGGCGTGGGGCTCACCGCCACAGCCGCCGGCCGCCACACCACCACGCGCGGCGAGGCGATGCGGATGACGGCGTCGCCTGCGCATGCTTATTTGTTTGACGGGAAGGGGTTGGCCTTATGACAGCCCTCACCCCCGCCCTCTCCACGGGGGAGAGGGAGCCATGCGGTGAGCTAGCAGTGAACGGGCGGCGTGTCCTGGTCACCGGTGCCGGCAAGGGCATCGGCCGCGCGACCGCGATCGAACTGGCGCGGCGGGGAGCGATCGTGGTGGCCTTCGGTCGCGACACCGCTGACCTGGCCTCGCTGCGCGACGAGATCGGTTGCGAGACGGTGGCTGTCGATCTGGCCGATGCCGCGCTCACGCGCGAAGCGGTACGCACGGCGCTGCCGATCGACGCGTTGGTGAACTGCGCTGGCGTGGTGCATCTCGCCGCGTTTGTGGATGCCAGCGTCGAGGATTTCGATCACACACTCGCGGTGAACACCCGCGCGCCGATGATCGTGGCGCAGGAGGTGGTGCGCGATCTGATGCGGCGCGGCTCGCCGGGCGCGATCGTCAATGTGTCGAGCATCGCAGCGCAGGTGGGCACGCCGCTGCACACCGCGTACTGCGCCTCGAAGGGAGCGCTCGACGCGATGACCCGCGTGATGGCGCGCGAACTGGGGCCGCATCACATTCGGGTGAACAGCGTCAACCCGGTGGTCACGCTCACGCCGATGGGCGTGCAGGCCTGGAGCGATCCGGCCCGTGCGGCGCCGATGCTGGATCGCATCCCGCTGCAGCGCTTTGCGCAGCCCGAAGAAGTGGCCTCGGTGATCGCCTTCCTGCTCGGTGACGGCGCGGCGATGATCCACGGCACCTGCATCGATGTGGACGGTGGTTTTCGCGCCGGTTGAAAGGCACATCATGAGCCTGCCCGGCCGCCCGAAAGGCGAATTCCGTGGTGCGAAGCACAAAGGTACTCCTTATGAGCTTTCAGTATTCCCGTGCGCTGGCTGATCTCGACCGCGTGCTCGCCCGCATCGACGACGCGCAGGTTGAACAGGCGCTGGCCCTCATCGCCGGCTCGCGCCGCTTGGCGCTGTATGGTGTGGGCCGCGAAGGTCTGCAGATCAAGGGCTTCGCGATGCGCCTGCATCACCTCGGCCTGCAAGCCTCGGTGGTGGGCGACATGAACTGCCCGCCCGTGGCCGATGGTGACCTGCTCATCGCCTCCGCCGGCCCCGGCCACTTCTCAACCGTGCGTGCGCTCATCGACACGGCGCGAGCCGCCGGTGCTCGCACCCTGGTGGTCACCGCCCAGGCAAGAGGTGAATGCGCCACCGCGGCGCACGCCGTGCTGTGCGTGCCCGCGCAGACGATGGCCGACGATCAATCCGGCGCCGGCTCGGTGCTGCCCATGGGCTCGCTCTACGAAGGTGCGCTGTACCTGCTTTTCGAAACCATGATCCTGCGCCTGCGGGATCGATTGGGCGTGACGGCCGACGCGATGCGCAGCCGCCACACCAACCTGGAATAGAACCCCGCCTTACTTGCCCGCGTGCGCCTTGTCGACCGCGGCGTGCAGCTCATTGACCAGCGGTTCGCCGATGATCTGGGTGTACTTCGCCACCACGGGCTTGGCCTTTTCCTTCATCTTTGCGATCTCGGCCGGCGGCAGCTCGTTGATCTGCATGCCCTTGGCTTTCAGCTCCTCGAGGCCCTTGGCATTGCGTTCGCGCGAGATCTGGCGCTCGTAGTCGCGCGCTTCGCTCACCGCATCCTGCAGCAGCTTCTTCTCATCGGCCGAGTAGGTATCCCAGATCTTCTTGCTGAAGATCACCGATTGCGGGTTGTACATGTGGCCAGTGAGCGTGTAGAACTTCTGCACCTCGTAGAGCTTGGCGTTGACCATGTTGATCACCGGCTGCGTGCCGCCATCGATCGCCTTTTGCTCCAGCGCGCCATACAGCTCTGGGAAAGGAATCGGCGTGGCGTTGGCGCCCATCGCGTTCATGAAATCGACGTAGATCGGCGTCTCGATGACGCGGATCTTCAGGCCTTGCAGATCCTCCAGCTTGGTGATCGGCCGCTTGCTGTTGTGGAAGTGGCGGAAGCCCAGTTCCCAGTACGACAGGCCCACCAGGCCCTTGGGCTCCAGCAGCGCGTGCAGCTTGCTGCCCACCGGCCCATCGACCACGGCGTAGGCTTCTTTCTCGTTGGCAAACATGAACGGGAAGTCGAGCACGCCCATTTCCTTGACAACGCCGGCCAGCAGGCTCGAGTTCATCACGCACATCTCGACCGTGCCGCCCTGCATGGCCGAAACAACCGCTACATCCTTGCCCAGCGCGCCGCCTCCGAACACCTTGACAGTGAGCTTGCCGCCGCTCTTGGCCTTGACGATCTCGGCAAACTTGGCCGCCGCATCGAACTGCGCGCTGCCGGCGGAGTTTTGCATCGCGAACTTGATGGTTCGCTCCTTGATGTCGGCGGCGCTGGCGGCGAGGCTGGCGCACACCAGCGAAGCGCCCAGCATGGCGCCACAGAGGATTCGGTTCAGACGGAATTGCATGGTCGGTCTCCTAGTGATTGGGTTGGGTAAGAACAATGCCGCCAGTTCGCGCGGCCAGGAAAACGGCTTCGGCGTGGCTGAGGTTCATGCACCCCAGGCCGATGGTCGAGACCTTCAACGGCCCCGTGCGACGCTCGTCCATCGATCAGCCCGCCGCGTTGAGCTGCTGCTCGAGCTGGTGCAGTACGCGATAACACGGCAGCACCTGGGCGACGCTTGAATTCGGCTCCCGCCCATCACGAATGGCGGCGAAGAACTCCCGGTCTTGCAGCTCGATGCCGTTCATCGACACCGCCACCTGGGAGACGTCGATCTTTTCGTCCCTGCCGTTATAGAGATCGTCGTAGCGTGCCAGGTAGGTGCCGGTGTCGCCGATGTAGCGGAAGTAGGTTCCCAGCGGGCCGTCGTTGTTGAAGCTCAGCGAGAGCGTGCAGATGGCGCCGCTGGCGGCTCTAAGCTGGATCGACATGTCCATCGCAATGCCCAGCGCCGAATGAATCGGCCCCTGCACGGCGTTGGCCTGCACGATCGGGCTGTTGCACTGGTAGGCGAACAGGTCGACAGTGTGCGCGGCGTGGTGCCACAGCAAGTGGTCGGTCCAGCTGCGCGCCTGACCCAGCGCATTGGTGTTGGTGCGGCGGAAAAAATAAGTCTGCACATCCATTTGCAGGATATTGAACTCGCCCGCTGTGATCTTGTTGTGCACATACTGGTGGCTCGGGTTGAAGCGGCGGGTATGGCCGCACATCGCGACCAGGCCGGTTTGCTTCTGCAGCGCCACCACTTCCTCTGCGCCCTTAAGCTTGTCGGCCAGCGGAATTTCAACCTGCACATGCTTGCCGGCCTTCAGGCACGCCAGCGTCTGTTCGGCATGCATCTGCGTCGGCGTACACAAAATGACGGCATCCACTTCAGGCAGCGCCAGGCTATCGGCCAGGTCGGTCGTAACGTGCTCGATGCCGTACTGGGCGGCAACTTCCTTCGTCTTTTCCAGCTCGCGGCTGATCAGCGATACGACTTCGACGCCGTCGATGTTCCTGATGCCGTCCAGGTGCTTGATGCCGAAGGCGCCAGCGCCCGCCAGCGCGACCTTGATGGTTTTGCTCATTATTTGTTCACTCCGTTCAAAAGTACGAATCTGATTCGGTGAGGACCGGGCAAATGGCACTGCGTGTCCATTGGGTCCGTCCCGCACAATTTCACGA
>JANMAS010000271.1:0-3578 GCA_031359975.1 Burkholderiales bacterium
GCGCAGCCGCCAACGATGATTCCACCTCGGGGTGATTCGCAGCGGCGAAAACAGCGGCGCGCGCCTCCAGCGTATCGTGCCCTCAGCGGATGTCGGCTGCAGAGCGGCGGCGCAAGGCCAGCCATCCGACACCGGCGACAAGCGCGCCGACAAGGGCGGCCCACAGGTAGGAGTTGTCTTCTTCCGCCGGGCCCGGCGCCCGAGCGGGGGCGGCAGCATCACCAAACGGAATGATCGCGGCGTGGCCGCCCGATTCGTTGGTGGGTGCCGCCACGGGGCTGGGCGCGGCGGTGGTTGCCAGTGCGACCGCGAAGGGCAATTGCACGGTGCCCCGGCCCGGGCGTACCTGCCAGCGGCTGTTTTCCCAGAGCAAGTGGTATTCGCCGGTGGCGTCTGGCGCCACCCGTTCGCGTGTGGCGAGGGCAAACTGGGTGTCGCCGGCGCGTGTGGCGTACACCTCGATCCAGGGCTCCGCACCCTGCATGGCCACCGCCGCCACCGCGTACACACCCGCCGGCCCTTCGGCCATCGATACCGCGTGGGCTGAATCGGTGCCTGGCCGTTGCCACACGCCGCGGCTGCCAAACGCCGGATCGATGCTGCCATCGGGTGCCAGGCGCCACACGATGAGACGGTCATCGCCGTCGTCGTTTTGCATGTCGCCCGTGACCAGCGCCGAGCCGTCGGGCAAGGGCAGCAGGTCATAGGCCCACAATTCGCCGCCCTCGGGCCCCGCCGTCACACGACCGGTGCGACCCCAGGTAGTGTCGGGCTGGCCGCCTGGCATCAGCCGCAGCACCGAGGGCCGCGCGTCGCCCACATCCTGGCTCGATCCGGCCACCCAGATGCGGCCTTTGGCGTCCACCCGCATCGCACCGGGCACGTCGTCGTCGGGGCCCAGTTTCACCGCCGCGCGCCCTTCGATGCCAAATCGGCCATCGGCGCGCCGATCGGCGGTGCGCCGCTCCACCAGGTAGCCCTCGTCGCCCTCCGTGTCTTGCTTCAGCTCCCATTCGACGCCGGCGGCATCGCGCGCCTGCCAGGGGCCGGCCCACGCGCCGGTGGCGATGGCGCCGAACGCAAGCGTCAGCCAGAGTGCGAGGGAACGATGTGTCACGATGATTGGCTCAGCGCTGGATGTCGCCGAGGCAGAGGTACTTGATCTCCACATAGTCGTCGATGCCGTGATGCGAGCCTTCGCGGCCGAGGCCGGATTGCTTGACACCGCCAAACGGCACTTCGGTGGTCGAGATCAGCCCGGTGTTGATGCCCACCATGCCGTATTCCAGCGCTTCGCCGACGCGGAAGATGCGGCCCACATCGCGGCTGTAGAAGTAGCTGGCGAGGCCGAATTCGGTGTCGTTTGCCAGGGCGATCACTTCGGCCTCGGTCTTGAAACGGAAGATCGGCGCCACCGGGCCGAAGGTTTCTTCGCGGGCGCACAGCATCTCGCTGGTGGCTTCGGTGAGCACCGTGGGCTCGTAGAAGCGCTCGCCGAATTTCTTGCCGCCGGTGACGAGCCTGGCGCCCTTGGCCAGCGCGTCGGCCACGTGTTCTTCCACCTTGGCCACGGCCTTGTCGTCGATCATCGGGCCCTGGCTGACGCCGGCCTCGAAGCCGTTGCCCACCTTGATGGCCTTCACCTTGGCGGTGAGCTTTTCGACAAACGCGTCGTGCACGCTTTCCTGCACATACAGGCGGTTGGCGCAGACGCAGGTTTGGCCGGCGTTGCGGTATTTGCTGATCAACGCGCCTTCCACCGCGCTGTCGAGATCGGCATCGTCGAACACGATGAACGGTGCGTTGCCGCCCAGCTCCAGGCTGAGCTTCTTGATCGTGGGCGCGCATTGCTGCATGAGGATGCGGCCCACCGGCGTGGATCCGGTGAACGACAAGTGGCGCACCACATCGCTCTCGCACAGCACCTTGCCCACGGCGCTGGAATTGCCGCCGTTGGCGGTGATGATGTTGATCACACCGGCTGGCATGCCGGCGCGTTGCGCCAACTCGGCCACTGCGAGCGCCGACAAGGGCGTCTGGCCGGCGGGTTTGATGATCACCGGGCAGCCGGCGGCCAGGGCCGGGGCCACTTTGCGGGTGATCATCGCGATCGGAAAGTTCCACGGCGTGATCGCCGCGCACACACCCATCGCCTGCTTGATGACCAGGTAGCGCTTGGAGTTATCGGTGGTGGGGATGGTTTCGCCGTAGACGCGGCGCGCTTCTTCGGCAAACCACTCGATGAAACTGGCGCCGTAGATCACCTCGCCGCGCGCCTCGGCCAGCGGCTTGCCTTGCTCGGCCGTCATGATGCGGGCGAGATCGTCGGCATGCTGATGCAGCAGATGGAACCACTTCATCATCACCGCGCCGCGTTCGCGCGCGGTCTTGCTGCGCCAGGCGGGCAGCGCCTTGTTGGCGGCCGCGATGGCGGCTTCGGTTTCGGCGGCGCCGAGGCTGGCCACGTCCACCAGCTTCATGCCGGTGGCGGGATCGACGATGTCGAATCGCACGTCGCCCTTGATCCATTCGCCGTTGATCAGCGCATCGGTCTTGAGCAGGCTGGGGTCGTTCAAAGTGGCGAGTGGGGATGTTTTCATGTCCATGTCTGTCTCCGGGCAATCCCTCCACTTTAGCGCCGCTGTTTTGCCGGCGCGTGTCCAGGGGTCAGCAAGGCTAGGGGGTTATGGCTAGAATCTGGTTGAATCAACCAAAAGGATGGCCATGGCAGCGGCGGTTCACAGCATCGGCCTGTTCGAGGCCAAGACCCATCTGTCGGAACTGGTGGCGCGCGCCGAGCAGGGTGAAGAAACCATCATCACGCGGCACAACAAGCCGGTGGCCAAGATTGTGCCGCTGAGCGAGGCGCCCAGGTTCGACCCGGTGCACCGTCGCGCAGCGATCGAGCGAATCGAAGCCTTGCGCGAATCCCTGCGGTTGCGGCATGGCTCGATGACGCGGCAGGAGATCGTCGACCTGGTGCGTGAAGGCCGCGACGATCGCGGCGACGCGATCCTGCGCGCCGCCACCCACCCGCCCGAGAAGAGCTGAGTCCATGCCCATCGTGCTTGACAGTTCCTACGCGCTGGCTCTCGTACTGCCCGACGAACAGCCGCCCGAGACGGCTGCCACCGTCCTGGACGACGATCTCATCGCCCCGCACCTGTTTCCGGTCGAGGTGGCGAACGCCTTGCTCAACGGTGTGCGCCGCAAGCGCTATGCCGCCTCGGATGCGCCCGATGTGTGCGAAGCGATCGAGCGTCTGAGCGTCGGCGTCTTGCCAGCGTCGGACCTGGGCGCCGCCCACCATTTGCGCATCGCGCAAGCTCACGGCTTGACGGCGTACGACGCGCTCTATCTGGATCTCGCGCTGACCAGGCGCTGCGGCATGGCCACCCGCGACAAGCTCATGGCCGACGCAGCCCGCAAAGCGGGTGTGCAGGTCTATTCCTGACCTGGCCGCGGTCGGTCTCCTCACTTTTCAGACTTCAAGTCCATGAACACCTCCGACATCCGATCCGTCTTTCTGAAGTTCTTCGAATCGAAGGGCCACACCATCGTCGCCTCCAGCCCGGTGG
>JANMAS010000259.1:0-3289 GCA_031359975.1 Burkholderiales bacterium
GGTGCGCGCCCTGCACGCAGCCGGTATCGAGGTCATCCTCGATGTGGTTTACAACCATACCGCCGAAGGCGATGAGCGCGGGCCCACCCTCTCGTGGCGCGGCATCGACAACGCCGGCGCCTACCGCCTGCCCTCGCACGATCGCGCCCACTACGAAAACATCACCGGCTGCGGCAACGCGCTCGATATCCGCCAGCCGCGCATCCTGCAGTTGGTGATGGACAGCCTGCGCTACTGGGTGCAGCAGATGCATGTGGATGGTTTTCGTTTCGACCTGGCCTCCGTGCTCGGCCGTGGCAGCGATCGCTTCGACCGCCAATCGGCGTTTTTCCAGACCTTGGCGCAGGATCCGGTGCTGGCCGGCGTGCGCATGATTGCCGAGCCATGGGATATCGGCATCGGTGGCTACCAGATGGGCCAGTTCCCGCGCGGCTGGTCGGAATGGAACGACAAGTTCCGAGACACCACACGCGCCTTCTGGCTCGGCTCCGATTGCACGCGCGGCGAGTTTGCGCAGCGGCTGTGCGGGTCGTCCGATCTGTTCCAGGCGCACAACCGACCTCCCAGCGAATCGATCAACTACGTGATCTCGCATGACGGCTTCACGCTGCGCGATCTCGTCTCGTACGACATGCGGCACAACCTCGCCAACGGCGAGGACAACCGCGATGGCCACGGCCACAACCTGAGCTGGAACTGTGGTTACGAAGGCGCCACCAGCGATCCCGATGTGATCGCGCTGCGCCAGCGCCTGGAGCGTGCCCTGCTGGCCACCAATGTGCTGGCACAGGGCACGCCGATGCTCGCCGCGGGCAGCGAGATGGGCCACACCCAGCAAGGCAACAACAACGCCTATTGCCAGGACAACGCCATCAGCTGGCTCGATTGGGCAAGCGCCGACACCGACTTGCAAGCCTTCACCACGCACCTGCTCAAGCTGCGCCGCGCCCTGCTGCCGCTGGCCGACCGTTGGTACACCGGCGTGGCCGATGCGCGCGGCGTATACGACCTGGCCTGGCTGCGGCGCAGCGGGCAATCGCTGGAAGCACGGCACTGGAACAGCCCGAGCCGGCGCCTGCTCGGCGCGCTGGTGGGAGCGCCGGGCAACAGCGCCACGCCGCTGTTCATCATCTTCAACGGCGAAGCCGAAGAAGCCTCGTTCTCCTTGCCGCCGGGCCACTGGGCCGCGCTGCTCGACACCGCCGAGCCCACCGGCGTGAGCAGCTGGCAAGGCGAGCAATGGTTTGCATCGCGCCCGCGCACCGTGGCCTTGCTGCAGCGCGTGGGTGATGCACCGAGCCGCGTGTCGACATCGGCCGCCCAACGGGCTGCGGCAACCACACTGCGCACCGATGTGCCCCCTGCCGCCGCGCCCGCGTCCGGGCGCATCGCCTGATCCCCCACCTTCCCCTGGAGAACCGCCATGCGACTTCCCCGCGCCAGCGGCATCCTGCTGCACCCCACGTCACTGCCCGGCCCCCATGGTTCGGGTGACTTCGGTTCAGCCGCGTACCATTTTGTCGATTGGCTGGTCTCCGCCCACCAGCACCTGTGGCAGATCCTGCCGCTGGGCGGCATAGGCCCGGGCAACTCGCCTTACATGAGCAGCTCGGCCTTCGCCGGCAACGTGCTGATGATCGATCTGATGGAGCTGGCCGATCACGGCTGGCTGCAAGCCTCCGACGTAGCGCCCACCCCGCGCCTGGAGAAAGACCGGGTGAACTTCGGCACCGTGGTGCCCTATCGCATGGAGCGGCTGGCCGCGGCGGCGCAACACTTTGCCGAATCCGCCAGCACGCCGGACAAGGCGGCGTTCGATGCGTTTTGCCAGACGCAAGCAAGCTGGCTCGACGACTACACCTTGTTCATGGCGCTGTGGGAAGCCAACGATTGGCGTGAGTGGAACCAATGGCCCGATGCGCTCGCGCGCCACGAGCCCGCGGCGCTGGCCACCGCAGTGGCGGCCAACACAAGGCGCATCGCCTTCTGGAAGTTTTGCCAGTGGTCGTTTTTCCGCCAATGGGCCAAGCTCAAGGCCTACGCCAACGAACGTGGCGTGCAGATCATCGGCGACGCCCCCATCTTCATCGCCTACCAGAGCGCCGAGGTGTGGGCCAACCAGCACCTGTTCGAGCTCGACGCCCAAGGCCAGCCCACGGTGGTGGCCGGTGTGCCGCCCGACTACTTCAGCGTCACCGGCCAGCGCTGGGGCAACCCGTTGTATCGATGGTCGGCGCATGCCAAAGAGGGCTATGCCTGGTGGGTGGAGCGGGTACGCCGCACCTTCGAACTGGTGGATATCGTGCGCATCGATCACTTCCGCGGCTTCGCGGCGTATTGGGAGATTCCGGCCAGCGAGCCCACCGCGCAGGTGGGCCAGTGGATCAAGGGCCCGGGGCCGGCGCTGTTTCAGGCCATCGCCGATGCACTGGGTGATCTGCCGATCATTGCCGAGGATCTGGGCGTGATCACCCCCGATGTGGAAGCGCTGCGCACGCAGTTCAACTTCCCCGGCATGCGCATCCTGCAATTTGCCTGGGCGGGCGATGCCACCGATCGCTTCCTGCCGCACAACCATGCCTGCGACACGGTGGTCTACGGCGGCACGCACGACAACGACACCACCGCCGGCTGGTGGGCCAGCGCCACCGACCACGAACGCCACTTCGTGCGCGGTTACCTCGCCACCGACGGCCACGACATGCCCTGGGCCTTCATCCGCGCCGCATGCGCATCGGTGGCCGATACCGCCGTGCACCAGATGCAGGACGTGCTGGCCCTGCCCACCGAACACCGCATGAACTTTCCCGGCAAGGGCGAAGGCTATTGGGAGTGGCGCTTCGAGTGGGATCAGGTGCACCCGTGGCATGCGCAGCGGCTGGCAGACTTTGCCAAGGTGTATGGGCGAGCCGCTTGAGGCTTGACTGACGACGACATGCCTGCTGCGCCCACCACAAGCCTTGATGCCTGATCCATCGTTTCCCAACAATTGTCGCGAACGCGAAGGAGGTGTGTGAATCGACGATCCCCTATGCCAAGATATTTGAAACATAGGGAGAAGAACAATGAATGCACCGACGCGATTCACGCGCCTACTGGCCACTGGCGCGGCTTCCGCGCTCTGGGCGCTGACCTCACCGCAGGCCGCGGCGCAAGACGTCACGATGCCAAAGCTGCAGGGCGAGATCGAACGCGCCACGAACAACATCACCAGCCTGGGCATCGACCTGCTGGGTGACAAGGTCAACCTGTACAACGGCTCCTTGCAGTTCTCGCACACCGACGTGAG
>JANMAS010000270.1:0-9304 GCA_031359975.1 Burkholderiales bacterium
CAACACCCAGGCGATGCTGGCGCAAACGGGCACCACCCCCAGCCTGGGTCTGCAAGGCAACCTGACTGGCAACACGCTGGCCAACGTCGCGTCGCCATCCACGCTTGCGCTGCGGACCACCGCGCCAGTGGCCACTGACGATCTGAAAAGCTGGGCCGACGCCCAGCTGGTGAAGGCCGAACTGGCCCGTGTTCGCGGCCGCATGAAGTTCCAGGGCAGCGCCCTGGCTACCCCGGCCACCACGCTGGACGTGGCTGGTCTGGGCGCGCGATTCAACGGCAAGGTGTTCGTCAGCTCGGTGCGCCACGAGGTCGCCAACGGGAACTGGATCACCGAGGTCGAGTTCGGAGTGGCCCCCGGCTGGTTCGCCGAGCGGCCCGATGTGGTGGCCCCCGCGGTGGGCGGCCTCCGGCCGGGCGTGCGCGGCCTGCAGATCGGCGTGGTGACCAAGCTCGATGCCGACCCGGACGGCGAGCGCCGAGTGCAGGTCAGCATGAAGAACCTGGGTGGCGCGGCCCAGGTCGTATGGGCCCGCCTGGCCCTGTTCCATGCGTCCAGCGGGTTCGGGGTCTTTTTCGTGCCCGAGATCAACGACGAAGTCGTTCTGGGCTACCTCGACGACGACCCGTCCAGCCCAGTCGTCCTGGGCAGCCTGTACGGCAGCAAGCACGCCGCGGCCTACGAGCTGACGGCCGAGAACAACACCAAGGCCATCGTCACGCGCTGCAAGTCCAGGATCGAGTTCGACGAGGACAAGAAGCTCATCAGCATCACCACCCCGGGCGACAACAAGCTGGTGTTCAGCGACGATGGCAAGTCCATCGTCATGACCGACCAGAACCACAACAGGGTTGAACTCAACGCCTCGGGCATCACGCTGGACAGCCCCAAGGACATCAAGATCACCGCCAAGGGCACCATCACCCTGGACGCCGTCGGCAAGATCAGCGTCACCTCCAAGGCCGATGTGGCCAGCGAAGGCCTGAACGTCACCTGCACCGGGCAGGTGGGTTTCACCGCCAAGGGCAACGCCACGGCCGAGCTGTCTGCGTCCGGGCAGACCACGGTCAAGGGTGCCATGGTCATGATCAATTGAGCTGCCCGCCATGCCGCCCGCCGCACGCCTGACCGACATGCATGTCTGCCCCATGGTGACACCGGGTCTGCCGCCGATTCCCCACGTCGGCGGGCCTGTGGTCGGCTCCGGGGTGCCCACGGTGCTGATCGGCATGCTGCCCGCGGCGGTGCTGGGCGACAATGCCGTGTGCGTGGGCCCGCCCGATGCCATCGTCAAGGGCTCGGCCACCGTGATGATCGGTGGCCGCCCGGCTGCCCGCGTGGGCGACACGACGGCTCACGGCGGCAGTGTCGTCATGGGGTGTCCAACGGTAATCATCGGAGGCTGATGCCGCTGAGCCCGGCGCTTTGTGGCAACTGACCACTTCCCGCACGCCAGCCCGTTTCCCTCAGCCCGATTGCCGCAGCAACAATTCCGGCTCGGAAAGAAAAACCTGCCGGGCCCGCGATGGCTCGGCGATGCGAGCCATCAATGCGGCGGCGGCCTTTTCGCCCAACTCGCCGGGCCGGATGTTGACGGTGCTGAGCGGTGGGTTCGAGTGGGCCGCATCCAGCACGTTGTCGAATCCGACCAACGCAAAATCGTCGCCGGCGCGCAGGCCTTGTTCACCCAGTGCCGTGAGCGCGCCGAACGCGGTGATGTCGTTGTAGCAAACCGCGGCGGTGGGTCGCGGGCGCATGCGCAGCGTCGCCGTCATGGCGTCTCGGCCACCCGAACGGTTTGGATCGGAGGCCACGATCAGCTTGTCGTTGACGCCGATGCCTGCCCCCGCAAGCGCCCGGTGGTAGCCCTTCAGCCGCTGGTCGTAGACGACGCCCGAGCGGCCGCCGAGAAAGCCGATGTCACGGTGGCCCGCGGCGATCAGATGGCGGGTGGCCATGAGCACGCCCTTTTCGTTGTCTGATCCAGCGTAGTCGTAGCTGCCCGCACCCAGCGATCGCACCATCACCCCCAGGGCGATGCCCCAGGTGTTCACTTCCTTGACCAGGGATTTGGGCGTGCCCAGGGCCGGGCAGATGAGGATGCCGACCGCATGCTGCTCGCGCATCGAGGTGAGCACCTTGCGCTGGCGCTCCAGGCTTTCGTGGGTATGCGCCATCAGAACGATGAAGCCGGCATCGACGAGCGTGCGTTCGATGCCCACCAGCACTTCGGCAAAGAACGGGTTCATCAGGTCGTTGATGACCACGCCGACGATGTTGGACGACTGCCCGCGCAGCTCGGCGGCGCGCCGGTTGTAGACGTAGCCCAGCTTGCGCGCGGCGTCGCGCACACGCTGGGCGGTTTCTTCCCGGATCAGCGGGCTTTCCTGCAGAACCAGCGAGACGGTGGACTTCGACACACCTGCCGCCTCGGCCACATCCATGATCGTGAGGGCCCGGCCGGGTTTGGTCGCGTTGCTGTTCATCGCGTTTCCGTTCATTGCCGGCGGGCCGGCATGTGCGAATGGATTGGTTTCGTTCCAAAAATCTGGCCCGCTACCGCTGCGAAGAGTCTAGCCCGGTTGAAGGCCGGCCCCGCCTCGCATTCCTCGCTCCGGGGTGGAGCCGCCGGTGGTGGCTGCTCGACACGGGCCGATTCAGTGCTTTCCCTGAGTTGTCACGAAGTGCTTGCGAAGTTTATGGGAACGTTCCAATAATCGCGCCATCGACAAATCGATTGCAACAACATCAGCGCGATGAGCGGTACTGGCGGGTGGTTTTTCGCCAGGCTGGCGCAGCGTCGTTGATCCGGTTTTTTTCCCGCTCGACCCGCAACCCCTGGAGACATCCCGACATGAAGAAGCAGTACCTGGCCCTGGCTATTGCCACTGCCGCAGCCACCGCATTCACCCTCCCCGCCGCCGCGCAGCAGAGCGTCGAGGTTCTGCACTTCTGGACTTCCGGCGGCGAAGCCGCGGCACTCAACGTGCTCAAGGACAAGCTCGCCAAGCAAGGCATCGGGTGGAACGACATGCCGGTGGCCGGCGGTGGCGGCGAAGCGGCGATGACCACCGTGCGCACCCGCGTCACTTCGGGCAACCCGCCCGCGGCCGTGCTGCTGATGGGCTTCGACCTGACCGACTGGGCCAAGCAAGGCGTGCTGGCCGATCTCAACCCGCTGGCTGAAAAAGAAGGCTGGGACCGCGTGGTGCCGCCCGCCGTGCAGCGCTTCACCAAGTACGAAGGCAAGTGGATCGCCGCACCGCTGGCCATCCACTCGATCAACTGGGTGTGGGCCAACAAGGAGGTGCTGGCCAAGTCCGGCGTGACCGCCGAACCCAAGAGCTGGGACGACTTCATCGCCGCCGCCGAAAAGGTGCAGAAGGCCGGCTACATCGCCATCGCCCACGGCGGCCAGCCCTGGCAGGAAGCCACCGTGTTCGACAGCGTGGTGCTGGCCACCGGCGGTGCCGATTTCTACCGCAAGGCCTTCATCGAGCTCGACAGCAAATCGCTCGGCTCGCCAACGATGACCAAGATCTTTCAGCGCATGTCGCAACTGCGCAAGCTGGTCGACAAGGATTTCTCCGGCCGCGACTGGAACGTCGCCTCGGGCATGGTGATCAGCGGCAAGGCCGGCTTCCAGATCATGGGCGATTGGGCCAAGGGCGAGTTCTCCAACGCCAAGAAGCAACCCGGTGTCGACTACCTGTGCTTCCCGGTGCCCGGCACGCAGGGCAGCGTGTCGTTCCTGTCGAACCAGTTCGCGATGTTCAAGGTGGGCGCCGACAAGGTGCCGGCGCAAATGAAGATGGCCTCCGACAGCCTCGACCCGGCGGTGCAATCGGCCTTCAACGTGCTCAAGGGCGCGGTGCCCGCCCGCACCGATGTATCCGACGCCGCGTTCGACGCCTGCGGCAAACGCGCCATGAGCGAGCTGGCCGAAGCGAGCAAGAAGAACACGCTGGTCGGCTCGATCGCCCACGGCCATGCGTCGCCCACGGCCATCAAGAACGGGTTCTACGACGTCATCACACGCCACTTCAACGGCCAGCTCGATGATGCCAAGGCCGTCAGTGCCATGGTGGCTGCCTCGAAAGGCTGAAGACCCGGGCGCCGGCATGTGCGGGTCGAAGGGATTTGGCATTCGCTGCGAAGCGCGAAAATGCAAGGCGCGGGCCCTTCGGCATCGAGGCAGGATTCGACATGCAAAAACCAGGGCCCGGCGGGCTGGTGTATTCCACCGACGGCGGCCGCATGTGCCCCACATGCCGAAAGCCGTTGGCCCAGTGCATCTGCGCGGCTCGCGGCAGGCCGGTGGGCGATGGCGTGGTGCGAGTCAGCCGCGAAACCAAGGGCCGCGGCGGCAAGGCCGTCACGCTGGTGCGAGGCCTTGACGTGGATGCCGCCGCCCTGGTGGCGCTGGGCAAGCGATTGAAGGCCGCGTGCGGATCGGGCGGCACAGTGAAGGAAGGCGTGCTCGAGATCCAGGGCGATCACTGCGATCGGGTGATGGCCTTCCTGGCGCAGGAGGGCTTTGTCGTGAAGCGCGCCGGCGGCTGATCGTCGGGCCGCCCGGCGCCGGGCGAGGCGCGCGCACGCGCATGCGGGCATCGAGTCACCCTGTAAATTGTTCCTGGTGACAACGACAACAGACAGCGGTAGAACCTGCGTTGTGCAGCTGGAGAGGCGCACATCAGGGGGATCCGAGATGTTGAAAACTGTCATGCTCATCGACGACAGCGATGCCGATTCGCTTTACACGCGGATCATGCTGGAACGCGCCGTCGTCACGACGGACGTGCTGCCGTTTGAATCCGCGCGGGAGGCGCTGGCCTATCTGCAGCGACCCGGGGGCCACACGGTGGAGTTGATCCTGCTGGATATCAACATGCCGGGCATGAACGGCTTTGATTTCCTCGAAGCCTACGAGCAACTGCGCGCCGATTGCCGGGCCGATGCGGTGGTGGTGATGCTCACCAGCTCGCCTGACCCGAAGGACCGCGAACGCGCCATGGCGTTTGTCTCGGTGAAGGGCTACGTCACCAAGCCGATCGACATTCAACGCGCGGCGGCCCTGCTCAAAGTCCTGCAAGAAATCGAGGCCGCGCCGCGTCGACCGGATCAATGGGGTGCCGGTTGATCGGCCTGGTCCATGAACCGCTGGCCGGCGGGTTTCGGGGATGGGCGCGATGATGGCGTTCACACGGCCGTCGACGCAGTTCACCGGCGGTCTCGTGCCCTGCGTGTGCGCCGGTGGTGGGTACCTTCTCCTGGCGATGGCCGGGATCTGTCTTCAGCGCCAGCCCGGCGCGTTGGCCAATGTGTGGTTCGCCAATGCCTGGGCAGCCGTGTTTCTTGTCACCAGCCCGAAGGCACATTGGCCCCCCATGGTGGCAGCCATCACGGCGGCCGGCGTCGTGGCGGGGCTGGTGAATGGCTTGTCGCTCCCGCAGTTGACGGCCCTGCTCTTGCCTCAGGCCGCCGAGATCGGGATGGGCGCCTGGCTGATGTGGCGCAGCGACGCGGAAAGCCGGTGTTTCGAGTCGCTCCAGGGGTTTCTCGAGACGATGGTTCTGGGCACGTTGATACCGCCGCTGGCCGGCGCCACCGTGGCCGCGGTATTCAAGGGAGTGGATGCGGGCATGGCCCTGATCGAGGTTTGGTTGCCTGGCTATCTTTCCGGAATGATCGGCGCTGCCGCGATGCTGCCTCTGGCGTTTTCTGTGCGCCGGCTCGGGCTGGCGCAAACGCGCGCGACCTTGCTCTCGATCAGTGCGCTGTCGGTGATCGCCGCCACGGTCGCCATCACGCTGCTGGCCGTATCGAAGCTGTCGGCTCCCTTTGCGTTCATCGAGGTGCCGCTGGTGCTGGCGGCCGCGCTGGCCGGGCTGCCGGTGGTGCTGTTTGCCTGTTTCGCGGCGGTACTCGCGATCTGTGCGGCGCCGTCGTTGGCCACTTTCGCGCCCTATCCGGGCGGCACGCATTGGAGCCAGTTGCAGGCCTATCTCGCCGTGGTGGCGATTCTGCTGCCGGTGCAGGTGCTTGCGGTTTCGATGGCCGAGTTGCGCAAGTCCAATCGCACGCAAATGGCTGGCCGGCTGCGCTATCGCCAGCTGGAGGCCGCCCTCGACGAGGAGCGGTGGCAGCTCAGCGCGCTCACCTCAGCCACCGAAGACCTGGCTTCCTTTGTCGATGTCGACTACCGATACCGCCTGGTCAACCGGGCTTGCGAACGTTGCTGGGATCTCCCGCGCGAAACGGTGATCGGACAACGGGTGGCCGATGTGGTGGGCGAGGAGATCTTCGCGCGCAGCGTCAAGCCGGCGCTGGACGCCGCCATGGCTGGCGAGACGGTGCGTTTTCGCGCTCCGCTCTCGTTTCCCGGTATTGGCGATCGCATGATGGACGTGAGCTACCAGCCCGCGCGCGACGGCCCGGGCCGGGTGATCGGCGTGATCGTGTTGGCACACGATGTGCACGATCTGGTCGAGTCCAGCAGCCAGCTTCAAAAAACGGTGGCGCAGCTGCGGCAGAGCAACGCCGATCTGGCGCAGTTCGTGAGGATCACGTCGCACGATCTGCGCGAGCCGCTGAATACCGTCATGCAGTTCTGTTCGCTGATCGAGTCCGATCACGGCCTCGCGCTCACCCAGCCGGCGCAGCTGTACTTTTCGCTCGTGCAGCGCGGTGCCGCCCGGATGAAGACGATGCTGGACGACCTGCTCCAGTTCGTGCGCCTGGACCGCGAACCGGGCCGCGCCGAGCCGGTGGCGCTGGATGAGGTGCTTGCCGACGTGCGCGATGCGCTGGGCGCACGCATCGCGGCGGCACAGGCCCGTATCGACGTCAAGCGCCTGCCGATGGTGATGGGTCATATCGGCCTGCTGCGCATCCTGTTCCAGAACCTGCTCGCCAACGCGACCAAATTCGTTCCACCCGGCCGCACGCCGCAGGTGACCGTGGCGGCGCGCCTGGAGCATGAGCGGGTGGTGGTCACCGTCACCGACAACGGCATTGGTGTCGCCATCGATGATGTGTCCCGCATGTTCGAGCCGTTTCGCCGGCTCAACACCCGGCGCGCCTATGAAGGCACCGGCCTCGGGCTGGCGATCTGCAAGCGCATCGTCGATGCCCACGGCGGCGATATCTGGGTGAAGTCTCGCCTGGGCATCGGCAGCACGTTCATGGTGGCGCTGCCGGCGGCGAAGCGGGCGGGCTGATTCAGCCCACCGGCGCGGCTTTCGGCGCCAGCCAGGGCCTGTCGTGTTCGGCCAGCCAGTTTTCCGCATGCTCGATGACAAAGTATCGAAACGCCTCGGCCGCGGGCGAGAGCACACGCGACATCAGCACCACCACGTTCCAGGTGCGCATCAACGGTGTGCCTTGCACCGGCACGATGCGCAGCAGGTCGCTCTTCAACTCCAGGCCCATCGTGTGCAGCGAGAGCAGGGCCAGGCCCATGCCGGCCATCACCGCCTGCTTGATGGTTTCGTTGCTCGACATCTCCAGCATCGTGCGCGGCTCGAAGTTCCGATCGGCGAAAAACTTTTCCATCGACGCGCGTGTGCCCGATCCGGCCTCGCGGATCAACATCGGATACGTCTCCAGCATCGCCAGTTCGGGTTGATCGAGCCGCAGCACCGGGTGGCCGGTGGGCGCCACGAAAACCAGCGGGTGCGCCGCGAAGGCTTCGGAGCGGCACGCCAGCTCCTTCGGCGGGCGGCCCATGATGGAGAGATCCACTTCGTTGTCGCGCATGGCTGCCACCAGTTGCTCGCGGTTCTGGCATACGGTGAGGCGCACATCGATGCCCGGATGCTCTTCGCGAAACAGCGCCAGCAGCCTCGGCACGAAGTACTTCGCGGTGCTCACCATGCCCACGGTGAGCAAGCCGGTTTCGAGCTTCTTGAAACGCGCCATCGCGTCGTCGGCTTCCTTGAGCGTGCTCAGCAGACGGCGGGCGTAGACGAGAAAGTATTCGCCCGCGGTGGTGAGCGCCACCGCGCGACCGCGGCGGTCGAACAGCGGCAGCTCGACCAGCGATTCCAGCTCCTTCACCTGCATCGTGACGGCTGGCGGCGTGATGTGCAGCGTCTGCGCCGCGCGCACAAAACTGAGGTGGCGCGCCACCTCCGTGAATACCCGAAGGTGCCGGAAGGTGACGTTCTTCATTCACCAGATCTTAATCGACGGGTAAGAAATGCTGACTTCACTAAATGCGGGCCTGACCTTAGGCTTTGCTTCACCCGAGGTCAGCACCCCCATCCCAACGACAAGGAGCACCGCTTTGAATATCCCAGTGGAACCGGCTTTTGCCGGCGATGAGCAGATCACCGATGCCAAGAAGCGCTACAGCGCTGGCGTTCTCAGGTACAAGCAGATGGGCTACTGGCAGCCCGACTACGTGGTCAAGGACACCGACCTCATCGCGATGTTCCGCATCACGCCGCAAGAGGGGGTGGACTCGGAGGAAGCGGCAGCGGCCGTGGCCGGTGAATCGTCCACCGCCACCTGGACGGTGGTATGGACCGACCGCCTCACGGCTTGCGATCTTTACCGCGCCAAGGCCTACCGCGTCGACGCTGTGCCCAATACCGGCCCGGGCACGAAGACGGAAGCCCAGTTCTTTGCCTACATCGCCTACGACCTGGATCTGTTCGAGGGTGGCTCTATCGCCAACCTCACCGCCTCCATCATCGGCAATGTGTTCGGCTTCAAGGCGGTCAAGGCGCTGCGACTGGAAGACATGCGCATTCCGGTGGCCTATCTGAAGACCTTCCAGGGCCCGGCCACAGGTGTGGTCGTCGAGCGGGAGCGCCTGGACAAGTTCGGTCGCCCGCTGTTGGGTGCGACCACCAAGCCCAAGCTCGGCTTGTCTGGCCGCAACTATGGTCGGGTGGTGTACGAGGGCCTGAAGGGCGGCCTCGATTTCATGAAGGACGACGAGAACATCAACTCGCAACCCTTCATGCATTGGCGTGATCGCTTCCTGTACTGCATGGAGGCCGTCAACAAGGCGAGTGCCGCGTCCGGGGAGGTGAAGGGCCACTACCTGAACGTGACCGCCGGCACGATGGAAGAGATGTACGAGCGCGCCGAGTTCGCCAAGAACCTGGGTTCGGTCATCATCATGATCGACCTGGTGATCGGCTACACCGCCATCCAGAGCATGGCGCTGTGGGCGCGCAAGAACGACATGATCCTGCACCTGCACCGCGCCGGCAACAGCACCTATTCGCGGCAGAAGAACCACGGCATGAACTTCCGTGTGATCTGCAAGTGGATGCGCATGGCAGGCGTG
>JANMAS010000282.1:0-4265 GCA_031359975.1 Burkholderiales bacterium
GAGCGCCGGGCCGCCCCAAGCCGGCCCGTGCCCCAAGGGCCACGACGGGGCCCTTCGTGGCCCCAGGGGGCCGCCCGACGTACCCGTCGGGCGGGGGGCAGTCATCTCCCCCCCCGGTGCACGGCCGCGGCCCACTGCCACGATTGCGTGGCACGGGCCAGCACATGATCCAGTCCGCCAAAATGCTCGGCCATGGCCTTGGCCACCAGCGGGTTCGGATCATCCAGATGCCAGCTCATCGCCAGGTACTCCAGCCACTCGCCTTCATGCAGCAGCAAGGCCTTGCGCGCCTTGGCGGGCAGGTGCAGCGGTGCGATGGCGTCGTCGAGCGTGGTGTCGAGCAGCAAGCCCAGCATCGACACCAGACCCAGCATGAACAGGCTGCCCGGCTCCGGCTCGCCGCGATCGATGGCCAGCAGCTCCAGCAGCCGGCCGCGGGCCAGTGCGATTTCCTGCAACACGCCGGCAGCCGGCCGCGTGGCGGCCTGGCGGATCATCAACGCGGCCAGCCAGCGGTAAAGCTCGTTACGGCCCAGCAGCGTCACCGCTTGTTCGATCGATTCGATCTGCTGCGCCATGCCGATGCCGGCCATGTTGAGGTAGTGCAGCAGGCGGTATGACAAGCCCACGTCGGCCTTGATGTCGACCACGATGGCCGCCGTGTCTTCATCGCGCAGCAAGCGGTTGAGCAGCTGGCACATGCGCTGCACACGCGGGCTTACCGCCTGCGGGTGGCGGGGCTCGCCATGGCTGGGGATGGCGCACACGGCCTGCGCCACACCGGCCCGCAGCGCGGTTTCCAGATCCTCGATGTGCGCGATGCCGGTGGCCAGCACCGGCAGGCGCCGGCGCGACGCCGATTGCACACGGGATTCAATATCGGCCAGGCCGGGATGGAAGTCGCCCAGCTCGGCTTGAGGGTCGGTTCGGATCGCCGAGACGGGCAACTGCAGGAAATCCGGCGCAAACGCGCGCGGGAAGTCGCCCGCCCAGCCCACCTTGGCACCGGCCGCGCGCATCGTCATCACGTTGCTCAGGCCTTCGGGCGTGAACTCGCCCAGCGCCTCGATCAGCGGAATGGCGATCAGCATGCCCGGCGTCAGCTGTCCGGGCTGTGTCGGATGCTCGATCCAGCCCGGTGGCAGCTCGGTGTAGGCCAGGCGGCCGGTGTCGACCGTCAAGCGCATCGCGTCGAACAGCGCCGCGCCATGCTGGATGGCGGCGGCTTTGTCTTCCTGGCGGCGCAGGCGTTGCAGCGCTTCATCGGCCAGACGGAACTCGAATCCCACGAGCTGACCTTGGCGATCCACCAGCGGCAGGCGTGCTCCCAGAGAGAGCGCCGATACCGCGTTGTCAGGCTCGCCGTCGGGGCCCATGGCTCGCGCCGACACCCGTCGATCGGGCAGCACGGTAGGCCCGGCGTCCGCCGGCGAAGCGCGCCAAGTCTTCTTCCAGCGGTCGACAAACGTGCGGATCATGACCCTCAGGTTGTCGGCTTGGCGGCTTCAGTCTGTAGCCGCGTCTCGGTGTGGAGCCGTCGGCGCGGGCCAGGGACGGTCACAATCCACCACGCGAGAAGCGGGCGCTGAAGGCTTGCTCCAGGGTGTCACCACAATCCGACAGGTGCGCCCGCGTGGCCGCACTCAGGTGGCCGCGCTTCGAGGCGGCCCGCAGTCGCGGCAGCAACGCCTGCGCCTGCACCCGAACCAGGCCTCGGGCATCGGCGCGGGAGAGCTGATCAGGCCGCAGCAACTGCGAAGCCAGGCGATTGACATGATCGCGCTGCAGTTCACGCCGTGCCTGCGGGATATCGGCGCCGGATTCCAGGCCGCTCCACACATCCCGCAGCAAGCGCTCATACAGCTCCGGCAGCCGGAACAGATCCGTGCCGGGATCGGCCTTGTCGATGCTGTCGAGGATGCGGGTGGCCACCGTGTCGCTCATCAGCTGGGCCAGCAGGGCACGCTGCAGATCCACCACCGCGGTGCCCAGCGAGAGATCGGTGGCCACCTGCACGCCGATGCTGGCGGCCTCGGAGCGCTCGAAGTAATCCGGGGCCATCTTGCGCGCCAGGGCGGGTGAGATGGCAAAGGCATTGGGCGCGAGGATCTCGCGCCCCAGCATATCGAGCGCGGCGCGCTGGATGGCGGCGTCCACCGGCACCAGGGGATCGCGACCGCTGCCGGGAAAGTCGCGCAGGGTGCGAAGGCCGCCGATCTGGCGTGCCAGGATGCCGGCCGCGCGCGCCGCGTCGCGCACCGCGTAGCTCACCGCGCGGCGCAGCACGCCGAAATCCTGCTCCGCATCGAGCACCCGGCTCTCCTGGCGGCGCATCAGATCGTGGGCAATGGCGATGCGTTGGCCGGCAAAGGCCACTTCGTCGCTGCCGAGGTCGAACACCAGCGTTTCGGGGTCGATGCCAAACGCGTTGTCTTCATCGGTGCCGAAGGCCAGCAGCGGCTCGGCGCTGCGCTCGGCGATCTTTTGCAGCATCGCCCGTTGCTCGTCGGGTGTGGACTGCGGCGGTGCCGGGCGGTAGGCGTACTCGATGGCCCAGTAGTCATAAGGCCCCAGCTGGAGCTGATGCGCCACGCCGCCGCGTTCGCCGGGCCGTGGCAGGTTGATCGGCGTGTAGTCCATCACCGAGCCGGAGATGCCGTGCTCCTGCGTGAATGCGGGATCGGCCAACTGCGTTTCGCTGTAGGCACGCGAAGCGCGGAAGTTGTGCCGCAGGCCGAGCGCGTGGCCCACCTCGTGCATCGTGGCTTCGGTGAGGGTGTCGAGCACGAAGCGTTCGACGTCGGGGCTTTCGGGCTCGATATCGCCGCGCGCCTGGAGCACATCGAGTGCGTAGTGCATCTGCTCGGTGGCGAGTTCGGCGTAGCGGCAAGACGCAGCGCCCGCGTCGGCCGCCTGGGCGCCGGTTGGCGCCTGCATCAACGCCGCCCAATCGATGGCCTCGCGCCCGCCGATCACCTGCGTACGCAGGTTGCGGGTGGCACGGAACGACAGGCTCTCGATGACGATGTCGGCATCGAGGATTTCGCCGGATCGCGGATCCACCTGCGAGGGGCCGAGCGCCACGAAGCTGGTGTTGGCGTTGGTCATCCAGCGCACCGAGGGCACGCCGATGTCCAGCGTGTCGAAATCGGCGTCGTCGGGCTGCTCCCTGGCCTCGATCGCGCCGGTGTAGCCCAGCGGCTCGAAGGCCTTGTTCCATTCGAGGATGCCCTTGCGGATCGCATCGCGGTAGCGCAGCGGCACCGTGCGGTCGATCCAGAAGACGATCGGCTTGACCGGCTCCGACATCGCCGCCAGCGGATCCTTCTTCTCCAGCCGCCAGCGATTCACGTAGCGCACCCTTGGGCTGCGCTCCAGGTCGTCGGTGAAATCCTGCACCACGGTGGTGAAGTGGCCGATGCGCGGATCGGCGCGGCGGCTGTCCATGGGCACCGGGGCCAAGGCCGACAGCGAATAGTGCAGGCCGAGAAACAGGCTGCGCGCATCCGGTACGGTGCCGGGGATCGACGGCGTCGGCGCCCCCGCCGGCGCACCCTGGGCCACCGCGATCGATGGCGCGGCGTAGTGGATGTTGACGTCGAAGAACACCGCGTCATCGCGGCCGCGAATCTCGGTGAAGGCCGAATTGCGCGCATCGAGCGCGTAGCCCTGGCGGTAGACCCGCTGCAAGGCATTGGCCATGCCGAGCATGTCGGTGATGAACAGCGCGTTGGCCTCGATCAGCACGCCTTTGCGATCCGGATCGGGCTGGCTGACGACGTTGACGCTGCCGATCAGGCTGGGCGAATAGGCCGCGCGCACGGCCGCGGCCTGCGGCGTGCCGGCAGCCGCCGTGTACTCGATGTTGGGCGCCACGAGCTGCACGATGTTCTGCATGCGCCGAAATTCCACCAGCTGCGTGCGCCCCCAGGGCGGCCAGCGGCCGATCATCGTGCCGCCATACAGGCCCGCCTCGCCGATACCGCGCGAGATCTTGGGGCCGAGGAACAGCGGCTTGCCGAAGTCGGCCGGCTCCAGCTCGATCCACACCTTGTCGTCTTTCTGCCAGAGGGTGAACAGGCCGTCCACCCGCTTGGCATCCTTGACCACGGTGGCAAACGCCGGCAACTGAGCCTGCGATGCGGGCGCGGCTGCCGCGCGAGACGCTGCCGAGGCCGAGGCCGCCACCACGGGCGCGGAGCCCGCGATCGCCGGTGTCGGCGCGGGGCTGGCCGCCGCCGGAACGGCCGGCGCGGCGGGCTCAG
>JANMAS010000330.1:0-10895 GCA_031359975.1 Burkholderiales bacterium
GCCGACGAACTGATCGCCACCGAGGCGGAGATCGCCCACTTGACGGAAAGCGGGCTGTATCGGGCGGGCAACGAGCACGATGCGTGCGGTGTGGGCTTTGTGGCGCACATCAAGGGTGAGAGGTCGCATGCGATCGTGGAGCAGGGTCTGAAGATCCTCGAAAACCTCGATCACCGCGGTGCGGTGGGTGCCGACAAGCTGATGGGCGACGGCGCCGGCATTCTGATCCAGATTCCGGACGACTACTACCGCGCCGAGATGGCCACGCAGCGCATCACGCTGCCGCCGCCGGGTGAGTATGGCGTCGGCATGATCTTCATGCCCAAGGAGCACGCATCCCGGCTGGCCTGCCAGCAGGAGCTCGAGCGCGCGGTGCGCGTCGAGGGTCAGGTGCTGCTCGGCTGGCGCGATGTGCCGGTGGACCGCGACATGCCGATGTCGCCCACGGTGCGCGCCAAGGAGCCGGTGATTCGCCAGATCTTCATCGGCCGCGGCACCGACGTGATCGTGCCCGACGCGCTGGAGCGCAAGCTCTACGTGATCCGCAAGACGGCCTCCAGTGCCATCCAGGCGCTCAAGCTCACCCACAGCCGGGAATATTACGTGCCCAGCATGAGCTGCCGCACGGTGATCTACAAGGGCTTGCTGCTGGCTGATCAGGTGGGCCGCTACTACCAGGATCTGCAGGATCCGCGCACCACCTCCGCCCTGGCGCTGGTGCATCAGCGTTTTTCGACCAACACCTTCCCGGAGTGGCCGCTGGCGCATCCGTACCGCATGGTGGCCCACAACGGCGAGATCAACACCGTCAAGGGCAACTTCAACTGGATGCGAGCCCGCGAAGGGGTGATGAAATCACCCGTGCTCGGCGACGACCTGCCAAAGCTGTATCCGATCAGCTTCGAGCACCAGAGCGACACCGCCACCTTCGACAACGCGCTGGAGCTGCTCACGATGAGCGGCTACCCGCTCGCACATGCGGCGATGATGATGATTCCCGAGGCGTGGGAGCAGCACTCGCTGATGGACGAACGCCGCCGTGCTTTCTACGAATATCACGCCGCGATGCTCGAGCCGTGGGATGGCCCCGCCGCGGTGGTGTTCACCGATGGCAAGCAGATCGGCGCCACGCTCGATCGCAATGGCCTGCGCCCCGCGCGTTACATCGTCACCGATGACGATCTGGTGGTGATGGCGTCTGAATCCGGCGTGCTGCCGATCTCGGAAAGCCGCATCGTCAAGAAGTGGCGCCTGCAGCCGGGCAAGATGTTCCTGATCGATCTGGAGCAGGGCCGCATCATCGACGACGACGAGCTCAAGCATCAGCTCGCCTTCGCCAAGCCTTATCGCCAGTGGATCGAAAACGTGCGCATCAAGCTCGATGCGCTGCCCATCGCCGCGCAGGGCCCGGGCACCTTTGACGATGCCCTGCTCGATCGGCAGCAAGCCTTCGGCTACACCCAGGAAGACATCAAATTCCTCATGAGCCCGATGGCGATGGCCGGAGAAGAAGCCATCGGTTCGATGGGCAACGATTCGCCGCTGGCGGTGCTGTCTGACAAGAACAAGTCGCTGTTCAGCTACTTCAAGCAGCTCTTCGCACAAGTCACGAATCCGCCGATCGATCCGATCCGTGAAGCGATCGTGATGTCGCTGAACTCGTTCATCGGCCCCAAGCCCAACCTGCTCGACATCAACGCGGTGAATCCGCAGATGCGCCTGGAGGTGACGCAGCCGATTCTCGACTTCGACGACATGGCGCGTTTGCGCGAAATCGACAAACACACCTCGGGCAAGTTCCACAGCGCGGAGATTCACATCACCTATCCGCTGGCCTGGGGCCGCGAAGGCGTGGAGGCCAAGCTGGCTTCTCTTTGTGCCGAGGCGGTGGATGCGATTCGCGGCGGCGCCAACATCCTGATCGTCACCGATCGCCGCCTGAATCGCGACCACACCGCGATCCCGGCCTTGCTGGCCCTCTCGGCGATCCATCACCACCTGGTGCGCGAAGGTTTGCGCACCACCGCCGGCATCGTGGTGGAGACGGGCGCAGCGCGCGAGATCCATCATTTCGCGGTGCTCGCGGGTTATGGCGCCGAAGGTGTGCATCCCTATCTCGCGATGGAAACGCTGGCCACGATGCACAGCAGCTTAGCGGGTGATCTGTCGGCCGAAAAGGCGATCTACAACTACGTCAAGGCGATCGGCAAGGGGCTGTCGAAGATCATGTCCAAGATGGGCGTGTCGACCTACATGTCGTATTGCGGCGCGCAGCTTTTCGAGGCCATCGGCCTGGAGCAGACGTTCGTCGACAAGTACTTCCGCGGCACCGCTTCGCAGGTCGGGGGTATCGGCGTGTTCGAGGTGGCGGAAGAGGCGTTGCGATCGCATCGCGAGGCCTTCGGCGATTCGCCGGTGCTCGCCACCATGCTCGATGCCGGGGGCGAATACGCCTGGCGAGTGCGCGGCGAAGAACACATGTGGACGCCCGACGCCATTGCCAAGCTGCAGCACAGCGCCCGCGCCAACAAGTTCGATACCTACAAGGAATACGCGCAGATCATCAACGACCAGTCGCGCCGTCACATGACGCTGCGCGGCTTGTTCGAGTTCCGCGTCGATCCTGCGCGCGCGATTCCGCTCGACGACGTCGAGCCTGCCACCTCGATCGTCAAGCGCTTCGCCACCGGCGCGATGTCGCTCGGGTCGATCAGCACCGAAGCGCACACCACGCTGGCCGTGGCGATGAACCGCATCGGCGGCAAGAGCAATACCGGCGAAGGCGGCGAAGATCCGGCGCGCTATCGCAACGAGCTCAAGGGCATTGCCATCACCGCCGGCAGCAAGGCCAGCGATGTGATCGGCGATGCGATCGAGGCTGACTACCCGCTGCAGGAAGGCGACAGCCTGCGCAGCCGCATCAAGCAGGTGGCCTCGGGCCGCTTTGGCGTGACCACCGAATACCTGGTCTCGGCCGACCAGATCCAGATCAAGATGGCGCAGGGGGCCAAGCCGGGCGAAGGCGGGCAGTTGCCGGGCGGCAAGGTGAGCGAGTACATCGGCATGCTGCGCCACTCGGTGCCCGGCGTGGGCCTGATTTCGCCGCCGCCGCATCACGATATCTATTCGATCGAAGACCTGGCACAACTGATCCACGACCTGAAAAACGCCAACCCACGCGCCAGTGTGAGCGTGAAGCTGGTTTCCGAAGTGGGCGTGGGCACCATAGCCGCCGGTGTGGCCAAGTGCAAGGCGGATCATGTGGTGATCGCCGGCCATGATGGCGGCACGGGCGCCTCGCCCTGGTCGTCGATCAAGCATGCCGGCACGCCTTGGGAGCTGGGCCTGGCCGAGACCCAGCAAACCCTGGTGCTGAACCGCCTGCGCGGGCGTATTCGTGTGCAGGCCGATGGCCAGATGAAGACCGGCCGCGATGTGGTGATCGGGGCGCTGCTCGGTGCCGATGAGTTCGGCTTCGCCACCGCGCCGCTGGTGGTCGAGGGCTGCATCATGATGCGCAAATGCCACCTCAACACCTGCCCGGTGGGCGTGGCAACGCAGGATCCGGTGCTGCGCAAGAAGTTTCAGGGCAAGCCCGAGCATGTCGTCAACTTCTTCTTCTTCATCGCCGAGGAAGCGCGGCAGATCATGGCGCAGCTCGGCATTCGTAAGTTCGATGATCTGATCGGCCGCGCCGATCTGCTCGATGCGCGCAAGGGCATTGCGCACTGGAAGAGCCGCGGGCTCGATTTCAGCCGCTTGTTCGTTCAACCGCAGGTGCCGGCCGATGTGCCGCGTTTCCAGGTCGATGTGCAGGATCACCGGCTCGAACACGCGCTGGACGTGAAGCTGATCGAGCGCTGTAAGCCGGCCATCGACAAGGGCGAACGGATTCAGATCCTCGAGAGCGTTCGCAACGTGAACCGCAGCGTCGGCGCGATGCTGTCGGGCGAATTGATCCGCCAGCGCCCCGAGGGCCTGCCGGACCAGACCATCTTCATCCAGATGGAAGGTGTGGGCGGCCAGAGCTTTGGCGCGTTCCTCGCCAAGGGCATCACGCTGTACCTGATCGGCGATGCCAACGATTACACCGGCAAAGGGCTGTCCGGCGGCCGGGTGGTGGTGCGGCCGAGCATCGATTTCCGTGGCGACGCCACCAAGAACACCATCGTCGGCAACACCGTGCTCTACGGCGCCACCAGCGGTGAGGCGTTTTTCCGTGGTGTGGCGGGTGAACGCTTTGCGGTGCGACTGTCGGGCGCCACCGCAGTGGTCGAAGGCACAGGCGACCATGGTTGTGAATACATGACCGGCGGCACGGTGATGGTGCTGGGCAAGACGGGCCGCAACTTCGCCGCGGGCATGTCCGGCGGCGTGGCGTATGTGTATGACGAAGACGGCCAGTTCGCCAAGCGCTGCAACACCGCGATGGTGCAGCTCGACAAGGTGCTGCCGAAAGACGAACAGGCGGCGTCCGGCGATCCGGCCACCTGGCATGGCGGCCAGGCCGACGAGCCGATGCTGCGCAAGTTGCTCGAGGAGCATCACCGCTGGACGGGCAGCCTGCGCGCGCGCGAGATCCTCGATCACTGGGTCGAGGCAAGAGGCCGATTCGTGAAGGTGTTCCCCACCGAATACAAACGCGCGCTCAACGAAATGGGCGCCAGCCGGCAGGCCGACGCCACCATCGCCAAGGCCAGGATCGACGCGCCGACACCCGCCGCCGGTCGCACGATTGCGGCCAAGTAAAACCACGGGCTTTGCACGCCGGGGCAGCGAGCGCAGCAGCGCACAGACAAGGATTCAGCAGCATGGGAAAAGTCACCGGATTCCTCGAATTCGAACGCCTCGAGGAAGGCTACGAGCCCGTCACGAAACGCCTCAAGACCTGGCGCGAATTTGTCATCGGGTTGAATGAGCCGGACGCCAAGGTGCAGGGCGCGCGCTGCATGGACTGCGGCATCCCGTTCTGTACCAATGGCTGCCCGGTCAACAACATCATTCCCGACTTCAACGACCTGGTTTATCGCGGCAACTGGCGCGAAGCGATCGATGTGCTGCACTCGACCAACAACTTCCCCGAGTTCACCGGCCGGGTCTGTCCGGCGCCCTGCGAAGCCGCCTGCACCCTGAACGTGAACAACGATGCGGTGGGCATCAAATCGATCGAACACGCGATCATCGATCGTGCCTGGGCCGAAGGCTGGGTCAAGCCGCTGCCGCCTTCGCGCAAGACGGGCAAGAAGGTGGCGGTGATCGGGTCGGGGCCGGCCGGCCTGGCGGCCTCGCAGCAGCTCGCACGCGCCGGGCATGAGGTGACGCTGTTCGAAAAGAACAGCCGCATCGGCGGCCTGCTGCGTTATGGCATTCCGGATTTCAAGATGGAAAAGACGCACATCGACCGCCGCATCGAGCAGATGAAGGCCGAGGGTGTGATCTTCCGTACCGGCGTGCTGGTGGGTGCGATGCCCTCCGGCAGCAAGATCACCAACGATGCGCAACAGGTGATCTCGCCGGATGAACTCAAGGCCGAGTTCGACGCGGTGCTGCTCACCGGCGGCGCCGAACAGAGCCGCGACCTGCCGGTGCCCGGACGCGATCTCGACGGCGTGCACTTCGCGATGGAATTTCTGCCGCAGCAGAACAAGGTGGTGGCCGGCGACAAGCTCAAGGGCCAGCTCAGCGCCAAGGACAAACACGTGATCGTGATCGGTGGTGGCGACACCGGCAGCGACTGCGTGGGCACCAGCAACCGCCACGGCGCCAGGAGCGTCACCCAGTTCGAGCTGATGCCGATGCCGCCGGAGAGCGAGTACAAGCCGCTCAGCTGGCCCTACTGGCCCTACAAACTGCGCACCAGCTCCAGCCACGAAGAAGGCTGCGAGCGGGCCTTTGCCATCGGCACCAAGGAGTTCGTCGGCGACAAGGGCAAGCTCAAGGCGCTGAAGACGGTCAAGCTCGAATGGCAAGGCGGCAAGATGACCGAAGTGCCGGGTTCCGAGCAGGAATTTCCCGCCGAGCTGGTGTTGCTCGCCATGGGCTTCGTGTCACCGGCGGCATCCGTGCTGGATGCCTTTGGCGTGGACAAGGATGTGCGTGGCAACGCCTAGGCGAGCACCGAGAACGCCCAGGCCTACAAAACCAACGTCGACAAGGTTTTTGCCGCGGGCGACATGCGTCGCGGCCAATCGCTGGTGGTTTGGGCAATCCGTGAGGGGCGCCAGGGCGCCCGGGCGGTAGACGAATACCTGATGGGTTCGAGCGACCTGCCTCGCTGAGGCGTGCCCACGATGGGTGCGCGAAGCGTGGTTCTGTCGCCTCGAAGCACCGTTCGGGCGGCCGGTCATGCGGGCAATCCCGTAGGCTTTGGCGCCGCATGGGAGAATCGCACTGTGCGCCTCGACCGACTGAACCGCCTTGACCTCCGACGATCCCCTGATCGAAATTGATCATGTCACGTTCGGCTATGACATCAGCCGAACGATCCTGAAAGACGTCTCACTGCGGTTTGCCCGCGGCAAAGTCACGGCCATCCTGGGCGGTTCGGGCTGTGGCAAGACCACCTTGTTGCGCCTGATCGGTGGCGTTCATCGTGCCAATTCGGGCGCGGTGCGCTTCGACGGCGAAACCGTCAATCCGCGCGACCGGGAGCAGATGTACCGGCTGAGGCGGCGTCTGGGGATGTTGTTCCAGTTCGGCGCGCTGTTCACCGATCTCAACGTGTACGACAACGTGGCTTTTCCGCTGCGCGAGAGCACCGATCTGCCGGAATCGATGATCCGCGACATCGTGCTGATGAAGCTGCAGGCCGTGGGCCTGCGCGGCGCCGCCGGATTGCGTATTTCTGAAGTGTCGGGCGGCATGGCGCGCCGCATCGCGCTGGCGCGGGCCATCGCGATCGATCCCGAACTCATCATGTATGACGAGCCCTTCGCCGGGCTCGACCTGATCTCCATGGGCGTGGCCGCCAAGCTGATCCGCACGCTCAACGATGTCACCGGTGCCACCTCGCTGGTGGTGTCGCACGACGTGGCCGAGTGCATGGCCATCAGCGACCACGTCATCCTGCTGGCCACGCAAGGCCGCATCGTTGCCCAGGGCACGCCGAAGGAATTGATGGATTCCACTGATCCCGAAGTGCGCCAGTTCGTGCGCGGCGAACCCGATGGCCCGGTGAAGTTTCACTACCCGGCGCCGGGCCTGGCGGCCGATTTCGGCCTGGGTGCGGGAGCGGCTTCGTGAGCGCCGCGCCGGGCCGCCCCAAGCAAGCGAATGTCCCAAGGGCCACGAAGGGGCCCCAGGTGGCCCCTGGGGACCGACAGCGGTATGCCGCTGGCGAGGGGCTCACATGAACCTGCTCGCAAGCGTTGGCGCGGTGGCGCTGTCGTATTTGCGGGCCTTGGGTCACGCGGTGATGTTTCTGGTCGATCTGCTGCGGGCGGTGCCGATGTCGCTGGCGCGCTTCGGGCTGGTCACAGCGCAGTTGCACGCCATTGGCAACCGTTCGCTGCTGATCATCATGGCCTCCGGCCTGTCGGTGGGTTTTGTGCTCGCGCTGCAGATGTACTACGCGCTGGTGCCCTACGGCGCCGCAGAATCGCTGGGCCTGGTGGTCAACCTGTCGCTGGTGCGCGAATTGGGGCCGGTGGTCACGGCGCTGCTGTTTGCCGGCCGCGCCGGCACCTCGCTGACGGCCGAGATCGGCCTGATGAAGGCCGGCGAACAGCTCGCCGCGATGGAACTGAGGGCGGTGGACCCGCGTCGGCGTGTGCTCGCGCCGCGCTTCATCGGCGGTGTGGTGTCAATGCCCCTGCTGGCCGCTTTGTTTTCGGCAGTGGGCATTCTTGGCGCTTACGTTGTGGCGGTCATGCTCATCGGGGTGGATGCCGGCAACTTCTGGTCGATGATGCAATCACGGGTGGACGTGTGGCGCGATATTGGCAACGGCATCGTCAAAAGCAGCGTTTTCGGCATCATCTGCACCTGGGTGGCGCTGTACCAGGGTTATGAAACGCAGGCGACGCCGGAAGGCGTGGCCTACGCCACCACCCGAACCGTCGTGATTTCCTCGCTTGGCGTGCTGGGCATGGATTTTGTGCTGACAGCGTTGATGTTTTCCACGCCCTGACGACCGCACGGCGGCACCGATCTGGGAGAAGGTATCCATGGGAAAAAGAAGCATCGAAACATTGGTGGGGTTCTTCGTGCTGCTGGGCATGCTGGCGCTGCTGTTCCTCGCCCTCCAGGCGGGCAACCTCGCCAGCGCGCGTGCGGGTGAAACCTACACACTGAAAGCGCGTTTCGACAACATCGGTGGCCTGAAAGCGCGGGCACCGGTGCGCAGCGCCGGGGTGAACGTGGGTCGGGTGTCGAAAATCGGCCTCGATCCGGAGACATTCCAGGGCGTCGTGACGCTGGAGATCGAAAAGGAATATCAGTTTCCGAGCGACTCGTCGCTGAAGATCCTCACCTCCGGTCTGCTCGGCGACCAGTACGTCGGCATCGAGCCCGGTGGCGCCGATGGGAACCTTGCACCCGGTACCGTGGTCACACGCACTCAGAGTGCGATCGTGCTTGAAAACCTGATCGGCCAGTTTCTGTTCAGCCGTGGCGAACCGGCCGACGGCAACTCGCCGGCGGCGCCGGCGGCAACGCCCACTGTCTCACCCAACACCGCACTCATCACCGCTCCCGGCACGGCATCTGCTCCCAAATCCAAGCCATGACACACCACCCGTTGCGATCAATCCCCTTGCTGCGCTGGCGCCTGCCCGTGTTGGCGGGGCTGATGTGCATCAACGCGGCGACAGCGTGGTCACAAACGGCGGCCCCGGCCACGCCAGTGGTTGGCGCTGAGCCCGCAGCCACGGATGGTCCGATGGACGCGGTGGCCGACGCGCCGCAAACCAACCCCGCTGACCCGTTCGAGGGCTTCAATCGCTCGATCTTCTCGTTCAACGAGGGGCTGGACAAGGCCATCCTCAAGCCGGTGGCCGAGGGCTATCGCAAAGTGGTGCCCAAGCTCGTGCGCACCGGCGTGAGCAACGTGTTCGGCAACGTGGCGGATGTCTGGTCGGCTGGCAACCAATTGTTGCAGGGCAAATTGCAGTACGGCCTGGAAATGGGCATGCGGGTGGCTGTGAACTCCGTCTTCGGGCTCGGCGGCGTGCTGGATCCGGCCACGGAGGCAGGCCTCGAGCGCCGCAGCGAAGATTTTGGCCAGACACTCGGCCGCTGGGGTGCCGGCCCCGGCCCCTATCTGGTGCTGCCGGTGCTGGGCCCATCGGACGTGCGCGACGGCCTGGCCATTCCCGTCGACATGCTGGCCTCGCCGGGCCGGTATGTGAGCCCGACCAGCGCGGCGACTGGCCTGACCGTGCTGGGTGTGGTGGATACCCGTGCCGGGCTCTTGAACCTCACCGACATGGCCAGCCAGTTGGCGCTCGACAAATATTCGTTCTATCGCGACGCCTACCTCGCTCGCCGGCTCAACCAGGTCTACGACGGCAGCCCGCCTGAAGTTGACGAACCTGCAACCAAAAGCGACACGAAGTGAACCGGCGCGCCAGCCAACGCGTTGAATCACCACCCGCTCGGCCTTGCCGGGTCAGGCTTGAAGACCCGGCTTCCCCGGGTTCCCCTTTTTTGACCCGGCTGCTCCGGGTCATCCCCGAAAGACGCGCTCCATGTTCAAGAATCTGCTGAGTTCGCTCACTTTGTCGCTGGTGTTCCTGGCCGGTGCCCAGGCGCAATCGCCCGCCGCTGGCGAGCCCGATGCGCTGATCAAGACCGTTTCCACCGAAGTGATCGATGCGGTGAAGGCCGACAAGGCGATCCAGGGCGGCGATGTGAAGAAGCTCAATGAACTGGTCGACACCAAGGTGATGCCGTATGTCGACTTCCAGAGCATGACGCAAACAGCCGTCGGCGTGCGCTGGCGCTCGGCCACACCCGAGCAACGCACCCGCTTGCAACAGGAGTTCAAGGGTTTGCTGCTGCGCAGCTACTCCAGCGCGATATCGCAAGTGAAGGATGAAACCGTTCAGGTGAAGAAAACCGTGCCGATGAAGGGCGACAACGCCGGCGTCGAGGTGCAAAGCGATATCAAGGGCCGCGGCGAGCCGATCGCGTTGAACTACCGCCTGACCAAGGTGGATGGCAACTGGAAGATCTTCGACGTCAACGTCGGCGGTGTCTGGCTGGTGGGTTTTTACGCCACGCAGTTCGGACCGACGCTTTCGTCGGGTGGCATCGATGGCCTGATCGGCAAGCTGGCCGAGATGAACAAGGCTGCCGGCAAATCCTGAGCCGGCGGGCAATGCGCCACCTGATCGGAGCCGGCATGCTGACATTACCCGCCACACTCACCATGGCTGAGGCCAACGCGGCGCTCGAAGCGCTCATCGCCGGCATCGAGGCCGAGACGGGTGCGGCCGTCACCATCGATGCGTCGGCCTTGACGCAGCTCGACACCTCCGCGGTGGCCGCGCTCATCGAATGCCGACGTCTGGCCATGGCCAAGGGGCTGCGCTTCGAGCTGCGGGGGGTGCCGCAGCGCCTGGCCGATCTGGCCAGCCTGTACGGGGTACACGACCTGGTCGGCATCGAGCCAACCGCCGTGGCCTCGTCGGTTACCTGACAAGCCAGGAAAGCCAGGAGGGCCAGGACAGGGCGATCAGGTTTCGCCGGGCTGCGCGTAGCGCTTGGATCGCAGGTTGCGCTTGATCTCCTGCAGCATCGGCCGCAGATCCTGGCCCAGCCGCAGCGCCACGCCGGTGGTGAGGATGTCGATGATGGTCAGGTGCAGAAGGCGCGAGACCATCGGGCTGTAGCGGTCGAAATCCTCCGGATGATCGGCCGCCAGCAGAACGTGCCCGGTCGATTGCGCCATCTGC
>JANMAS010000342.1:0-8394 GCA_031359975.1 Burkholderiales bacterium
ACGGCACACCGGTTCCGCCCTTGGGCTGCGGGTCCCCCACCCCGCGTTCAAACGGGGGTGGGGCGCACGCCGCCCGGCCCGGTGGACTTGTGCGGCGGCGGCCACCCGAAGCCCTTGGCACGCGCCATACCGTTGCGCAGATCGCGCAAAGCGCAAGGGAGCCACTGACATGCGCAACATCGATCAGCACAACATCACCGAGGCGGTGATCGCTCGCATGGCAGCTTGCGACAACCCGCGGTTGAAGGAGATTCTTGTCGCGCTGGTGACCCACCTGCACGACTTCGTGCGCGAGACGCGACTGAGCGAAGACGAGTGGATGCAGGGCATCCGCTTCCTCACCGATACCGGCCAGCAATGCGATGGCCAGCGGCAGGAGTTCATCTTGTTGTCGGACACGCTGGGCGTATCGATGTTGACGGTGGCGCTCAACCAGGCGCGCCCACCCGGCGCCACCGAGGCCACTGTGTTCGGCCCGTTCCATACCGATGACGCGCCGAGGGTGGAAGCCGGTGCCGACCTGGCCCGCGGTGCGCCGGGTGAGCCACTTTTCGTGCAGATCGAGATCGTGGGCCTTGACGGGCAGCCGGTGGTGAATGCGGAGGTGGACGTGTGGCAGGCCGACGAAGAAGGCCTGTACGACGTGCAGCGCCCCGAGCTTGGTGAGGAGCGCCGGGCGCGGGGTGTGCTGCACACCGATGCCGACGGCCGCACGCACTTTCGCACCATCGTGCCCACCGCCTACCCGGTGCCCACCGATGGCCCGGTGGGCCGCATGCTGGTGGCCACCGGCCGCCATCCGTGGCGCCCGGCCCATGTGCACTTCCTGATCCGCGCCGAGGGCTACCAGACGCTCATCACCCACATCTTTCGCGATCCCGATCCCTACCTCGATTCCGATGCCGTGTTCGGCGTGCGTTCTTCATTGATCGGCCACTTCGAGCGCGTGGCGCAAGGGCCGCTGGCGCAGGGGCCGTATGTCTCGCTGAGCCAGCGCTTCGTGCTGGCGCCGCACGCGTGATGTTGTTCGCCGTGTGGGCCACTGATCAGCCCGGCATGCAGGCCGAGCGCGAGCGCGTGCGAGAAGCCCATCGTGCGCGCCTGCGATCGCCAGCGCCGCATCCGGTGCGGGTGCTGCAGGCCGGCGCCACGCTCGATGGCCCGGCGGGCGCGATGAACGGCAGCTTGCTCGTCGTCGAGGCGGGCGACATCGATGCCGTGCGTGCGTTTGTCCGAGGCGATCCGTATGTGGCCGCGGGCGTGTACCGCGCTGTCGAGATTCGCCCGTGGCGCTGCGGCCTCGGGCCGTTGTCTGAAACCCCAGCGTCTTCAGGTTGACCGCCATGATCGACAAGATCGTTTCCACCGCCGAGCAGGCCCTGGCCGATGTGCCGCACGGCGCCACCGTGATGATCGGCGGCTTCGGCACCGCCGGGCTGCCCAACGAGCTGATCGACGCGCTGATCGCCCAGGGCGCCAGCGAGCTGACCGTCGTCAATAACAACGCCGGCAACGGCGACACCGGCCTGGCCGCGCTGCTGGCGGCAGGGCGGGTGCGCAAGATCATCTGCAGCTTTCCGCGCCAGGCCGACAGCCACCACTTCGACCGTCTCTACCGCGCCGGCCAGATCGAGCTGGAGCTGGTGCCGCAGGGCAACCTGGCCGAGCGCATCCGCGCGGCGGGGGCGGGCATCGGCGGCTTTTTCACGCCCACCGGCTACGGCACCGAGTTGGCCCGTGGCAAGGAAACGCGCGAGATCGATGGCCGCATGTTCGTGCTCGAAGCACCCATCCATGCCGATTACGCCCTGATCAAGGCCGAGCGTGGCGACCGCTGGGGCAACCTCACCTACCGCATGACCGCGCGCAATTTCGGCCCGGTGATGGCGATGGCCGCGCGCATCACCGTGGCCAGCGTGCACGAGGTGGTCGAGCTCGGCGCGCTCGATCCGGAAGCGGTGGTCACGCCCGGCCTGTTTGTGCAGCGTGTGGTGAAGGTGAGCCGTGCGGCCACGCAGGCCGGCGGCTTCAAGGCCGCGGCGTGAGGAGCATGCGATGACGAAGTGGACACACGATCAGATGGCCCGACGGGTGGCGCAAGACATCGCCGATGGCGCTGTCGTCAATCTCGGCATCGGCTTGCCGACGCTGGTGGCCAACCACCTGCCGCCGGATCGCGAGATCATGATGCACAGCGAAAACGGCGTGATCGGCATGGGCCCGGCGCCGCTGGCCGGCGAAGAGGACTACGACCTCATCAACGCCGGCAAACAACCGGTGACGCTGCTCCCGGGCGGCAGTTTTTTCCACCACGCCGACAGCTTCGCGATGATGCGCGGCGGGCACCTCGATGTATGCGTGCTCGGCGCTTTCCAGGTGTCCGGCCGCGGTGATCTGGCCAACTGGCATACCGGCGCCGCCGATGCCATCCCGGCGGTGGGTGGCGCGATGGATCTGGCGATCGGCGCCAAGAAGACCTTCGTGATGATGGCCCACACCACCAAGACGGGCGAGCCGAAGATCGTCGCCAAATGCAGCTATCCCTTGACCGGGCTGGCGTGCGTGAGCCGCATCTACACCGATCTGGCGGTGCTCGACATCACCCCTGCGGGGGTGCGCGTGGTCGAGATCGCCGAGGGTGTGTCGTTCGACGCGTTGCAGGCGGCCACAGGCCTGCCGCTGCTGGGGTGATCGCAACCGGGCGACGAGGGGGCCGCTACGCCGCTCCCGGCTTGAACATCAACGCCACGCCGTTCATGCAGTAGCGCAGGCCGGTGGGTTTGGGGCCATCCTCGAACACATGCCCGAGGTGCCCGCCGCAGCGCCGGCATCGCACTTCGGTGCGCGGCATGCCCAGCAGGGTGTCGGTGCGTTCCACCACCGTGTCGGGCAGGGGCTGCCAGAAGCTGGGCCAGCCGGTGCCGCTGTCGAACTTGGTCTTCGAGCTGAACAGCTCGAGCGCGCAGCCCGCGCAGGCGAACCGGCCCGCACGATGTTCGTCGTTGAGCGGGCTGGTATAGGCCCGTTCGGTGCCTTCGCGGCGCAGCACCGAATACTGGTTCGGTGTGAGCAGCCGGCGCCATTCGTCGTCGGTGCGGGTGACCTCGAAGGTTTCCGGGCTGGCAGCTTCGGCCCGCTGCAGGCCCAGCCCGCGCAAGGCGGCCAGGCCACCCACCACGGCGGTGGCGGCGAGCGTCAGCAAGGTTCGGCGGGTGGTGAGTGTCATGGCGGGTCTACAGGTTGGGGGAGCAGGGCGACGGCGGCGATTGCCCTGTGTTCGTCGTGTGCACTGCCGGCACCTTACAGAGCGACAAGGCGCCGGCTTCGGTGCCGCGCCACAATCTTGGCAGGTAAAGCTGCGCGGCGTTGTCGTCCGTACCGACGCGCACAGGCGTTGTGAGGGGATGTCCCCCTGGCACGGCCGTTGGCGCGGCTCGCACCCTCATGAACACCACCCCCCTGAAACTGGCGCTCCTCGCCTTCACCGCCACCACGCTGTCGGCCTGCGTGGTGGCGCCTTATCCCGGCTATGGCTATGGCTACCGCGATCGTGACCGCGACTACGACCAGTCGCTGGGTGATGCCGATGGCCCGCCGCCACCGCCCCAGGTGGAGGTGATGCCGGTCATCCCGTTTGCGGGTGCTGTGTGGCTGGGCGGCTACTGGGGCTGGTCTGGCGGGCGCCACGCCTGGGTGGGCGGGCGCTGGGCGGCGCCGCGGGTCGGCTTTGTGTGGGGCGCGCCGCGCTGGGTGGCTGGCGGTGGCCGCTGGCATCTGCGGGGCGGCGGCTGGGTCAAGCGCTGACGCTCAGGCGTCGGACAACTGCCTGACCTTGCCTGCGCGCGCTCGTCGTGGCCGATTCGCCACGGCGGCACCATCCGGCGGCAAGGCTGCCGCATCGGCGGCCACCAGCACGCCGGCCGAGACGATGAACTCCGCCGCGCTTTCGATGTCGCCGCGCAGCGCCAGGCTGGCGGCCACTGCGTCTCGGGCTTTCAGCGCATCGACCAAGCGCGCGTGGTGAGCCACCGCGATGCGCTCGCTCACCCGCGCCGATCCCGAGCGCATGTCGTAGTTCAGGATCGGCCCGATGCGCAACCACAGCGACTCGATCATCTGCAGCAGCATCGGCATGCCGGCGTGGCGGTAGACCGCGAAGTGCAGCTCCTTGTTGCAGGCGATGAGGCGTGATCCGTCCGGTTGCTTGAGCGACATCTCGTTGGCAAAGCGCTCGTGCAGCACGGCGATTTTCTGCATCGCAGCCTCATCCATGGCGGTGGCGGCGTGCCCGGTGGCGAGCCCTTCCAGGTTGATGCGGATGCTGGTGATCTCTCGAAACTGGCTCACCGTCATCGTGGGCACACGCAGGTTTCGGTTGGGCGAGAGTTCGAGCGCTTGTTCGGCCACCAGCCGATGCACCGCCTCGCGCACCGGCATCACGCTCACCCCCAATGCCTCCGCGATGCTGCGCAGCGACAGCTGTTCGCCGGGCATCACCTTGCCGCTCACCAGCAACTCGCGAAGCTGCTGGTAGACATCGGCGCTCAGCGTCTGGCGCTTCAACGGGGTGACGAGTGCGGACAGGGCCATCGCGCCAGTATAGGCAGCTTGCGCCATTGTGATCTGTGAGCACAGCGCCTTCCGGATGCCAGGAACGGCTTCTCGCGGGCAGAGGCGGTGACATGGTGTTTGCTCGGTGTAATCCCTAATCGTTGATCTGTGATCACACATGCATCATTGCGGCCGGCCCGGGGCGATTGCGGAACCTTGGACCCCCGAACTTCAGCAAAGGAACCACGATGGCTTTCACCTTGACCCCCCTCGCGCGATTTCTCGGAATCGCTGTTCTCGTCACCGGCTTCGTCATGCCGGGAGCGGTGCACGCGGCCGACAAGAAGTTCAAGATCTTCCTGTCGATGAGCTACATCGGCAACGACTGGCAGGCCGAAGCCGCGAACATGGTCAAGGCCATGGCCTCGCACAAGAGCATGGCCGACAAGGTGGACCTGCAGGTGCAGGTGGCGGGCCCCAACGCGCAGCGCCAGATCCAGCAGATCAATGCGATGGTGCAGCAGGGCGCGCAGGCCATCGTGGTTTATCCGATCTCGCCCACAGCGCTGAATGCCGCGGTGAAAAACGCCTGCGACAAGGGCGTGATGGTGATCGCCTACGACGGTGCGATCTCGGAGCCCTGCGCCTACAACGTCACCATCGACCAGGAAGAGGCCGGCCGCGTGACAGCCGAATGGTTGGCCAAGAAGATGGGCGGCAAGGGCAACATCGTCGTCATCAACGGCGTGCCGGGCACATCGGTCGATACGCTGCGCACCAAGGCCGCCAAGGAGGTGTTCGCCAAGCACCCGGATATCAGAATCGTCGCCGAAGCCAACGGCATGTGGAGCCAGGCGGTGGCGCGCACCGAAATGTCCAAGATCCTGGCCACCCGCAATTGGGACCAGATCGACGGGCTGTGGATGCAGGTGGGCTGCTACACCGCCAACACGATGCAGATCGAAGCCGGCGCCAAGACCACCGCGCTGAAGCCCTGCGCCGGTGAAGGCTCCAACGGTGGGCGCATCCAGATGCTGCCCGCGGGCACGGTGGTGGAAGGCGCCAACGGCACGTACGCGCCGATGGGCGCGCCGCGCATCTCCTATGCATCACCGCCTTACTCCGGCGCCTACGCGCTCAAGCTCGCGGTACAGAAACTCGAGGGCAAGGACGTGCCGAAGCTGACCAAACTGCCGCTGCCGCTGGTGACGAACGAGTCGGTCAAGTACTGCAAGGAAGGCACCTGGCAGGAAATGAAAGCGGGCTGCAATGCCTTCGCACCGGCGGTGGTCAGCAACCCGGGGTGGTTTGCGTCGATCTTCTCGGCGGATGCGCCGGAGATTGGTTTGAGCGCGGCGCTGGTCGGTCAGCCCGAGCAGTAACGCCTCGAAAACGCAGCTTCCCAGGCCGTGGGCGCCGCCTTGCAACGCCGCCCGCGCCAGTGATAGAGACCATGCCGCACACCCTCAGCGTCGACGCCGCCTTGCCGGCGATCGACATCGAACACGTCAGCAAGTCGTATGGCGCCACGCGGGCTGTCGATGACGTGACTTTTCAGGTGGCACGCGGCAGCGCGCATGCCTTGCTGGGTGAAAACGGCGCGGGCAAGTCGACGCTGGTGAAGCTGTTGTCCGGGCTGGTGGTGCCCACCGGGGGCAAGTTCCGGCTGTTCGGCAAGGATGTTGCGCTCACCAGCCCGCGCCAGGCGCACCGCCACGGCATCCACACGGCGTTCCAGGAAATGACGCACGTGCGCGACCTGAGCGTGCTGGATAACCTGCTGCTGCCCTACGGCCCGGTCAACCTGTTCGGTGTGCTGCGCCGCGGCATCGCGCGGGAGAGGGTTGCCGCGCACCTGGCTTCGCTGGGGCTGGGCGATGTGCCGCTGGACGAGGAGATCGCGCATCTGGATCTGTCGGTCCAGCAAAAGCTCGAGATCGCGCGCGCCCTGATGCGTGAGCCGAAGGTGCTGCTGCTCGACGAGTCGACCTCCACCTTGTCGGGCCGCGATGTCGATTGGCTCGGTGATCTGATCGCCGCGCAGCGCCAGCGTGGCGTTACCGTCATCTTCATCTCGCACCGGCTGCCCGAAGTGCGCGCCTTCTGCGACACGGTGACCGTACTTCGCAACGGCCGCCATATCGCTACCGGGCCGGTGGGCCAGTTCGACGACGCGCAGGTCATCGGCATGATTGCTGGTCGCGAACTGGCGCAGGCGTTTCCGCCGCGGCGCAGCCCCTCCAGCCAGCCGGGCGGCGAGGTGCTGGGCGCGGTGGATCTGCGTGCCGGCGCCAAGTTGCACCGGGCTTCCTTTTCGCTGCGGGCCGGCGAGATCCTCGGTGTAGCCGGCCTGCAGGGCATGGGCCAACTCGATCTGTTCCTCGCCTGCTTCGGCATGGTCGACGTGCATGGCGGCAGCTTGCAGGTGGATGGCCAGCCCATCGTGCTGCAGTCGCCGGCGGATGCGGTGCGCGCCCAGATCGGCATCAGCCTGGTGCCCGAGGATCGCAAGACCGAAGGGCTGTTTCTTCAACTGAGCGGCAAGCACAACGCTTCGATGCCGGTGATCGATCGTTTCCGCCGCGGGCTGCTGATCGACGCTGCCGCCGAGACGGCCGCCGTCGAGCGCGTGTTCACCCGGCTGGAGATCGATCTGCGTGCGGCATGGACTCGCGCGGGAGCGTTTTCCGGCGGCAACCAGCAGAAGATCGTGATCGCCAAATGGCTGCTCGCCGAGAGCCGCATCCTGTTGCTGTACGACCCGACACGCGGCATCGATGTGGGCACCAAGAGCGAGATCTATCGCCTCATCCGCGACTACGCCGACGCCGGCGGCGCGGTGCTGTTCTATTCCACCGAAATCCCCGAACTCGTGCACCTCGCCGATCGCGTGCTGGTGTTCTACGGCGGCGAAGTGGCCTGCGAAGTGCCCGCGCACCGCCTCAGCGAAAAAACGTTGCTGCAGGCCGCGCTGGGTTCCGCGTCGCGCATCGAGCGCGTGGCATGACGTCGATCACCGAACACCGCCACCCGGCGGGCGAGGCGGTGAGTCGCAGGCCGGGCTGGCGCGCGGTGCAGCGCCACCGCGGGCTGTTGATCGCGGCGGCGGTGTTCGCGGCGCTGCTGGCCTCGGTGGCCAGCATCGGGCCGGTGCGCTTGTCCTACTACGACCTCTCGTCGATCGCCACCTCGGGCGCCACCCTGGCGATCGCGGCGATCGGCCAGACGATCGTCATCCTGGCCGGCGGCTTCGATCTCTCCGCCGGTGCGGTGGTGTCGCTGGTCAACGTGGTGCTTGCCACGGCTTTCCAGGGCACGCAGCCGTCGATCCTTGTTGTGGTGCTGACAGGCATCGGCGTGGGCATGCTCGCGGGGTTGTTCAACGGCCTGTTCATCGCGGGGCTGCGCATGCAGCCGATCGTCGTCACGCTGTCGACGATGTTCATCCTGCAAGGCGTCACCCTGCTGGTGATGGACAAGCCGGGCGGCGAGGTGCCGCCAGGCCTGGGCGAGTTGCTGCTGGGTGATGCGGTGCCCGGCCTGCTGCCTCGGCCGGTGCTGCTGATCGCCGCGCTGCTGCTGCTGTGGGCGTGGCTCAAGCGCACACGCTTCGGCATGGCCTTGTACGCGGTGGGCAGCGATGTGGAGGCGGCCCGCGCCGCCGGTGTGTCGACGCGTCTTGTGCAGTTCGTGGTGTATGTGATGGCCGGTGGCTGCTATGGCCTGGCCGGTGTGTTCATCAGCGGCCAGACCGGCTCGGGCGACCCGCTCATCGGCTCGCCGATGCTGCTGCAGATGTTTGCCGCGGTGGTGGTCGGCGGCACGGTGCTCGGCGGCGGGCGG
>JANMAS010000373.1:0-2005 GCA_031359975.1 Burkholderiales bacterium
ATGAGTGAAACGCTTCAGCCCGCGCGCAAGACGGGCGTGGTGTTGCGATGCACCGCGCTGGCCAAGAGCTTCAACGAAGGCGGCCTGCATGTGAATGTGCTGCGCGGCGTGGATCTGCAGGTGAATGCCGGCGAAACGCTGGCCATCGTCGGCACCTCCGGCTCGGGCAAGAGCACGTTGCTGCACTTGCTGGGCGCGCTCGATGCGCCCACCGTGGGCACGGTGGAGCTGATGGGCCGCGGCATGGTGTCGATGAGCGCCGCCGAACAGGGCGCCTGGCGCAACCGGCACCTGGGTTTTGTGTACCAGTTCCATCATCTGCTGCCCGAGTTCACCGCGCTCGACAACGTGGCCATGCCGCTGCGCATCCGCCGCCAGGACACCGCCACCGCGCGCGCCGCCGCGGTGGCCGTGCTGGAGCGTGTGGGCCTGAAAGACCGCGTGATGCACCGGCCCTCCGAGCTTTCGGGCGGCGAGCGTCAACGGGTGGCCATCGCCCGCGCGCTGGCCGGTGATCCGGCCTGCGTGCTGGCCGACGAGCCCACCGGCAACCTCGATCGCACCACCGCCGATGCGGTGTTCGCGCTGATGCTGCAGATGGCCCGCGAACAAGGCACCGCCTTCGTGATGGTGACGCACGATCCCGCCCTGGCCTCGCGCTGCGATCGCGCGCTGCGGATCGATCAAGGGCTGTTGACGGCCGGGTAGGCAGCGCGCGCGCAAACATCCGGTAACGGCTGGTCGCCCTGCCGGCGTCATCGATTCCGGCGGCAAGTGCGTTGACGATGTATGAATACTTCACGACTCAACGAACCCACTCTGGCCGACCCGGCTGCGCCCCGTGTGGATCGCTCACGTATCCGCTTTCTCGCAGCCAGCATCGCCGGTGTCGCCGCCCTGAGCGGCTGCGTGATCGCACCGTTGGCCCCCGTGCCGGTTGGCGTGTCCGTCAAGGGGCGCTGGCAATTGATCGGCGGCCGGCGCGTCTGGATCAAGGCACGCGTCTGAGCGGTGTTCAACGGGGCACGCGGCCCCGCGAACAGCTCAGGCCACCCGCCCGAACCACCACACGCTCAAGCCGGCGGCCAGCAGCATCAGCAGTGCGCCGGCGGCGGCAAAAAACGAGGTGATCTCGGTTTCCCTGGTTTCCACCACGAGGCGCGTGCTCAGGCTCTGGTACACCTGCTTCAGGTCTTGCGCCGTGCCGGCGTAGAAATACTGGGCGCGGGTGATGCCGGCAATCGACTTGAGCGTGTCTTCGTCCAGGCGCACCCGCATGCTCCAGCCCTCGAAGCCGATCACCTCGCCGTTCACCGTGCCGATGCCCACGGTATAGACCTTGATGCCCCGGTCGGCAGCCATCTTGGCGGCGTCCACCGGATCGGGCCCGGTGGTGCGTTGGCCATCGGTGAGCAGGATGATGGCGGCCGAGTTGTAGGAGCCGGGTTCGACAGGCTTGAACTCCTTGGGCGGTTTGTCGTCCGGCGAGGGCGGCATGCTGCGCTGGCCCGTGATCTGCGAAAGATCGATGCCGGCATCGGGGAACAGCGTGGCCAGCGACAGCACGATGCCGCTGCCGATGGCGGTGGCGCGCTGGAGCTGGAAGCGCTCGATCGAGGCCACCAGATCATCGCGGCTGGTGGTGGGCGCCTGCACCACGGCGGCTGTGCCGGCGAAGGAGACGATGCCCACCCGCACGTGGCGCGGCAGTTCGGTGACAAACGCCTTGGCGGCATCCTGCGCGGCGCGGATGCGGGTGGGCAGCACATCGGTGGCGCGCATGCTGCCCGACACATCCATCGCCAGGATGATGGTTTGTTGCTGCGAAGGCAGTTTGACCAGCGCCATCGGGCGCGCTGTGGCCAGCAGCAGCACCGCCAGCGCGATCAGCAACAGGGCCGGCGGGATGTGGCGGCGCCAGCCCGGTCCCTTGCCCATCGCCTGCTTGACGAGCGACAGGCTGGCGAAGCGCAGCGTGACCTTCTTGCGTCGGCGCAGCAGCCAC
>JANMAS010000536.1:0-5921 GCA_031359975.1 Burkholderiales bacterium
AGGCGTAAGCCAACAGATTTACAGTCTGCCCCCTTTAGCCACTCGGGCACCCCTCCGAGGTGAGCCCATCAGTATAGCAGGATCGACTGTTCAGGCAGCTGCTCAGCCTTGCAGCGGCATGCTGAACCGTGGCACCGCCGCGCCCAGCGGGCCGGCCGGATGGCGCCAAAACATCGGCACCCCGTCAACCACGCAGGGCGAACGCACGCGGCGGGCCGGCCCCCAGGCCGTTGACTCCAACCAGTCGCCCAGATCGGCCTCGCTTTCTTCAATCGGCTGAACACCCCCACTTCCCGCAGGGCCGTTCACCAACAACGCGGCGGTTTGCGCCAGCGACGCACGAACCACACATCCTGCGCCGCTGCGCCGCCGTTCGGTCAACCCTCGAAGAACAGCCGCGGCCATCAAGTAGCCGGTGGCCTGGTCGAGCGCCTGCACGGGCAGAGGCCTGGGCGATTCGGTTTCGAAGCGACGCATGCCGGAATCCGCAATGCCCGCGCTCATCTGCACCAGACTGTCGAAGCCGCGCCGCGCCGACCACGGGCCGGACCATCCATAGGCGTTCAGCGACACATCCACCAGCCCGGGGCGGATTTCATGCCGCTGCTCCAGGCCATAAGCCAGGCGCTCCAGCGCACCGGGCCGATAGCCATGCACCAACACATCGGCTTGCGCCAGCAAGCTCTCGAACAGGGCACGATCATCGGCCGCTCGCAGATCGAGGCGAGCACAGCGCTTGCCCAAGGTCACCTCGGGCACCACGGATTCGTCCCAACCGGGCGGATCGATGCGCAGCACATCGGCGCCAAAGCCAGCCAGAAAGCGGGTGGCCACCGGCCCGGCGAGGACGCGCGTCAGATCCAGCACCCGAATGCCTTCAAGCGGCCGATCCGGCGATGCCGCCCGAAAGGCTGCCGATGGCCGCATGCACACTGCCGGCATCGCTTGCACCTCCAACAGGGGCCCGGGGCCAAGCGCTCGCCCCTGCGCATGCAGCGCCCACTCGCCCTTGCTGTGCATCGCCGCGGCGCAGCCACCCCGCTCGACTACAGCGGCTTCCAGCACATCCGGTGCCCAGTGAGCCACCCGGTCGACGACGTCGGCCTTGGTCACAGGAGCGTCGGCTGCGATGCCGAGCGCCGCCAATGCGGCCGCGCGATGGTGCGGCGCATTGGTGTGCAATCGAATCCAACCATCGCTGCCGAGGTAGTCACCGGCGAGCGGATCCCAGGCTGGCGGCGGTGACCAGCCCAGCCCTCGCAGCGAGGTGCCGAACCAGAACGAGGCGAGGCGTCGATCCACGGTGACAGAACGCAAGGCCTGGGCATCGCCGGACACCCATTCCGACACCGCCAGGCCGGCCACGGCAACGGATGCCGCAGCCAGATCGGTGACGGCAAACGCCGAAGGCAGCTCACCGACGCCAACAAATCGGGCCGCGCTCAGCGCATGGGCATCACCACCCAGCGCCCGCCACATCGCAGCCAGGAACGCCTGGCCAGCAGCCGGTTCATCCTGGTGTGGCGCCGATGTCATCCGGATCTCCGCCGCCCAGGGCCCACCAGTCGACCAGGTGGGCCGTCGCCATGAAGTGGCTGTCACCCGCCATGAACTCGCGACGCATGTCGTGCGAGGGGTGCCGCGTGCGCAGCACCTTCGGCTGAGCACCCACCGGCCGCGCGGCATCGAAAAACGCACCCGCCGGTTTGCCCCACAACAAGAACACCGGCGGCTCGGGGCGCTCGCACAAGGCACGCACGATGTCGGCGGTGAGCACTTGCCAGCCACAGGCCATGTGGCTGCCCGCGCTGCCCACTTCCACCGTGAGCACCGGGTTGAGCATCAACACACCTTGCCGGGCCCAGGGATCGAGCTTCCACAGCGCCGGTTTCACGAAGCCCGGGCGATCGGCGCTCAGCACTTCGAAGATGCGCCGCAACGAGTGCGGCTTGCCGTGGTCGGCCGAAAACGCCAGACCGTCGGCATGGCCGGGCCGAGGATAAGGATCCTGTCCGAAAACGACCACCTTCACCTCGCCCGGCGACGCAAATCGCAGCGCTCGGAACGGATCGACCGGCGCAATCTCGCGCTCGCCAGACACATCGTGCAGACGGCGGATCACGTCGCGCTCGGCATCGCGTGTCCAGCCCGTCAGCACCGCCCGCCAAGCCGGTGGCACGGTGGCCAACGCAGCGGGCAGGTCGTCAGCCGTCATGGCGCCGAAGCGGCGCTGAACAGCGCGGCCAGCGCCACGCCAGGGTCCGGCGCGCGCATGAAGGCTTCGCCGACGAGGAACGCATGCACACCGGCATCGCGCATCGTGCGCACGTCGTCGCTCACGAGGATCCCCGATTCGGTGATCAGCAGGCGATCGGGCGGTACCCGATGGCGCAGCGACAGGCTCACAGCCAAGCTCACCTCGAAGGTGCGCAGGTTCCGGTTGTTGATGCCCACCAGCGGGGTGTTGAGCTTCAAGGCACGATCGAGCTCGGCGCCGTCGTGCGCCTCCACCAGCACCGCCATGCCCAGCTCGTGCGCCTGCGCTTCGAGGTCGAGCATCTGCGCGTCATCCAGGCAGGCTACGATCAGCAGGATGCAGTCGGCGCCCATCGCCCGGGCCTGCACCACCTGGTAGGCATCGATCATGAAATCCTTGCGCAGCACCGGCAGATCGCAGGCCGCCCGCGCCTGCGCCAGACAAGCCGGCGAGCCCTGGAAAAACGATTCGTCGGTGAGCACGCTCAGGCATGCCGCGCCGTGTTGCGCATAACTGGCGGCGATCTCCGAGGGCACAAAGTGCTCGCGCAGCACACCCTTGCTCGGGCTGGCCTTTTTCACCTCGGCGATCACCGCCGGCTGGCCGGCCTGGATGCGCCGGCGCATCGCCGCCTCGAAGTCACGCAGGTCATGCCGGCGCGCCTGCGCTGCGGCATGCAGATCGGCGAGACTGCGGCCCGCCTTGGCGGCGGCCACTTCGTCGCGCTTGACGGCAACGATGCGTTCGAGGATGTCGCTCATGGTGCTGTGGCCAAGCTCGCGGCTCAGGCCGGCTTCAGCCGATTGGTGGCAGCTACGAATTGCTTGAGCTTGGTGGCTGCGGCGCCCGAGGCCACCGTCTCGCGCGCCAGCTTGACGCCGTCGCCCACGGTGCTGGTGACACCGGCGCAATGCAGCGCGGCGCCGGCATTGAGCAGCACCACATCGCGCACCGGGCCGTCTTCGTTGCCCAGCGCACGCTCGATGCACTGCACCGATTCTTCCTTGTTGGCCACGCGCAGCACACGTGAGTCGTACACCGGCAAGCCAAAGTCGCTGGGGTGAACGACGTATTCGCGCACCTCGCCGTCTTTCAGCTCGCCCACCAGCGTTTCGCCGGAAAGCGAAATCTCGTCCATGCCGTTCATGCCGTGCACCACCATCACATGGTCAGAACCCAGGCGCTGCAGCACCCGCACCTGGATGCCCACCAGATCGGGATGGAACACACCGAGCAACTGGTTCGGCGCGCCGGCCGGGTTGGTGAGCGGGCCGAGGATGTTGAAGATGGTGCGCACGCCCAGTTCCTTGCGCACCGGTGCAGCGTGTTTCATCGACGCGTGATGATTGGGCGCAAACATGAAGCCCACGCCGGTTTCGGCCAGGCAGGTGGCCACCAATTCCGGCGTGAGGCCGATGAATGCACCCAGCGCCTCCATCACATCCGCACTGCCGGAGGTGGACGACACGCTGCGCCCCCCATGCTTGGCCACCCGCGCGCCGGCCGCCGCAGCCACGAAGGTGGACGCGGTGGAGATGTTGAAGGTGTGCGAGCCATCGCCGCCGGTGCCGACGATGTCCACCAGATGGGTCTTGTCGGCCACCTGCACCGGCGTGGCAAATTCGCGCATCACCTGCGCTGCGGCGGCGATCTCGCCGATCGTTTCTTTCTTGACGCGCAGGCCCACAGCAAACGCGGCGATCATCACCGGCGACATTTCGCCGCTCATGATCCGGCGCATCAACGCCAGCATCTCGTCGTGGAAGATTTCGCGATGATCGATCACGCGGGTAAGGGCTTCGGTGTTGGTGATGTTGATGGCCATTTGGGTTGTCTCCAGGCTTACCGGATCAAAGAATCTCGCGCAGGATGCGGATCGCATCGTCGACCTGCGCCGTCGACACATCGAGGTGCGTGACCAGCCGCAACCGGTACAGCCCGGTGAACAGCACACCCCGCTCACGCGCCCGGTCGACAGGGCCACGCCCCGCCGCGCTGGCGCGCTCCGGCGCCAGATCGATGAACACCATGTTCGTCTCAGGCGGCTCCACCACCACGCCGGGCAGGCCCTGCAAACCTTCGGCCAGGCGTTTGGCGTGCGCATGGTCTTCGGCGAGACGATCAATGTGATGGTCGAGCGCATGCAACGCGGCGGAAGCCAGCACACCCGCCTGGCGCATGCCACCGCCGGCCATCTTGCGCACCCGCTGAGCGCGGGCGATGAGCACCTTCGATCCGCACAGCGCCGAGCCTGCCGGCGCGCCCAACCCTTTGCTGAAGCACACCGAGACGCTGTCGAAACATTGCGCGATCTCGCGTGCCGCCGCACGCGGATCGGCGCCGGACGCCACCGCCGCATTGAACAGGCGCGCGCCATCGAGATGCGCGGCCAGGCCATACCGGCGCGCCAGTGCGGTGGCGTCGCGCAGATAGGCCAGCGGCATCACCTTGCCGCCGAGCGTGTTTTCCAGGCAGAGCAAGCGGCTGCGGGCGAAATGGCTGTCGTCGGGCTTGATGTTGGCTTCGATGTCGGCCAGCGCCAGCGTGCCATCGGCCTGGTGCGCCAGCGGCTGCGGCTGGATGCTGCCGAACACCGCGCCACCACCGCCTTCCCAACGATAGGTGTGAGCAAACTGGCCGACGATGTATTCGTCGCCCCGCTCGCAGTGGCTGAGCAGCGCGCACAGGTTGCTTTGCGTGCCGGTGGGGGTGAACAGCGCCGCCTCGAAGCCGAGGAGTTCGGCGATGCGTTGCTGCAATTGGTTGACGGTGGGATCGTCGCCGAACACGTCGTCGCCCAGCGGCGCATCGTGCATCGCCGCGCGCATCGCGGCCGTGGGCTGTGTGACGGTATCGCTGCGCAGATCGATCACGGCCGTCATGCCGACACCCAGGCTGCTTGCGCTTGCGCGGCGGGCGGGTTGCGCCCAGGCCCAGCCGTGCGCGTCAGATCCAGGAAATTGCGAAGCATCGCGTGGCCATGCTCGGTGAGGATCGATTCAGGGTGGAACTGCACACCTTCCATCGGCGTGGCGCTACCGATGAGCCCGGTATGCCGCACGCCCATGATCTCGCCATCTTCCGAAGTGGACGTGACCTCCAGCACCGCCGGCCGCGACGCGCGCTCGATCACCAGCGAGTGGTAGCGGATCACATCGAACTCGGTCGGCAAGCCCGCATACACGCCCTTGCCATCGGTGGTGATGCGGCTCACCTTGCCATGCATCTGCCGCTGCGCACGCACGATCTTGCCGCCCAGCGCCGCACCGATCGCCTGATGGCCCAGGCACACACCGAGGATGGGCAGCTTGCCGATGAAGGCTTCGATGGCCGACACGCAAATGCCGGCTTCGGCCGGCGAACAAGGCCCGGGCGAAAGCACCAGGTGATCAGGCCTCAGCGCCGCGATGCCTTCGAGCGTGATCTCGTCGTTGCGGAACACCCGCACCTCCTCGCCCAGCTCGCCGAAGTACTGCACCAGGTTGTAGGTGAAGCTGTCGTAGTTGTCGATCATCAGGAGCTTCATTTGGACTCTCCTGTGGGAATACAAACAGCCGGACGCAGAGGGCGCAAAGGTACGCAGATGACGCAAAAGGAAGTCAGAAGGGAATTCATAGTTTGTTTACCAATATATGGATGCCTTTGACGACGGGGTTGGCGTGAA
>JANMAS010000551.1:0-7587 GCA_031359975.1 Burkholderiales bacterium
ACGCCCCCCATCGTGAGCCCATGCAGGTAATGCCGCTGCATCGCCAGAAAGAGCAGCAGCACCGGCGCGATGGTGACCACCGCACCGGCCATCATCAGCTCGCCATCCTGCACATGCTCGCGCGAGAGCGAGGCCAGCGCCACCGGCAGCGTGTGCAGGCTGCTGTCGGTCAACACGATCAGCGGCCACATGAAATCATTCCAGCTGCCGAGGAAGGCAAACACCGCGAGCGTGACGATCACCGGCCGCAGCAGCGGCAGCACCACGCTGACAAAGATGCGCCACTCCGACGCGCCATCGATGCGCGCCGCTTCGATCAGTTCGTCGGGCAGGCTGCGCGCGTATTGCCGTACCAGGTAGATGCCGAACACACCCGCCATGCCCGGCACGATCACACCGGCCCAGGTGTTCACCAGCCCCATGTGCTTGAGCATCAGAAACAGCGGCAGCATCGCCACCTGGCCGGGGATCACCAGCGCGGCCAGCAGCGCCTTGAACATCGCGTCGCGGCCGGTAAAGCGCAGCTTGGCAAAGGCGTAGCCTGCCATCAGGTTGAACAGCACCGAGATCAGCGTCACCCCGCTGGCGATGGCCAGGCTGTTGATGAAATGGCCGCCCATGCCCGAGCGCTCGAACAACTCGCGGTAGTTCGTCAGCGTGGCGTGCGCAGGCCACAGCGGCGGCGGGTAGGTGGCCGACTCACCCGGCTCCATCAGCGATACCGCCACCATCCACAGCAGCGGGAAGAGCGCAAACGCGGCGGCGGCGACCAACGCCGCGTTCACCAGCCAGCCAAACGGATCGATGCGACTGGACATCACGCTCGCACCTCCTCGCTGCGACCGCGCCGGCCCCACCACAGCAGCCCCTGCGTCGTCACCATCATCAGCACGAACAGCAAAAACGCCACCGCCGATGCGCGCCCCAGGTTCCACCAGCGAAAGCCCTCCTCGTACATCAAATACAGCACCGACACCGTGCTCTCCAGCGGCCCGCCCTGCGTCATCACGTACGGCTCGGAAAAGAGCTGGAAGTAGCCGGTCATCGTGAGCACGCTCACCAGAAACAGCGTGGGCCCGAGCAGCGGCAAGGTGATGTGGACGAGCTGCCGCCACCTCGACGCGCCATCGATGCGCGCCGCTTCGTACAGGTCGTTCGGTATCGCCTGCAGCGCCGCGATGAAGATGATCATGTTGGCGCCGAAGCCCTTCCACACCGAGAACACGATGATCGACGGCATGGCCCATGCCGGATCGCCGAGCCAGTCGATCGGATCGACGCCGAAGGCCGCCAGCCATTCGTTGAGCAGGCCGTAGCGCACATGGAAGAGGTAGCGCCAGATCACCGCCACCGCCACCAGCGTGGTCACCACCGGCGCAAACAAGGCGGTGCGAAACAAGGGCTTGAAACGGGCCAGCGGCGATTGCAGCAGCAACGCGCAGGCCAGCGAAAGCGCGATCGACAGCGGCACGCCCACGGCCACGAAATACAGCGTGTTGCCCAGCGCCTTCCAGAACAGCGGCAGCGCCAGCACGTCGGCGTAGTTGCCCAGGCCCGCCCAGCGCAGGTTGTGCCAGTCGGCCAGCGCGTAGATCTCGTAATCGGTGAAGCTCAAGGCCAGGCCGGCGATCACCGGCAGCACGAAGAAGATCGCGATCACCGCCACCGCAGGCGCGATGAACATCCATCCGGCGACATGGCCGTGCTTCATTGGCCGCTGGCCCGCTCAAGCATCCAGCGGCGCTTTTCGAGGAAGGCGTCGACCCGTTCATCGAGCGCCGCGGTAGCCACGGCCACCGGTGTGCCGTAACGATGCGCACGCGCGGCCTGCAGCTGCATCTCCTGCGCGATGCGCTCCCACTCGGGCACCGCGGGCGTGGGCTTCACCCGTTCCAGTTGATCGGCAAAGGCACGCGAGCGCGCGTCGCTTGCCAAGGGCGGCAGCGCCCAGGTGTCGCGGCGCGGCGGCAGATTGCCGGTCATCGCGTGAAAGCGCAGTTGCACCTCCGGGCGGCTCAGGTAGCTCAGCAGATCCATCGCCTCGGCCTTGCGCCGACTGCCGCGAAACACCACCAGGCTGGAGCCGCCGGCGGTAGAAGCGCCCGGCCCACCCGGCCCCGGCAGGGGCGCGGTGGACCAACTCGTCCGCAACGCGGCGGGCAGCCGGCGATCGAGCTCACCGATGTTCCACGGGCCGGAAATGAACGCAGCGAAGGTGCCGCGGCCAAACTCCTGCCACAGGTTGGCGATCACGTTCTGGGTGACAAACGGTGCATGGCCGCGTGTGAAACGGTCGATGTAGAACGCCAGCGCACGCTGGAAACCGGCGCTGCGAAAGTTGCCGAACCGGCCGCCTTCGCGCAGCAGGGGATCGCTCTGTTGCAGCGCCAGGGCCAGCAGCGGTTCGGGCTCGTTCAAGGGCAGCAGCAGCGGGTGCGGCACACCGCTGCGTTGCAGCGCATCCAGCGCGGCCACCAAGCCGTCCCAATCCGCCGGCATCGCCTGCACACCGGCGCGCTTGAACAGATCGGTGCGATAGAAAAGCAGGCGTGTATCCACGTACCAAGGCAACCCGAAGAGCGTGCCATCGATCTGGTTGGTACGCCAGATGCCTTCGAAGTGATCTGCGGCGCGGATGCCGGCGGCATCCGCCCATGGCGCGAGCGGCTCGAGCGCGCCAAGCGCCACCAGTTCCGCGATCCAGGTGTTGCCGAGTTGCGCGATATCGGGTGTGGCATCGCCGGCAAACGCGGTCAGCAGCTTTTCGTGCGCGGCGCTCCACGGGATCTGCTCGATGCGCACCTCGATCGCCGGATGCGCCGCGCGCCACGGCGCGATCAGGTCGCCCACCACCTCGCCTTCGCGGCCCATGGCCCAGAAGCGGATGGGGCTATGCCGATCCGTGCGCTTGCAACCCACCAGCGCCGGGGCAGCCAGGCATCCGGCGGCCGCGGCGGCCCCGGCCATCCATCGCCGTCGCTTCGGCTGCCGCGGGTTCACGACGGGTAGTCGAGCCAGCCGCCGCTGAAGCCGGCGCGCTTCAGGCCGCGCTGCAGGATCTCGCAGTCGTCCATCGCCTGCCAGACAGCGCCGTCGGTGTAGTTGGCGATCATCGCCAGGATCGGGCCCTGGTCGATCGCGATGTGGTCCATCGCCACCCAGCCGAAGCCGGGGACGATGCGGCCGAAGCGCACGTCCACGTCAACACGCAGGCTGGTGTTGAACGAGTCGAGAAAGCCGTACGGCGTGTAGATGTGCTGGCCGTGCCGCGCCACCATCGCCTCGATCGCCGGCAGCACGATCTCCGTCGCAAAGGCGATCGACGACGCGGCGGCCGTGGGCGCGATGGTGCCGTCGTCGAAAGCATCCGCACCACCGGCGCCTCGCGCCCAATAGCCGCGAAAGCGCCGCGCCTCGCCTTGGTGACGGGCAATCATGTCGCCGGGGCCGTCGCACGCGGTAAGGCCCCACATGTCGGGGCCGTAGCCTTCCCAGCGCTGCGGGTTGAGGATCGCGTAGGCACGTTGTGCATACACGGCGCGGCGGCTGTTCTCGAAATAGTCGGTGTTGTGGCTGCGCATGAAGGCATCGTTGATGCCCCGAAAATCCACCCACACCGCGGCGTACTGGTGGCCGAACAGCGACGGGAAGTGCAGCGTCTGCTGGCCGTTGAAGGTGGTCCACTTGCGGCGGTAGGTGCTGGTCCACACGCTCCAGGCGCTGGCATCCACCGCGTTTTCGCGCGCGCCCATGGCCAGCAAGTAAAGAATCGCCGCTTCGTTGTAGCCGCGCCAGTCATACGGCAGAAAGCCCTTGTCGGGCAGCCAGCCGAGCGCGATCGACGGCGGCCTCACCTGCGCCCAGCGCCAATCGACACGATCGAACATCGCATCGGCGATACGGCGGATGGCGATCTCGTCGGGCACATCGGCATCGAAGTACTCGCGCACATGCAGCGCGCCGCACAGGAGCAACGCGGTATCCACGGTGGACACCTCGCAATCACCCGCGCGCAGCCCGTCGGAGGGCTCCAGAAAGTGATAGAAAAATCCCTTGTAGCCCGACATGCCCCGAGCCTGCGGCCCTTGCGGCAACTCGTACAGAAAACGCAGCGTGCGCAGCACCCGCTCGGTGGCCGCGGCCCGCGTGACATAGCCGCGATCGACACCGATCGCGCAGGCGGTGAGGGCAAAGCCGATGCCGGCCACGCTGCACGCCGACTCGGTGGGAAAACGATCCGGCACGAGGCCGGTTTTTTCGTCGGCCGTTTCCCAGAAATAACGGAAGGTGCGATGTGCCAGGTCTTCGATCAGGCCGGCCTGCATGGCCGCGGACGGGCCCATCGCGATCTCGCTCGGGCGCGGCGGCGCCGAGCGTGTGGCAACACGGGGTGCCTGGCACGCCGATCCCAACGCACCGGCCGCAGCCAACCCGGAGAGCTGTACGAAGCGCCGTCTTTGCATCACGTCAACGCGCCGATCCGGCCCGGGTGCTCAGAGGTCGGCACCGGAGCGCGCGATCACGTCGGCGTAATAGCGCGCGCTGGCCTTGGGTGTGCGCTCCAGTGTTTCGAAGTTCACATGCACGATGCCGAAGCGTTTGGAAAATCCGAGTGACCATTCCAGGTTGTCCATCAGCGACCAGGCGAAGTAGCCGCGCACGTCCACCCCCTGGCGGATCGCATCGGCCACGGCGCCGATGTGCTTGCGAAAGTAGTCCACGCGCAGAGGATCATCGATCCGGCCGCCTTCGGCCACAGGGGGATCGAAAAACGCGGCGCCGTTTTCCGTGACGTACTGAGGGATGTCGCCATAGCGCTGTTTGATCCACACCAGGGTATCGGTGAGGCCCTTCGGATACACCTCCCAGCCGGTCTCGGTGTAGGTGGCCTGCTTCTGGCGCACGGCGGCCACCCGCACCGGATAGTTGGCATCATCGTTCTTCACCACATTGCGGGTGTAGTAATTAACGCCGAGAAAATCGATGGGCTGACGGATCAGGTCCATGTCAGCTTGCGACCACTCGGGCCAGGCCTCGCCGAACACATCGCGCATCTCGTCGGGATAGTGGCCCAGCAGCGCCGGGTCGAGGTATTGCCGGTTCATGTAGGCCTGCGCGCGCTCGGTGGCACGCAGGTCGTCGGCCGAATCGGTGGCCGGGACCTTGGGCTCGATGTTCACCACCAGGCCGATCTGGTGCCGGCCGCTGGCGCGATAGGCCTGCACCGCCTTGCCATGCGAGCGCATCAGGTGATGCGAGGCGAGCGGTGCTTCGAAGCGGTTGCGATGGCCGGGCGCGAGCGCACCGTGCAGGTAGCCACCGTCGGTGACCACCCATGGCTCATTCAGCGTGGCCCAGAGCTTGACCCGATCATCGAGCTTGCGGAAGGCCACGTCGGCATACTCGGCAAACCAGTCGGCCACATCCGGGTTGAGCCAGCCGCCGCGATCGTCGAGCGCAGCGGGCAGATCCCAGTGAAACAGCGTGGCCATCGGCTGGATGCCGGCTTCGAGCAGCTTGTCCACCAGCCGCTCGTAGAAGGCCAGGCCGGCGGGGTTGATGCGGCCACGCCCCTCGGGCAGCAAACGCGCCCACGCGATCGAAAACCGGTACGCCTTCAGGCCGAGCGACTTCATCATCGCCACATCGCCATCGACACGGCGGTAGTGATCGCAAGCCACATCGCCGGTATCACCGTCGCGCATCATGCCCGGCGTGCGCGAAAAGCGGTGCCAGATGCTCGGCCCCGCACCATCGGCCAGCGGCGAGCCTTCGATCTGGTAGGCGGAGGTGGCGGCACCCCACAAAAAATCAGGGGGGAAGGCGCTGGTGGACATCTTGGCTCCAGTTGCCGCCTGACAAGGCAGATCGGCGTCAAAGGGGCGCCAGTATGCCGCCCTGCCCGCATCGGCCATCGAGTGCAAACACCCGGGTCCGCCGACATACCGCACGGCCTCCTACAATCCGCGCCCCTTTGCCTCACGGCCGATTGCTCCTGCCCATGTTCAAGAATGCCCTGGTCTACCGTATCGAACCGCCGCTTGCCGTGGCTGTGGATGAACTCGAAACCCGCCTGTCCGGCAGCCGCTTCATGGCCTGCGGTGCTTCGCAGATGGAATCGAATGGCTGGGTGGAGCCGCGCGGCGAACAGCACGGCGCGATGGTGGAAAGCGTGGCCGGCCATCTGATGCTGCGGCTGTGCAGCGAGCGCAAGGCGGTGCCGTCGTCGGTGGTGAAGAGCGAGCTGGCGCTGCGGCTGGACAAGATCGAGGCCGACACCGGCCGGCGCCCCAAAGGCAAGGCCGCTCGCGAGCTGAAAGACGACATCGTGCACAGCCTCCTGCCGCGGGCCTTTCCGAAGCAGTCCACGATATGGGTGTGGATCGACTTGCAGGCGCAGCAAGTGGTGATCGGCGCGGCCAGCCTCAAGAAGGCGGATGCGATCGTCAGCCTGCTGGTCGATCTGCTCGGTGGCGCCTCACGGCTCACGCTGCTGCAAACGCAGGAATCACCCGCCACCGCCATGGCGCATTGGCTCACCACCCAGGAAGCACCGGCCGGGTTCTCCGTCGATCGTGATTGCGAGCTCAAACAGCCCGATCGCGAAAAGTCGGCGGTTCGCTATGCCCGCCACACGCTGGATATCGAAGAAGTGGGTCTTCACATCGCCCAGGGCAAGATCCCCACGCAATTGGCCATGACCTGGCAGTCGCGGGTGTCGTTCGTACTCACCGAGTCGATGGCGATCCGCAAGATCAAGCTGCTCGACGTGGTGCTCGAAGGCGCAGGCATGGATGCCTCGGCGGCTGCCAAGGCCGATGCCTCGAATGGTTTTGATGCCGACGTGGCCATCACCACCGGCGAGCTGCGCCAGATGATCAACGATCTGATCGACGCCCTCGGCGGCCAGCCCACCGAAGATCTGCCCGCCGCAACAGCCGCTGCGGCGGAATCTGCACTGGCTTAGGGCCTGTGCTTTGACCTAGGGCTTCTGCGCCGGTGCAGGTGGCGGCTCGGGCGGTGTGGCTTCTGCCACCGGCAGCGTGCGCTCGGGCATCACGCCGGCTAACTCGGGGTAGTCGGGCAGCATGCTCACGCCGTACAGCGGCTTGTAGGCGCCCTTGTGGCAAGTCTGGCAGCCCACCTTGGGCCCATCGCCCTCGGGGCTCAGGCGATTGACCGGGAACTTCACTTTCAACGGCGTGAGGTAGTCGATATTCAGGTCGCGCACCATGCGGATGCCGTACCAGGCGGTCGAACGCTGTGGCGTGCTCTCATCCCAGCGCGCCAGGGCTCGTGTGTTGTGGCAGTAGGTGCAATTCACGCCCAATGATTTGGACATGTACAGCATCAGCGCGTAGGTGCTTTCGGCCTGTTTGATGGAGTGCCGGTTTTCGCCCGCCATCGCCTGCGTGCCCTGGATGCGGATGGCGTTGTCGGAGGTGAGGAAGGTCGACAACGGGTCGTGCGGCAGGGCCGAGTTGGCCACCGTATCCACGCCCCGCGTGTTCTGCCCGGCGCGGTTGCCCACCAGGCCTGCCGGTGTGCCCTTCCAGCCCGGGCGCTCGAACCAGTCGCCCGAAGGCA